>NZ_JBQAEF010000013.1:0-115182 GCF_051915185.1 Bacillus cereus group sp. MYBKT14-1 | reverse complement strand
CAGCGTTCATCCTGAGCCAGGATCAAACTCTCCAATAAAGTTAGTTTGTCTAGCATCTAAAATAAAAATTGACGTTTCACGTTGTTTGTTTCGTTCAGTTTTCAAAGAACTACTTAGTCGCTCATTTGCGACTTCCTTATGTTAACATCTTCATTTTTCAATGTCAACTAAGTTTTTTAATTTCTTTTTTGTCGTTTTCTGCGTTTCCGCATCAGCGACGGTTATTAATATATCATGCAGTATATACAGGGTCAATACTTTTTATAAAAAAATTTCACATCCCGTTAAAAACTTAAAAACCGCTGTAAAAATCATTATAGCATCCATTCATTCTTGGCTCCCCTCCTATTCATTTCATATCTTACCTCTTTATCAATTTACACGAGAGTGAAAATTCTAAATTTTATGTTATATTATTAGTATAGGAGCGTGGTGAGAATGAGCATTAAGTATTCAAACAAAATCAATAAAATCCGGACCTTTGCATTAAGTTTAGTATTTATCGGCCTCTTCATTGCATACTTAGGTGTCTTTTTCCGCGAAAACATTATTATTATGACAACGTTTATGATGGTTGGCTTTTTAGCTGTTATCGCTAGCACTGTCGTTTACTTTTGGATTGGTATGTTATCTACTAAGACTATCCAAATTATTTGTCCAAGCTGTGATAAGCCAACCAAAATGCTCGGCCGTGTCGATGCATGTATGCACTGCAATCAACCTTTAACACTAGATCGAGATCTAGAAGGAAAAGAATTTGATGAAAAGTATAATAAGAAGAGTTATAAATCATAAGTATCAAGGGAAATACGAATTTGCAAAACTACAAACGTTTCAACTCATTAAAAAGTTGATTTCTTAAAAAATCAACTTTTTAATTGTTTTATTAAATTTATTACACCTATTTTTTCGAAATAACAGTAAACATCCCTGTCATATTAGGCGAATAATCTTTAAAATCATATTTTTCGTAGAATGATGTTTTACCTTGCGACGCAAACAAACCAATGAATGCTTTATCTGGAGCATTCCCATTTAAGTATTCTACTAAAGTATTCATTATTTTCTTTCCAATACCATTCTTTTGATACTCTGGATGAACCACTATATCTTGAATATAGAAATAGATAGCCCCATCACCAACAATTCTCCCCATACCGATGATTTGATTATTATCCTTGACTGTTATACAGTAAATCGAATTTTGAAGTGATATTTCCGCCACCTCAAAGTTCATATAGTTAGTCCATCCCACAGAATCACATAAATATTTATATTCTTCCAATGTTGGAATGTTATTTTTAATCTCATATTTCTTCAAAATGTCCCCTCCAAGAATTCATTTCCACCAATACAAAGTAAATTCGACAAACTTTTATCTAACCCTTCTTACTAACTTAGCACTGTAAATCCCGATTAACCTCACGCTAATCCTTATATAATAAAGAAAGAGGCTGACGTATAGCCGTCAGCCTCTTTCTTTATTATATATTACGCCTTATGACACTCTGGACAAACGCCATAAATTTCTAAGCGATGACTATTGATAACGAAGCCTGTCGTTTTCGCAGCTTCCTCTTCCAGCTTTTCCAAGCCTCCATAAGGAAAATCAACAATCTTACCACATTTTTCGCAAATCACATGATAATGTTGACTTGTAACATAATCAAATCTACTTGAAGCGTCTCCATAAGTTAATTCCTTTACAAGTCCAACCTCTTTAAACACACGTAAGTTATTATAGACAGTTGCAACACTCATATTTGGAAACTTACCTTCTAATGCTTTATAAATATCATCCGCTGTTGGGTGCGTCATTGATTCCACAAGGTACTCTAAAATAGCATGACGCTGTGGAGTAATGCGTACACCCGTATTTTTCAGCATTTCTAGCGCTTCTTTTAATTCTTCTTTGACCACCGTCATGCACCCCGATTCTATACGGATTATTATTTTATAATTCTTATAAAGAGTGTACTCCTTTTCTTATAAATCGTCAATATTTCTACTATAAGTATGTAGTTTATTTTTATATTCAGGACTTGTTTTTATGTATCTTTCCCTTTTTTCTTCATATATTCCATAGAAAAAAGTGCGACATAATCGCACTTGGAATACTATCATCTGAGGAGGTATGCCCTACACTTCCACTTTATGTAAGGCAGTAAAATATGTATAGACACTTGCCTTGTTTCTGCATATTTTATCTCCAATGTAGATTTATTTTATATAAGAAAGAACATCCTCAATATGTCCTTTCACTTTCACTTTACGCCACTCTTTTACAAGTTCACCGTCTTTATTAATAAGGAATGTAGAACGCTCGATTCCCATATACTCTTTCCCAAAGTTCTTTTTTAACTTCCAAACATCGTATAACTCTGCTACTTTATGATCTTCATCTACTAAAAGTGTAAATGGCAATTCATGTTTCTCAATGAATTTCAAATGTCTATTCGCTGAATCAGGACTTACTCCAAGAATAACCGTATCCTTCTCTTGAAATACTCCATACGCATCACGAAAATCACATGCTTCAGTTGTACATCCTGGCGTCATATCTTTCGGATAAAAATAGAGAACTACATTTTTACCGCGGAAATCAGCTAGGCGAACTTCTTCTCCGTTACTTCCCTCTAATGTGAATTCTGGTGCCATTTCTCCTACTGTAATCATAGTTATCACTCCTACTCTTTTCCTTTACTATAACAAATGCTTCCTTATTTTTCATTGTCTATTACAGACCTCATCACAAAAGCAAAAGGGAGTGTATATCCAATTAGCGCTTCTGCGATTGCAATCCATCGCCCAATTCCAATCGGAGATATGTCACCATATCCAACAGACAATAAAGTAACTGCGCTAAAATATAAACAAACTTCGACGAGTTGAAAAGAATGAGCGTTCAAACTTTCTCCGTCCTCTTTCAAAACTGCAAAACCCATTTCCTCTAATACAACGTAACTTAATCCAAATGCAATTAGTACTGTTGTATAGATTAAAAATAATGTGGCCAAATTATAGAGCGAAAAAAAACGCGTTGAATCTGAATAGGAACTCCATAATAATTGGACACTTTTCAAAATAGCGATTGCTGCAATTAATAGAATAAATCCCCATAACATGTCCTCCACCTCATTTTATATGTATGAGGTGGAGAACTGATTTATCCCTTAGAAACGAACAAGCTTCTATAATTAATTACCCGCGCCACGATACCTTTTTACCCCTTGGTTCCAGAGGGTAATTGCAATCGTAAAACAGATAACACCAACAATTGGCGTCGCAAATGCATAACTATTCCATTCTGTTTTTCTTAAAAAGTATGCCGCTGGATATACTCCAACAAACGCAAACGGTAAAACAAACGTTAAAATGAAACGAATTACACGATTATAAATATTAACAGGATAGCGCCCGTAATTACCTATGTTATACATAAGAGGCATAATTGAACTTTTCGCATCCGACCAAAAACCAAGGCTCGCCAGCGTAACAAATATCCCTCCATATACAAGTGCTCCTCCTCCTACCATCAATATAAATAAGAAGAAATCATACCAGTAAAAAGATAATTGTAACTCCACAGCTGCATATCCCATTACAACAATCCCTGTAATAGCTCCAATTAAAGATTCAAGTTCCATTCTTTCTAATATAATTTGAAATAGGCTATGGATCGGCCGCGTTAATACACGATCCATCTCCCCTTTAATAATGTATCGATCATTAAAATCCCATATATTAAAGAAAGCTGAAAAGATGGCAAATGGTACTAAAAAGAAACCATAAATAAAGATTACTTCTTCTCGACTCCATCCCTTCAATGCTTGTGTATGCCCAAATACAACGAGAATAAATATTAAATTAACTGCTTGAAGCGATAAATCAGAAAGTAAACCAACGATAAAATCGCCTCGATACTCCAATTTTGTTTTTATATATTGACTTGCATATTGTAAAAATAAGTTTATATATAGCATCTCATCATCCCCCTTGTACAATTAGACGTTTTCTCGCCGTTCTCCACATGAGTACAATTGGAATAATAAGTACAATCGCCCAAATCACTTGAAATACTAAAGCCTCATACAACTTACTCCCCTGTATACCTTCAGAAAAAATCATACTTGGAATATAACTAATAGCCTGAAACGGTAAAAACATCATTGCTTTTTGGGCCCATAGCGGATAAAAACTAATTGGTAATAATAGACCTGAAAATAAATCAATAACAACGCGTTTTGCATACATAATCCCACTATTATTAAATAGGAAAAACGTAAGCATTCCCGTCATTAAATTAATTTGTGTATTAATAATAAAACTAAATATTAAAGATAAGAAGAAATATAACCAAGTTTGAAAATTTGTTGTAATTTGCAACGAAAATAATAACGTAACGATAACCATGCCTGGAATGGAAAAGAAGGCAAAACGGAATATTCCCTCGCCAAGACCTTGCATAACTTTCATTCCCAAATAGTTATACGGACGAATTAATTCTACAGCCACACGTCCTTCTTGGATCTCCATCGCAATTTCCCTATCTATATTATTAAAATAGAAGGCACGTGCCATCCACGCGATTGCGATATACGTGGTCATTTGCGAAATAGATAAACTTTCAATATTCTCTTTTCCGCTATAAATTGCTTGCCATAAAAAATAGTAAGCACCGATATTAATCGTATAAATTAAAATCCCGCTATAGTAATTTGTACGATACGCAAGCATCATTAAAAAGCGAATTCGAATCATTTCAATATACTTACCCATGCGTAATACCCTCTTCATAAATGTTACGAATAATTTCCTCTGTAGACACTTCGTTAATTTTTAAATCTTTAATTTGAAAGGCTTGTACTACTTTAGAAATAAGCATTGAAATAATAACTTCTTCATTCGGAATTTTTGCAACCCATGCATTTTCCTCTTTTGCTTTCGACCAAACGACATGATTATCTGGCATAACCATTGATAAAGCCTGATAGGAAACTGGTGCAACAAACTGAAAGTGAATTTCCTTCTCCGCTCCCCACTGCGTACGAAGATTATTTAAAGAACCGTCATACATAATATTTCCTTCATCCAGCATGATAACGCGCTCACATAAAGCTTCAATATCAGTAATATCGTGTGTTGTTAATAAAATTGTTGTTTTATAACGTTCATTCATTTCTTTTAAAAATTCACGTATTTTCAATTTCACAAGTACATCTAACCCAATTGTTGGCTCATCTAAAAATAATAACGGTGGATTATGAATTAAGGCTGCCGCTAATTCACAACGCATCCTTTGACCAAGAGATAATTTTCGAACTGGTTTATCTAATAAGGGCCCTATATCTAACGTTTCAATTACGTGCTCCATATGCTCCTTATACTGAGCGTCTGATACACCATACACTTTCTTTAATAAACGAAACGATTCTTGTACTGCAATATCCCACCAAAGTTGCGAACGCTGTCCAAAAACAACACCAATTGTTCTTACAAATTCTTCTCTTTGTTTATGTGGGTTCATTCCATTTACTGTGATTTGCCCTGATGTCGGAGTTAAAATCCCCGTAAGCATTTTAATTGTTGTTGATTTACCAGCACCGTTCTCA
Organism: Bacillus cereus group sp. MYBKT14-1; assembly: GCF_051915185.1. Classification (NCBI taxonomy): domain Bacteria; kingdom Bacillati; phylum Bacillota; class Bacilli; order Caryophanales; family Bacillaceae; genus Bacillus; species Bacillus cereus group sp. MYBKT14-1. The sequence continues at coordinate 109,570 of NZ_JBQAEF010000013.1, read as the reverse complement.
CCGATATAACCAACCATTTCACCTTGCTTTACAGTAAAAGATACATCATTTACTGCTGGTACTATTTTATAATTACGATTTAATAAATCGCGAAATGCACCCTTTAAGCCCGGACGACTTGAATAGGCTGTAAACTCTTTACGTAACCCTTGTACCTCAATTACCGATTTCATAATCGGACCCCCCTCCTAAATGTCACAACGAATAGTTTACCCAACTGCCTTCGCTATCACAAACAATACGTCTTTTCGAAAAACATGTTAGAATAATACATAGATTTTTGTAAGGAGATGAATTGTAGTGAATTTCACAAAGTCAGAAGCATTACATAAAGAAGCTTTAGAGCATATCGTTGGCGGTGTTAACAGTCCTTCTCGTTCTTTTAAAGCAGTTGGCGGCGGCGCTCCTGTTGCTATGGAACGTGGGAAAGGCGCTTATTTCTGGGATGTAGACGGAAATAAATATATCGATTATTTAGCAGCATACGGTCCTATTATTACTGGACATGCTCATCCGCATATAACAAAAGCAATTACAACAGCTGCTGAAAATGGGGTACTTTATGGAACACCAACAGCGCTAGAGGTAAAATTCGCAAAAATGTTAAAAGAAGCAATGCCTGCATTAGATAAAGTCCGTTTCGTAAACTCTGGTACAGAAGCAGTGATGACAACGATTCGTGTTGCTCGTGCTTATACAGGTCGCACAAAAATCATGAAATTTGCTGGTTGTTACCACGGTCATTCTGATTTAGTACTTGTGGCAGCTGGATCTGGCCCTTCTACTTTAGGAACTCCTGACTCAGCTGGCGTACCACAAAGTATCGCACAAGAAGTTATTACCGTTCCATTTAACAATGTAGAAACTTTAAAAGAAGCTTTAGATAAATGGGGTCATGAAGTAGCAGCTATCCTTGTAGAACCGATCGTTGGAAACTTCGGTATTGTAGAGCCTAAACCTGGATTCCTTGAAAAAGTGAATGAACTTGTTCACGAAGCTGGCGCACTAGTAATTTATGATGAAGTTATTACTGCTTTCCGCTTTATGTACGGCGGTGCTCAAGACTTACTTGGTGTTACACCTGACTTAACAGCGCTTGGTAAAGTTATTGGCGGCGGCTTACCAATCGGTGCTTACGGTGGTAAGAAAGAAATTATGGAACAAGTTGCTCCGCTTGGACCTGCATACCAAGCTGGTACAATGGCAGGAAACCCTGCTTCTATGGCATCAGGTATCGCTTGTCTAGAAGTACTTCAACAAGAAGGGCTTTATGAGAAATTAGATGAACTTGGTGCAATGCTTGAAAAAGGAATTTTAGAGCAAGCAGCGAAACATAATATCGACATTACATTAAATCGTCTAAAAGGGGCTTTAACTGTATACTTCACAACTAATACAATTGAAGATTACGATGCCGCACAAGATACAGACGGTGAAATGTTCGGTAAATTCTTCAAGCTTATGCTTCAAGAAGGAGTTAACTTAGCACCTTCTAAATACGAGGCATGGTTCTTAACTACAGAACATACAAAAGAAGATATTGAATATACAATCGAAGCTGTCGGCAGAGCATTTGCTGCCCTAGCAGACAATAAATAATCCCGTCATTAAAAGGAAAAAAGAAAGCTCACCTTTCTTTTTTCCTTTTTTCTATTTCATAAATTACGTATTAATAGTATAATTATTCATAATTATCTGTTTTATATTCTTTTACAGCATTACTATCTCTGTGTACAAGGTGATTTGCGCCTTAAATAGTAAGATTATTCTAACTTTTACAAGAGGGGGGATTGACGGATGCTCAATAAAAAAAATACATGGACACCGTCTTTATTTCGAGATTATAGAAATGCAGAACATGATGCGTGTGGAATCGTTTCCGTTATGGAGAAACGAAAAATTGCTACAAAAGAAAACATTGACCTTTGCATACAATCACTCGTCAAAATGAATCATAGAGCTGGTTTCATTAATGGCGAGGGCGATGGCATCGGCATTCACATTGATATACCAAAAACACTTTGGAATGAAAAACTAAAAAGTAGCGGATATAATCCAACGATTGTGGATCATCCCCACTTTATCGTTGGACATTTTTTTCTAAATAAAAAAGAAAACATTACTGCCTTAAAAGATTATATTCGTACGCAATTAAACAACAAAAACTTTACTATTATTTTCGAAAGTGACGATGCAACAAACTCAGATGCGCTCGGTCCACTTGGTAAACAAGAAGAACCTTTATTTTGGCAAGTTGCCCTTATCGCAGAAAACGAAATTATAAATATTGAGCAAACATTATTTTCTGTCACAATAAAAATAGAGGAAAATGAAGCAATTCATGTTGCTTCATTAAGTCATGATCATGTTGTATATAAAGTTCTAGGTGCTGGTGATACGCTTGTTGCCTACTATAATGATTTACAACATCCGCTTATCGCTTCAACTATGACATTAGGACATAATCGCTACTCTACTAATACATTATCTAATTTTTTTCGTGTACAACCATTTAGCATTCTCGGACATAATGGTGAAATTAACACAATTGCGAAATTACGCGATCAAGCTGAAATGATTGATGTACCACTTACTGCAGGAGGCAGTGACTCTCAAGATTTAAACCGCACCTTAGAAACCCTACTTGTTCAATACGGCTACAGCTTATTTGAAGCAATGGAAATTCTATTCCCACCAATTATTAATGAAATTAAACTTTATAAAACACCTTTACAAGATTTATATACGTATATACGTGAAGCATGGGGACATTTTGCACAAGGACCAGCTGGCATCATTTCCCGTTTTAAAGATGAAGCTGTTTTCAGCGTTGATTCCCTTGGATTACGCCCAGTATGGAAAGTAGAGACAGAGCGCTCTTATATTTTCTCTTCTGAACCTGGAGTTGTATCACCAACTAAATATGTAGCAGAACCAAAACCACTCGCTCCTGGAGAAAAAGTCGGATTAAAATGGAATGAACAAGATGAACTTGTTCTTTATGAATATGACAAATATCAAATCCAAGTATATAACCGTTTTAAAAAGCGAATTGATACTACCAATTACCATTTAAATTTATCTATCCCTGAAACGAAAAAAATCCAAGGGCTATGTGATTCTGTTCAAGTTGAAACGAAACAATACGTCGCTTTCGGATGGGACCGAGAACATATTCAACTTCTTGAACAGATGGCAACAAAAGGCGTTGAGCCAATACGCTCACTTGGGCATGACTCACCACTTGCCGCACTCGATACTGATAGACGAAATATCGCTGACTTTATTAAAGAAAGTGTAGCTGTTGTTACAAACCCTGCAATTGACCGTGACCGTGAAATTGAACACTTCTCTACACGTACTGTACTTGGAGAGCGTCCAAGTTTATTAAGCGGCGCAAAACGGCCATTTGTAGTTGAAATGCTTTCACCAATTATTTTAGAAGGCAGCGTGGCACAACCTATTGCAGAGGAATTACACACAATTACGTACGAACAACTCATAGAGCTATTTAAGACTCATAACTCTATCGCCACAATCTCTGCTACATTCAGCTCGTCAGAAACTCTGCAATGCGCATTAAGCCGCATTAGTTCTGAAGCGATAGCTGCTGTTAACAATGGCGCTTCCCTACTAGTATTAGATGACGCAAAAGCCCATCTAAATGAACGATTGTGGATTGATCCACATTTAGTTACTGCTAAAGTACATCAAGCATTAAGTGAAAATAAATTACGCCGCAATTGTTCTCTCGTTATACGTTCTGGTGCTCTTCGCTCCTTACATGACATTGTCACGCTATATGGATTAGGAGCAGATGGTATTAATCCATATTTATTATTCGCGACTGTAAATGATGGAACAAAAACACCAATTACGAATCTATATACTGCACTTAATAAAGGATTAGAAAAAGTCATTTCAACAATTGGAATTCATGAGTTACGTGGTTACGGACGTCTCTATTCATCTATTGGATTACATGAAGAAATCGCAAATATATTACAGATTACAAATTTCTTCGGTTCAAATGATTTAGCCTTTTCACTTGAATCACTTGTTGAAGATGCAAAAATACGAGCAGAGGATTATAACAATCCTAAAATTAGAATGCGAAAATCATTTCATATATTCCCGCGAATTTGGAAAGCAATCGGCGATGTTGCAAAAGGAAATTCTTATGATGATTACCGTGACAAGTTAAGTGAACTAGAAGAGAATAATCCAATCGCAATCAGACACCTTGTTCAAACGAAACAAACAAAACATGTCGTTCCAACTGAAGAAGTATCTATCGGCATCAAAAATCATAATTTACCATTTATTATTAGTTCTATGTCATTTGGTTCTCAAAACGAAATTGCCTTTCGCGCATATGCAGAAGCAGCCGATCAGCTAAATATGATTAGCTTGAACGGTGAAGGCGGCGAAATTAAAGATATGATTGGAAAATATCCACATACACGTGGACAACAAGTAGCATCTGGGCGATTTGGAGTAAATGCCGAACTACTAAACTCATCAAACTTAATTGAAATCAAAATCGGTCAAGGCGCAAAGCCTGGGGAAGGTGGGCATTTACCTGGTTCAAAAGTGACAGCCAAAATCGCTGAAGCACGTAATGCGACAATCGGCTCAGATTTAATTTCGCCTTCTAATAACCATGATATTTATTCAATTGAAGATTTAGCTCAAATGATTACAGAAATTAAAACAGCTAATCAACTTGCCAAAGTAGCCGTGAAAGTCCCTGTTGTTCCTAATATCGGAACAATTGCTGTCGGTATCGCCAAAGCTGGCGCTGATTTTATTAACATTAGCGGATTCGATGGCGGAACAGGTGCTGCACGTATTCACGCATTGCAGCATGTAGGTCTCCCTGTAGAAATTGGTGTTAAAGCCGCTCACAACGCTTTATTAGAAGCAAGCATGAGACATAAAGTAGAGATTTGGGCAGATGGTGGTATTCGAAGTGTAAATGATGCCTTGAAAATCATGCTCCTCGGAGCAAACCGTATTGGATTTGGCACACTATCAATGATTGCAATCGGCTGTACTACTTGCCGTGGGTGCCATCTAGATACTTGCCATGTTGGAATTGCGACACAAATCGAGTCTGAAGCACAAGCAAAAGAACATGGGTTACGCCGCTTCGTCCCACGCGAATTAGAAAGCGCAGTTGCTGGCCTGCTAAATTTATTCACCTCTTTCGGTGTAGAACTAAAACGATTAACAGGACAGCTTGGTTATACAAATTTACAAGCAATTGTTGGGCGTTCTGATTTATTAGAGCAAGTTCGAGGCGAAAATTTATTAAACTTACGTAATTTACTACAAATAATAGAACATCCATCTGTTACAACAACAGAAGGCGTACCGGAAAAACAATTTAAGACAGTTCATTCCGCTGACTCAAAAGAATTGGTAGGCGTTGGTGTAGAGCAACGCGTTATGGGTGGTCTAGAATCATGTTATCGCGTTCGCAGTAAACTATATGAAGCTACTCAACTTGAACCACTTACATTAAAGTATACGAATGGTTCTATTCCCGGAAATGGGTTAGGTGCTTACAATAGTGAAAATTTATTTATACACGTAAATGGCGGCGCACAAGATGGCATTGGTAAAACTTCCTTTGGTGGTGGGATTTATATAACGAAATCAAAAGGAAAAGACGGAGTATATTATAACGGTTCTGTCGGAAAAGGATTTGGATATGGTGCACAAAAAGGGGCACTATACGTACAAGGGAACGCTGATGCTCGCGCTGGCATTCGCCTTTCTGGGGCAGACATGATAATTGGAGGTAGAATAACAAAACCACTCCGTGAAAAAGAGCAAGGAAATATAGGTGCATACTCCAATATTAAAGGTTTTGCTTTTGAATATATGACAAACGGGCGAGCGCTTGTTTTAGGTGACCCTGGTCCATGGATTTGCGCTGGCATGACTGGCGGTGTTGTTTATTTGCGTCGTGATTCAAACTTAGGCTTAACAGAACAGGCCTTAAAAAGAAGAATCGCAAAAGGCGCAAATGTTACATTACAACCAATTAGTAAAAATGGTTTGAAAGATGTAACTGAATTATTGCTAGACTATATTCGTGTACTAAACGAGCACGAGCAATATGAGGAAGTTGCTTTGTTAACACCCTTATTAGATGATATACAGAACAAGTTTTTTGAGATTATCCCGAAAAAAGAACAGGCAGATCCATCTATCTCAACAGAGTAAAAAGAGTAATTTTCATTATTAAGAAAAAATTGACGAAGTACGCTTCTCATAGTAATCTATAGTAACAATTTGAGACCTGCTGAAATTCAGCAGGTTTTTTTACTAAAAACTGATGTTTAAAAGGAATTAGGAAAAATTATAAAGTGAAACTTTAATTAGCCTACAACAATCGGACGTTTACCGGCATCCAGCTTCTGAATTTTGAGGCGTGAATCTTACTACTCACAATTAGCGGGATAAAATGAACACTAATTTCTTTTAACGTCACTAAAATATCACTTGCTAACATATTGTAATGAATGTATAGTATCATGTTGTACATTCATTATGACAAGAGAAAGGATCTTATTAAGGGTATGAAACTTGGTGCTCGCATTTTAAAAACGGGTATTGCCATCACGTTAGCTTTATTTGCTTGTATTTTACTTCAATTACCGAGTCCGGTATTTGCGGGAATTTCAGCTATCTTTGCTGTTCAACCGTCTGTATACCGTTCTTATTTAACAGCACTTGAACAAATTCAAGCAAATGTAATTGGTGCGATATTTGCTATCGCATTTGCTACTGCTTTTGGACATAATCCTTTTATTATTGGATTAACATGTATATTAGTAATTGCTCTTACATTACAATTACGATTAGAAAACACAATATCAATTGCTTTAGTAACAGTTATCGCCATTATGGAGTATCAAGGCGAAGATTTCTTTAGTTTTGCCTTACTTCGATTTGCGACGATTATGATTGGTATTATTGCGGCTTCACTTGTAAATTTAGTATTTATGCCGCCAAAATATGAAACAAAACTTTATCATCGTATCGTTGATAATACAGAAGAAATTGTAAAATGGATTCGAATGAATAGCAGGCAGGCTTCTGATTTTACAACGCTAAAAACTGATATTGATCGTATGAAAGAAAAAATGATCAAACTAAACCATTACTATTTGCTGTATAAAGAAGAAAGAAGCTACACGAAAAAAGTAAAGTTCGCAAAAATTCGTAAGCTCGTTTTATTCAGACAAATGTTAGCGACAACAAGCCGTGCTTTAAGTACGTTAAAATCATTACACCGTACTGAAAATGAACTGCGCTATATGCCGGAAGAATTTCAGGAATCTATCCAAAACGAACTTGACTCATTAACGCATTATCATGAACAAGTTTTATTAAAATTTATTGGTAAAGCAAAAAAACAACAATCAGTCGAAATGCTTGATGAAGTTGAAACAGGTAAACAAGAATTAATTGATATCTTTATGGAATATCAAAATAAAGACGATGAAGAAGCATATAAAACATGGTTACATCTCTTCCCTCTTATTTCTTCCATCATTAACTATAGTGAAGAAGTAGAGCATTTAGATTTGCTTGTAGATAGCTTCTACACATACCATAAACCAGAAAAAGAACTCCAAATCGATGATAAAAAAGAAGACGAATAAAAAAACAGCTCCTTTTATGCTAAAGGAGCTGTTTCTGTTATATGTTGAAGTTGATATAAATTGTAATAAAATCCTCTTTTTTGCATTAACTCTTCATGAGAACCAGTCTCTTTAATCTCACCGTCTTCAATGTAAATAATCGTATCAACATGCGTAATCGTCGCTAATCGATGTGCAATTATAATCGTTGTCCGGTCAGCAGCTAACGTCTGAAGCGCCTCTTGAATATACCTTTCATTTTCTAAATCTAATGCTGAAGTTGCTTCATCTAATATAAGTACCGAAGGATTCTTTAGAAACACTCGTGCAATTGCCACGCGTTGTCTTTGCCCGCCCGATAGCTTCACACCACGTTCTCCAACGACAGTATTATAACCATCTGGTAAGTCTATAATAAAATCATGAATTTGCGCAGCTTTGGCAGCTGCAATCACTTCTTTCTCTGTAGCTTTCGGATTTCCATATAAAATATTAGCTCCAATTGTATCGCTAAACAATAAATTATCTTGCAGTACAATTCCAATATGGCTACGCAAATTTCTCATATTATACTTTCTTACATCTATGCCATCTACATAAACCGCGCCTTCAGAAACATCATAGAAACGCGGGATCAAACTAGCAAGAGATGACTTTCCTCCCCCACTTGCTCCTACAAGCGCTACTTTCTCTCCAGGCTGCATAGTTAATGACAAGTTGTGTAATATCTCTTTTTCATCTACATTATAACGAAAAGAAACATTGTCAAATACAATTTCTCCATTTAATTTTTTCGTTTGTACCGCATTTGGCACATTAACAATATCGTATTTTTCATCTAACAGTTCAAACACACGGTCCATCGATGCAAAAGATTGTGTTAATGTTGTAGATGAATTAACAAGGCGGCGAAGCGGACTATATAAACTATCCATATATCCAACAAAAGCTACCATCGTTCCTAGCGTTAACTGTCCTTGAATTACTTCATATGCTGCAAAACCAATCACAAGTAACGGACCTAAATCGGTTAACGTATTTACTGCCGAAAATGTTCTTGCCGTCCAACTTGTATGGGTTAATGCTTTCGTTAAAAATTCATTATTTCTTTTTTCAAACTGCTTCCCCTCGTACTCTTCTAACGCAAAGCTACGTGTCACTTGCATTCCTTGAATACGTTCATGCAAATACCCTTGCATCGTCGCTAACGCTTGTGAACGCTCTTTCGTCAATTTCCGAAGACGTCCGAAAAAATATTTCACAGCAATTACATAAATAGGTAAAATCAATAACGCAACAAATGTTAATTTTATATTCATAGAAAACATAACAATGATAGCAATAGCAATTGTTGCAGTATCTAACCAGACGTTCATCAAACCAGTAATTACAAAATCTTTCGTTTGTTCTACATCATGGATGACACGCGAAATAATCTCCCCTGTTTTTGTATTGGAGTAATAACGTAAACTTAACTTTTGTAAGTGACCGAAAATATGCTTCCGCAAATCATACAGTATTGTATTTGCGATACGTTGGGCGAAATATTGACGATAATATTCAATCGGTGGTCTTAATACCGCAAAAATAAAGAAAGCAATTCCAATCGCTGTTATTAATTGAGATGTTTTATCTTGAAGTGAGCCAGCGCCTTGAATTACATCATCGATAATATACTTTAATAACCACGGCATAATAAGTGGGATACCGAACTTAACTAGTCCAATAATAATTGTAATAGCAATAAGCCACCGATATGGTTTAACAAATTGTAAATATCTTTTTATGCCTTGCACATAATCCCCCCTCTAATAGGACAAACCTGCCGGGAAGCCCCCTGCAGGTTTGTTTTAATTTCTGTACATTAAATATCGTTCATACCACATATCTACGAAATCTGGTGCAAATGGACCTTTTCTTTGATGAATCCACTGTGTTAAATGTGCTACATTTCGTTTTAAAATTGTATCAATAACAGGTGGATACTGCATAATTTCACTATGTTTTTCATACTCATCTTCATCTAGAAGCGTATATGTCATATCTGGATATACTTTAATATCTAAATCATAATCAATATACTTTAATGCTTCAGGATCATACGCAAAAGGTGAGCTTAAATTACAATAATAATATACGCCATCTTCCCTAAGCATCCCAATCACATTAAACCAATAGTTGGCATGAAAATAGCAAATTGCTGGTTCACGAGTAATCCATGTTCGGCCATCCGATTCTGTAACTACTGTACGATCATTCGCTCCGATTACAAGACTCTGTGTCCCTTTTAAAATTGTTGTTTCTTCCCACATTCTATGAATGGAGCCATTATGTTTATAACTATGTATTTGTACTTTTTCTCCTTCTTTGGGAAATCCCATATATGCTCCCTTCTTTCAACTGCAAATGCCCTTTGAACGGCATTCACTTTTTTTCTATTATAACTTTTTTGTCGAAATTTTAAAACTAAAGGGATAAGACTCTATTTTTCAAACTGAATATGTAGGAGGTTTATCGTTGAATACTATGCCCCACCGCTTCTTAGGAGATAAAAGGATTGTACTGTATTATTTATAAGCGAGGACATGTAATAGAAAAAGCCCTTCTCTATTTCCATACAAAGAAGGACTTTTCACCTAAAGATAACAATATGTCTTATCCTAAATTTGAAATCATTTTTTCAGTTGCAAAAGATTGAATTACACTATTCGTTTGCTCTTCAAATTTCTCATGTAACATCTTCAACGCTACTTCTGTTCTATATATTTCCTGGCGGATAAAATGCAGTTCTTTTTTATCGCACGTATCTTTTTCATTCATTTCAATTTGTTGATACTTCTCTAGATGTGCTTGTAACTTTAACAATTCATCCATCGTTTCTAATTGCTCCCCTACCAACTTATCAAAATCGTTCATTACTTACCCCCTTTTGGACTTATTCATCAGTTATTATTCCTAATTACATAATTCTAATTGTTAACTTCCTTCTCCTTTGACTACATTTGTTGACTTATTAGAAGTTATGTCGTTCGCTTTCTTTTCATTACAACGATCCACGCAAAAAGAAAACACTTCTCCCGAATTAGAGAAGTGTTTTTCTTTCATTACTGATTTGAGCTAGAAGATTGTGATTGTTTTGCAGCTGACTTAGCATTTTGTTTTTTCACAGCATGCACGTCTGTTTCAGTAGCAAATTCTGTACCATAACTAGCGTTTGCACTTTGTGCACCAGAAGCTTGTGCTTTCTTTGCTTCTGATTGTGCGTTTGCTTGTTTTACTGCTTGTACATTTGTTTCAGTAGCAAATTCTGTACCATAACTAGCATTTGTACTTTGAATGCTAGCACCAGAAGTTGCCTTGTTATAACCTTGTTGTTTTTTACTCATCTTTCTCACCTCCACAATCAATAATGTAACCAATTCACTTAGAAGCTATCCGTAATTTTCTTTTGAATAATTTCCGCATATATCTTTTGTTACTTATTCAAACTATAAGAAATGGAGGTGGAAATATGTATATAGGACGCGATATGACTGAACTAACGATGATTTCAAAAAATGAATGGAAAGAAGATGAATTAGCTTATTTTCATCACTCACTACAACAGGTTCTGCCTTATTTAAATGTAGAAGGGCAGAGTATTTACAAAGAAATTGTAGTAGAAATTGAATCAAGAGGCGGCTTACAAGAAGGTGAAGCTAGTTGGACTCATGGGACAAAAATTTCTTACGATTAAAAAAGTGTTCCCTAGATTGGGAACACTTTTTTATTTATTGCATTGTAATTTTCTCCACACAATTTTCATAAATAGTACGGTGTGATTTTGAGAAAGGTAATTGCTCAAATACCTCTTTCGATACAAATTTTAATGTATCTGTATCAACAATATTACCGGTTACTTTTCCGTAAAATACAAATATATCCCAAGTACGATGTGTAAACGTATGTTGTACATTCATTGCGTATTCATCAATAGAAACCTCGAGCTCAAATTTTTCTTTCATATAATCTATAAGCTGTTCCTTCTGATTTCGAATACCTTCTCCAAGTTCAGCATTAGGAAACTCCCACATGTTAGCTAACAAACCTGTACTTGGACGTTTATTAATAACGTAACGACCGTCTTCAGTTTGAAGTACGCCTGCAACAATAGGTACCATTTTAGGAGCTTTCGCTTTACTTTTTACTGGTAATTCTTTTTGAACACCTTCAGCATATCCTCTGCAATGCTCACGCACAGGACAAAGTAAGCACGATGGATTTTTAGGAATACAAATCAATGCACCTAATTCCATCAATCCTTGATTAAAATAAGATGGGTTTTCTACTGAAATAATTTCACGCACAATCTCTTCAAAAACTTTTCGAGTCTTTGGTTTTGCAATATCATCCCATACTGATAAAATACGAGATAATACACGCATAACATTTCCATCAACTGCCGGCTCTGGTATACCATATGCGATACTTAAAATAGCACCTTTTGTATATGGTCCTACTCCTTTTAACTTTTCAATTTTCTTTACATCACTTGGTACAACCCCGCCGTATACTTCTTTTACCTCTTTTACTGCCGCATGTAAATTACGTGCTCTAGAATAATATCCTAAACCTTCCCATGCTTTTAATACTTCTTCATCATCTGCGTTCGCTAACGCTTCAAGTGTAGGAAACTTCCCCATAAAATTTGCGTAATATGGTTTTACAGCTTCTACTCTTGTTTGCTGCAACATAATTTCAGAAACCCAAACACGGTATGGATCTTTATTCTTTCTCCACGGTAAGTCACGCTGTTCTTCTTCAAACCAACCAATTAAATCATTTTGAAACTGCTCTATATTAAAATTGTTTAGTATTTCAAGTGTCAAACTTGATCCCCCTCATTTTTTTGCATATAAGTACTATTATAAAGATTTTAGGAAAAAATTTAAGTAAGATGACATAGGAAATAGAAGGCAAAGGACTTGAGGTATCGAATAAAAAGAGTTACATTAATAAAAAACGGAGGTGGATTTCTATGGACACAGCCACTCACCTTGTTATGGGTATCACTTTAGGTAGCTTAGCAACATTAGATCCAGCCATAGCACAAAGTGATATTGGCCCCCAAGCTGTTATGCTTGCTACAATTGCTGGTTCCAACATTCCTGACATTGACACAGTTCTAAAATTGCGTAATAACGCTAAATATATAAGAAATCATCGTGGGATTACTCATTCTATTCCCGCGGTAATTCTTTGGTCATTCCTTATAAGTGGCATCTCTTTCGCCTTCTTTTCAGAAGCTCCATATCTTCATCTACTACTTTGGTCATTTATTGCCGTCTTTCTTCACGTCTTTGTAGATATTTTCAACGCCTATGGTACACAAGCATTACGACCTTTCACAAAAAAATGGGTCGCACTTGGCATAATTAATACATTCGATACCGTAATTTTCTTTATCCATATACTTGCAATTGCTTGCATGCTCGTCGGTTCTCATAAGGGATATACAGCTTTAGCGGCATATATATTAATGATTGTTTACTATATCGGACGGATTATGATGCACAGAAATATAAGAAGCGTTGTACACAAACGTTTCAAAAATGTCGAAAAGATTATCATTTCTCCTTCTTACCGATTTTATCATTACCATTTAGCAGTCGTTACGGCTGATTATTACTACGTTGCGAGATGGCACCGTGGTAACATCATGATATATGACAAGTTCGATCGGGTACCGTTCCCAGACAACAATATTATGCGAGCAGCTAAACAAGATGAAAACATCTCAGCCTTCCTATCTTTCTCTCCTGTATATCGCTGGGATATTTTTGATCATGACCATTATTATGAAGTACGATTCATTGATTTACGATATCGAAGTAAAGATTATTATCCATTTGTTGCAATCGTTCAGCTCGACCACAATTTAAATATTATTAATTCCTATACAGGATGGATCTTTAGTGAAGAAAAGCTTCGAAAAAAACTGGAATTACTTCCACATTAAAAAAAGCGACTTAAGTCGCTTTTTTTAATGTTTCAAATGATCTTCTTGATTAATTAAATGACTATACTTCGGATTATTTGTCCGCATTTCATGAAGGCGTACACCATGATTATTAATCCATGATCGTACCACTTGTTCCGTCATTTCATCGCCTTGATAACGACCTGATTTTGCATAAGTTGTTTGAAAATCTTCCCATAGTAACTCAACCCACGCACGAGCTTGTGCGTAAGAAAGCTTGTCATTCTTGTCTAATAATTCTTTCGTTAATGTTTCATAAATATCATTCATATTATAATCTCCTTTTACCTATTTATCCCTTCATTTCTAAAGGATAGTTTCTTCAATTTTGCACATTCTATAATTGATACTTCTTAAAAAGGTATCAACCGATAATGAGGAGGGCGTTCGCAATGGGTAAACAAGCCGAATTTTGGTCTGAGTCAAAAAACAACAGCAAAATCGACGGTCAACCGAAAGCGAAATCACGCTTCGCTTCGAAACGACCTAACGGCACAATTAACACGCACCCACAAGAACGTATGCGTGCTGCAAATCAGCAGGAAGAGTAGTACAAATTAAATTAACTTCCTACACGAGGTGATAAAGATGAGCTACCGTGATCGCTTAGATAGTCGTTCTGAATTATTTAACCATACGTGGACTCGTCCAAAACATGCGAAAGCGCAAGTTAACGGACAGACGCAACAAACCCAGTCTCTCATTATATTGGCAAATGAATGTAAAAAACGCCAATTTTAGAATCTCCTATCTCCTTTAACGCCTACCAAAGATGAAAACCAGAGAGATATGTGCTCTCTGGTTTTTATTTTTCTTGCAATAAGGAAATTGGTATGCCAATCTCTTCATTATCATTTTGCTTATATCCCCAAGCAAATACCCCATTGAAATACGTAATTTTAAATAATACACCAGGTTCTTCTACTAATTCATATGTTTCACCAATATGGAACTTGTTTATATCCGTCATATAAGCACGAGCCATTGCCATTTTTCTCATTAATACATCAAATTCATTGACAATCCCAAGCTGCTCAGCTTTTACTGCTTGCTCCTTCAAAGCGCCAATTTCTTCCCTTAGCTCATGCGGTGTCATTTCACTGTAGCGTTTTGGCATATTCATCTTATTCTCCTCATTCCTCTTCGCGTTTCATTTGCAAAAATATCTCGATTTCATCAATAGAGAATCCTTTTCGATATAACGCTTGTTTCATCTTGTTTTCAAATGTCCATCCATCATGCTTCTTATATTTCTCATAATATTTATTCCCATGATAGTGTAACGCTTCTTGTTGCTTTTCGTCATCTTTTTCGTCTTTCAATTCTTCCAAACAAATTTGAATTACTTCTCTAGAATATCCTTTTCGAACAAGCATCTCATCTAACTTTAGTTTCATTTGTAAAAAAGAATGTTTTTGATAAGATTTTTTCTTCTTCTCTATGAGAAACAAGGCATTCTCAATTTGCTTTTCCTTCGGATATTCTTGTAAACTATGTGTAATAATTAAATCCTGAACACCTTTATTTAATAACTCTCTTTTAATAACAGTTGGACCTTTTCGATTCACATTACTTTGCGTTCGCGTATATAAAACAGCATACTCTTTATCATTAATATATCGGTCATGTAATAATTTCGAAACGACTTCAGAGATGATGGCCTGTCCCACTTCTTTTTTTCGTAAAAAATCTTCTATTTCTTGTTTTGTTCTCATTTGATAGGATAAATAGGAGATTGCTTGTAAATATGCTTTTTGTACTTCTTCATTGTACAAAATATTCCCTAACTCGATTTCATCAATTTCTAAGCCCTTTTGTAATCCATGTTTTATTAAGATTACTTGATCCACACTAAATCCGTACTCTTCGCCTTGACCTTTATCAATATAAATATTAAATCGTTCTTTCGATCGTTTTTGTACTTCTATTTTTGTAATGACAGCCATACTCTCACCTCTCTATTATTTTAACATAGTCGAGGAACATTTTTTCTTTTCAAGAATATATATAATGAGGAGGAAATACTTGTGAAAATCGCAATTTCTGGTGGTACAGGCTTTATCGGTAAATCCCTTTCTACTTTTTTTATTCAAAAAGGATATACTGTTTACATTCTCACACGAAAAAAAACTACTGAAACTTCCGACCCTAACCTTCAGTATGTTCAATGGACACCAGATTTACAAACCTTCCCCCTCTCTTCTATTGATGTAGTTATTAATCTAGCCGGAGAGTCTATTAATAGTAGATGGACAAAGCAACAAAAGAAAGCCATTTTAAACAGTAGAATTCAAACAACAAAAGGACTCATTAAACAATTGCAGGGACTCCATACAAAGCCACACACATTTATTAACGCAAGTGCTATTGGATACTACGGAACATCTGAAATAGAGTCTTTTACAGAACAGCATGAGACTCCTGGAAATGACTTTTTAGCAAATACAGTATATTCATGGGAACAAGAAGCATCTAAAGCACGTTCTCTCGGAATACGAACAATCTACGCAAGATTTGGAGTCGTATTAGGTGCAAATGGAGGAGCTCTTCCAAAAATGCTACTTCCCTATCAATTCTATATCGGCGGCACCATTGGTTCTGGGAAACAATGGTTATCATGGATTCATATAGACGATGTCGTCCGTATGATGGATTTCATCATACACAAAAAAGAAATTGATGGTCCTCTTAATATGACAGCACCAACACCCATAAGAATGAAGGAATTTGGAGAAAACATTGCAACTATAATGAACAAGCCTCATTGGTTGCCTGTACCTTCATTTATCATTCAAACTTTATTAGGTGAAATGAGCATACTTGTACTAGAAGGGCAACGTGTATTACCCATTAAGGCAATTGAACATGGATACCAATACACATTTCCGGCAATAGACCATGCATTACAAAATATACTTTCGCATACAATGTAGTACTTCTAAAACACAATTTTACATGGGCTCTTTCAAAACTTTCATTTTCTAGGATCCGAAGCATTACCATACAAATAACCTTTCAGTTACTTTCCCTTAACTTCCATTAGCATTATAAAGTAACAGAAATGAGGTACCTATGAAAATATTGCTCAAACAAGCCATTGTATACCCTATTACATCTCAAAAGTTTCAAGGCGATGTACTCGTTACAGGAGAGCGAATTACCGAGGTCAAACCTTTTATTCAACCTACTCAAGATATGACCGTTATAGATGCACGAGCACTCCATCTCTTACCTGGCTTTATTGATGTCCATACTCACCTTGGTCTCTATGATGAAGGCACTGGTTGGGCTGGAAATGATGCCAATGAAACATCTGAAGTTTCAACACCACATATTCGTTCTTTAGATGGAATCCACCCTTTGGATATCGCCTTTCAAGACGCTGTACAAAACGGAATTACAACCGTTCACGTTATGCCTGGCAGTCAAAATATTATCGGGGGGACTACTTGTGTAATAAAAACAGCTGGAACTTGTATTGATCATATGATTATTCAAGAACCTGCTGGTTTAAAGATTGCCTTTGGAGAAAATCCTAAAAAAGTCCATAGTAATGGAACAAAAGAATCCATTACACGTATGGGGATTATGGGGTTACTTCGGGAATCATTCTATGAAGCACAACACTACGGGCACGAAGCTGATTTTCGAATGCTTCCTATTTTAAAAGCATTACGTCGTGAAATACCCGTACGTATCCACGCTCACCGAGCAGATGATATTAGTTCTGCGCTACGCTTTGCAACGGAATTCAACCTCGATCTACGTATTGAACATTGTACAGAAGGACACTTTCTTGTTGAAGAGCTTTCGAAACATAATTTGAAGGTTTCAGTTGGTCCCACTCTGACACGTCGTTCTAAAATCGAACTAAAAAACAAGACATGGGATACTTACCATATATTATCTAAAAATGGTGTGGAAGTTTCTATAACAACAGATCATCCTTATACACCCATTCAATATTTAAATATTTGTGCCGCTGTCGCAGTAAGAGAAGGATTAGACGAGAAAACAGCACTAGAAGGAATTACCATATTCCCAGCGCGAAATTTGCGTTTAGAGGATAGAATTGGAAGCATCGAGGTTGGAAAAGACGCCGATCTCGTGTTATGGACTCATCATCCTTTCCATTATTTAGCCAAGCCTGTACTAACTATGATTGATGGAAAAATAATTTACAAAAAAAATAAAAAAAACTAGTTTATTTTTTTGACTAGATAAAGTATTATACGATTATAAACTGAATGAAACCATAATCAATTTGTGTCGTGATTATCATTTTCAAATTGATGAATGGGGAAGGCAAATGGTGCGCCACCAGCGTTAGAAACTGGTTCTAGTGGGTTCGATTCCCACCCCGAAATTTTTTAAAGATTGATATAAAAATTTCGAGGGTGGGGTGTTTTTTCGTCATGCTACCCTCGTGTGAGGAGGAGTTAGTATGTTGAAAAAACGCGACTTACACGACAGCCACGTTCTATACGAGTTAATGGTGGATCCAGCTGTCTTCCCTTTTGTGCGTCAAAAGGCTTATTCTTATGAAGAATATTTATTCTTAACAAAACAAACGATTGAAGCTGAAGAGCGTGGTGAATTAATTTCACGCACAATTTTAGATGAATGGGGTAACCCTATCGGAACAATTACTTTATTTGATGTGCAAGAAAAAGCTGGATTTCTCGGGACATGGCTTGGCAAACCATATCATGGAAAAGGCTATAATAAATTGGCAAAAGATTCATTTTTTAGTGAACTTTTCTATGAATTAGATATTGAAACAATTTTCATGCGTATTCGTAAAATAAATATTCGTTCTATTAAAGCTGCAGAAAAACTGCAATATGTGAATCTAGCAAACGAAACAAGAAAAGCCGTATATGATGAAATTAACGCAAACGAAGAAGTATATAACTTATATGAAATTCCAAAAGATCAATACACACTTGCTACAATGCGAGATACAACCTTCCAAGATGCTCATCAATTAAAAGAAGCATAATCTAAATTTTCTGAAATGATAATCAATCATTAACATTTTCCATATGCGTATATCCCCTCATGTCTTTGGAAACGATAAATAGTAACTTTAAGACACGAGGTGATTTGTAATGGATAAAAAGAAACGTGATAAAGCAAAAAACACATTATCTAGTACACAAGAAGTTCTCTATCAACGCGAATTTCAAAAAGCAGATCGTGCAGCAGGATATCGCTCGAAAAGCATTTAAAGTGAAAATGAATAATTAGAAGTTTCCCCCCTAATTATTCATTTTCATTACATAATTTTCTCGATTGATAGAAGTAAGCAAAAAAGCCCCTTATACATAAGGGGCTTTTTTGCTGTGGACAACTTTATCCACAAAACCAACAGAATTGTTAGTAATTTTCAAAAACATTTAATATTTTTCTATATTAAAGCATATATCAGCTGTTTTAATTGTGGATATTTTTCTAAAAATTGTGGACAATGTGGATATAGTTGTTAATATTCCGACTTTACTGTTTAATGAAAGCGTAATCCTTTTGTGGATAACTGGCTGAATTTTCTTTGAAAATAATAAAGAACCCTCTTTACATATACAAAGAGGGTTTCATATTAAGTAAAAGATTGTGCAAGAGCAGGTGATTTAATAGGTATATGACGCGGTTCTGCATGATTTTCTGCCAAAATTGCATCTACAATATGACCAGCTGGCTCTGGAAGATAGATGCTTTTCATTGCTTCTTTCATTTGAAGAAGCTTCACATCATCTTGTAATAATGCCTCTGTTTTTGCAAAAACCTCACTATCATCGCGAATGACAACTGCTGCTCCCTTTCTTTCAAAGTACATCGCATTTTCATTTTCTTGTCCTGGAACAGGCTTATATAAAATGACAGGTACTTGCAACGCTGCTGCTTCACTTAATGTTATTCCGCCTGGCTTCGTAATCATACAAGAAGTAACACGGAATAATTCATCAATATTTTCAACATACCCAAACACTTTTAATGCATCGGAATTTTGCTTCTGTAAACTTAATAAATCCTGTTTTAAAGCTTCATTTTTCCCACAAACGACAACTACTTGTAAATTAGGCACTGACATAAATGATTGGCATAGTTCTTTTACATTTCCTAATACCCCATGAGCACCTGCTACAATTAGTAAAATCTTTTTATTCTTACATAACTGATATTTAGTATATATGATTTCTGGATTTACCTTTAACTCAAAACTACTCCGAATTGGAATTCCTGTTTCAACAATTTGTTCCGCAGGTACACCGATATCAACCATCAATTCTTTCACATGATCCGTTGCAACAAAATAACGATCTACTTCTCGATGAATCCATATTTTGTGCACGCAAAAATCCGTTAATACGTTATAGACAGGAATTGAAATACCTGTTTGTTTCTTCAATTCTGGTACAGCGATAATTGGAAATGTATTAATTACAATATCTGGTTTCTCCACCTGTAATAGTGTTTTCAAACGTTTTCTTCCAAAGTTCGCATACCAAGATGCTATTTTCTTATCATAAATTTTTTCTACCCCGTAATAAAACAAACGATATAATTCTTTTCCTATTGTATAACTTTTTAAATATAGATATTTTGTAATGTCAGTTATAAATGGATGTGATTCTCCAAACAAGTCGCATACAATAACATCTTCAATTCCTTTTTGGCGAAATGTTTGTTCTAATGTTTTTGCTACTTGCACATGACCATTACCGTAATGTGCAGTTAATATTAAAACCTTGGGGTTTTTTATCAAACAAATCCACTCCTAGCTTTTTGTTTCTCCATATTGCATATACGACAATAGGAAAAACATTTTCCTTAAAAATTACATAAACAGATTCTAATAATTCCCTTTCAGCTATGTACCTGTCGTGGATATGCAAAGCATATAAGATTGACCCCTTAATCCTATCTGTGCTCATATCTTTACATTATACTTTCCTATAAGAGCTTTCGCAATAACTTACAAATGTTCTCTATTCCATGATACTCACTCTTTTACTTCTTAATTCTTTTTACTATTTTGATTTCCCTTTACAATTATGTAAATTTCTCCATTTATTCCGTACAAAATTATGGATATTCTACTTTCAGTATACTCTTTTATCAATATATACTCTAGATTTTATTGTAAAGAAAGCAAAAAGCCTAATCCAATATTTGGATTAGACCGCTTGTAAAATATATTTAGCATGTTCTACATTTTTCTCAGTAGGTGGTTCTACATTTGCGAGTGGATACTTGTGTCCAAGCGCCTCCCATTTATATACACCAAGCTTATGATATGGTAACACTTCAACTTTTTGAACATTAGACAGACTTTGAATAAAGCTAGATAGTTTTTGTAGATCCTCTTCATTATCCGTAACACCAGGAACTAATACGTGTCGTACCCAAATCGGTTTATTCTTATCCGATAAATAACGAGCAAATTGTAAAATATGTTCATTTGGTTTCCCTGTTAATTTACGATGCTTTTTGGAATCGATATGTTTCAGATCCAATAAAACTAAATCTGTATAATCCATTAAAATATCTAGCTTATTTTGGAATTCTGGTTCCTCAGAATAACAACCACCAGAAGAATCGATTGTTGTATGGATACCAGCCGCTTTACACTTTTTAAACAACTCAATTAAAAAGTCTAGCTGTAATAATGGCTCTCCACCGCTAACTGTTATACCGCCTCCGGAAGCTTCAATAAATGGAAGGTAACATGTCACATCCTGCATCACTTCTTCAACTGTTATTTCTTTACCTTTACCGATTTCCCACGTATCAGCATTATGACAATATTGACAACGTAATAAACACCCTTGTGTAAATATGACATAACGAATCCCCGGGCCATCAACAGTACCACAAGACTCTACAGAATGTATTCTTCCTTTTACCATGTTACTTCCTCCTTTATTGAAACAGCCTCCCTTCGCTATATATTAAGAGCGAAGGGAAACCTTTTTTCATTTACATGCTTTCATGCATTGTACGGTTAATTACATCAATTTGTTGTTCACGAGTTAATTTAATAAAGTTTACAGCATAACCAGATACACGAATTGTTAATTGTGGATACTTCTCAGGATGTTCCATTGCATCCATTAATGTTTCACGGTTAAATACGTTAATATTTAAGTGGTGCCCTTCTTTTACTGCATAGCCATCAAGCATTGATACTAAGTTACGTACTTGTACATCATCTTCTTTACCAAGTGCTTTCGGAATAATAGAGAATGTATTAGAAATACCATCTTGTGCATCTTCATATGGTAATTTAGCCACAGATAATAATGAAGCTAATGCACCTTTTGTATCGCGTCCATGCATTGGGTTCGCACCTGGTGCAAATGGTTCTCCAGTACGGCGGCCATCTGGAGTATTACCAGTTTTCTTACCGTAAACAACGTTAGATGTGATTGTTAAGATTGACATTGTATGAACAGAGTTTCTGTATGTTTTATGTTTACGAAGTTTATTCATAAATGTTTTTACAAGATTTACAGCAATCTCATCTACACGATCATCATTGTTACCGTATTTAGGGAAATCTCCTTCAATCTCGAAGTCAACTGCAATACCATTTTCATCACGAATTGGTTTTACTTTTGCGTATTTAATTGCACTTAATGAATCTGCTACTACAGATAGACCAGCGATACCTGTTGCCATTGTACGAAGAACGTTTGTATCATGAAGTGCCATTTCAATACGTTCATAGCTATATTTATCATGCATGTAATGGATAACATTTAATGTGTTTAAATATAGACCCGCTAACCATTCCATTGTCATATCAAACTTATGCATAACTTCTTCATAATTTAATACTTCAGAAGTAATTGGTGCGTACTCAGGACCAACTTGTGCTTTTGACTTTTCATCTTTGCCACCGTTAATCGCATATAATAATGCTTTCGCTAAGTTTGCACGAGCTCCGAAGAACTGCATTTGTTTACCGATTCTCATTGCAGATACGCAACATGCAATACCGTAATCATCGCCGTATTCAGGACGCATAATGTCATCATTCTCATATTGAATTGCTGATGTTTTAATAGACATTTTCGCACAGTAGTTTTTAAAGTTCTCTGGTAATTGTTTAGACCAAAGAACAGTTAAGTTTGGTTCTGGAGCTGGTCCTAAATTATCTAATGTATGCAAGAAACGGAATGAGTTCTTTGTTACTAATGGACGACCATCTAATGCCATACCACCGATAGATTCAGTTACCCAAGTTGGGTCACCAGAGAATAATTCATTATAATCAGGTGTTCTTGCGAATTTCACAAGACGTAATTTCATAATGAAGTGATCGACAATTTCTTGTACTTCTTCTTCTGTTAAAGTACCATTTGCTAAATCTCTTTCAATGTAAATATCTAAGAATGTAGAAGTACGTCCAAGACTCATTGCAGCTCCGTTTTGTTCTTTAATCGCTGCAAGGTATGCGAAGTATAACCATTGGAATGCTTCTTGTGCATTTGTTGCTGGCTTAGAAATATCGAAGCCATGAGAAGCAGCCATTTCTTTTAACTCTTGAAGTGCACGCATTTGCTCAGATAACTCTTCGCGTAAACGCATCGTATCTTCGCTCATTACACCACCAGTTAAATTCAAATCAGCTTTTTTCGCTTCAATTAAATGATCAATACCATATAACGCTACTCGGCGATAGTCACCGATAATACGTCCACGTCCGTATGCATCTGGAAGACCAGTAATAACACCTGATTTACGTGCATTTCTCATTTCTGGTGTGTATGCATCAAATACACCTTGGTTATGAGTTTTTCTCCACTCTCTAAAAATACGACTAAGTTCTTTATCCATTTCGTATCCATAAGATTCACAAGCTTGTTCTGCCATACGAATACCACCATATGGTTGTAAAGAACGTTTAAATGGTTTATCAGTTTGGAAACCGACTACTTTTTCAATATCTTTATTTAAGTATCCTGGGTCATGTGATGTAATAGAAGAAACAATTTTTGTATCCATATCAAGAACGCCACCGTTTTCACGTTCTTTCGTTGTTAAATCCATTACTTGATCCCAAAGTTGTTTCGTTGCTTCAGTTGCTTCTGCTAAGAAAGATTCGTCCCCTTCGAAAACGTTTACATTATTTAAAATGAAATCGCGAACATCAATCTCTGCTTTCCATTTTTCACCTTTAAAGTTTTCCCATGCGTTTTTAACATTTTCTAATACTTGAGTCATCCTAATCTCCTCCATTTTTGATTAGTACAGGACTAAGATTTTTTATATAACAGCTTACACACTTAGAATACTACTTTTTTACGAAAGTGAACGAAATAGTTGTGACATGTTTGTGAAATATTGAGCAAACTACTATATATATAGTGTTAACTTCATTTAAAAGTCTTTAAAATTAACCCTTTCCTTAATTGTATTTTTTTGGTATCCTTATATACGAGTCCTATTTTGTAATATAAGAACAATACCCATTGTAGAGCTGTAATACTCTTATCTCCTAATCTGTTATAGTTTTTATAACAGAACAAAAAAGTGTACACATGTTGTACACTTTTTTTGTTACTTCTATAAAACATCTCTTTTTCTATTGCCATCATAGAATCCGCCACGATTGTCTGTTAATGCAATTATTTGATCTAGTCCTTCTATATGATCACCTATAATTCGAAGTACAGCTGGTGGATGACCTATTTTAGCAAAATGTTCACTGGGACGAATACGGTTCATCTTATCGACCTCAACACGACTTACACATGCAACTTCAAATCCTGAAAGAATAGCTTTCACTTGGGCTACACACGGCGCCAGTAAAGATCTATACCCAATTTCTTTCAAACACTTACGGCTAAACGCATTCGGTACAGCGATAAGAGAGCCTACGCCTAGATCTTTTCTATCACAAGCTAAATTTAATGCATATTTAAATGCAGTTACAAGATGAAGCGGTACTCTTAAATCTAAATAATGATTTAGATCATTTAATGCAACATCTGTTCCATCTGCAATAGCTTTCGCAAAAGGATATAGCTCACTCGCTGGAATAACAAAATCGCCGTCTATAAATAACACAATTTCTCCTTTTGCAAAATACGTTCCAAGTGAGCGCCCCACATCATTTCCGAGTGCTTCTTTATATACAATTGTCGTTGCCCCTTTGTCTTTTGCAATTTTTTTCGTTTTATCTGACGAACCATTTACGACAACGATAATTTCGAAGGGTTCAATTTTGCGAAGCTCTTCTATAACGTTTTCAATTGTTTTCTCTTCATCTTGTACGGGAATAACAACCGATAGTTGCTTTCCTTTATAGAAATCAGATGTAACACCCCACCCTTGATAAAACTCTTCAAAACTTAAAGTATGATAGACACTATCCCTTTTCCTATTTCCATCATAATATCCTCCGCGCTCATCACTGCTTAATATCCGTTCTGCTACTGCTTCTATATGATCACCTATCATTCTTTTTTCAGATTGGGAAAGATTTGGCCCATATGCAGCATGCTGGAATGGACGAAATTTATTCGGCGTAATAACGTCAATGGCACAATGACGACTAATTCTCCATTTACTTTGAACTAGGCGTAAATGAGCCACAATAGGATTAACAAAACTTTCATATCCGATGCTTTGAACGACTTCTTTCGTCAGCGCATGAGGTACATCTAATAAAGAATTCATTTTTAATTCTTCACGCTCTAACATTGCATTTAATATTTGGCGCCATACTGTAATAGAAGTGGTTTTTTGCCTTTTTAAAAATAATGCATCCAAATTATTTAAAACTACATCTGCCTGATCGTATAAAATCGGATTAAGGAATAATTTTAATTTTGAAGTTGGAATAGCAAAATCACCATCTATAAATAGTAATACATCACCTATCGCATGTTTTGCGCCGATTGCACGTCCAACATCGTTCCCTAGTAGCTCTGTATGCTTGATTACTTTACACCCTAAACGATCTGCAACATCTTCTGTTCCATCATTACAACCGTTTGCTACTACAATGATTTCTACTGGATTTAATGGTCTTACCGATTGAATAACGTCTGAAATCGTATCGACCTCATTACATGCAGGAATAATAACAGATAATGACTTAGCCATTGTTTTGTTCACGAAACCACTTAATTGTTTCCTTCAATCCGCTTTCCCACGTTACTTTCGCCTGAAATTGAACAAGCTCTTTTAATTTTGTTACATCTGGTCTTCTATTTGGAATTTCTTCAAAACCATGAGGATATACTTCTTCAAAAGGCACTTGGACAATCTTCGAAGAAGAATTCGTTAATTTTTTAATTACTTCTGCTACTTCTTTTATGCTCTTTTCATTCTCAGAACCTATATTAATAATCTCACCATTTACCTTCTCATCCATTGCCCGAATTGTTGCTTCTACCGCATCACTTACATACGTAAAACAACGTGTCTGCTTTCCATCTCCATATACGAGAATGTCTTCTCCTTGCAGTGCCGCACGGATAAATCGCGGAATTACTCCTGCATACGGACCATCTTTCGCTCTTGGACCATAAATATTAAAATATCGAACAATCGTTACCGGTAAGCCTTCTAATGCGTATCCTAAACATAATGTTTCTTCTAACGTTTTACAAACCGCATAACTCCAACGAATTTTAGAAGTTGCCCCGTACAATCGATCTCCCTCTTCAGAGAAAGGCGGCTTAGCCTTACCATATACTTCTGAAGTAGAAGCAAAAACTACTTTCTTCTTTCCTTTTAGCGCTGCTTGTAAAATATTTCTCGTCCCATCAAAATTCGTTTCTATGAGCTCTATACTTTTTTCCATTGTTGTTTTCACACCTAAAATTGCTGCTAAATGAAACACGACATCATGCTGATCTACTAATTCATAAATAGAATTTTTATCTAAAACACTTATTGGAATAACACGGATTTCTTTCATTAACTCTTTATGGTACTTATTTTTACCTTTATAAAAGTTATCCACAACAGTGACCTCATAACCTCTTCTCATCAACTCTTCAGCTAAATGTGACCCAATAAATCCGGCCCCACCTGTAATTAAACATTTCTTACTCATTTACTCACCTTCTTTACAATCCCGCGTGTATCTATTACTCGATCCATTCCTTTAAAAAGCTTCCAATCAATATTAGAATGATCCGTTAAAATTAAAATACAATCCGCTTTTTTAACTTTTTCTTCATCTAAAGAAACAGATTGGTACACCTTATCTCCAATTTCCGCGGAAGAAATATAAGGATCATGATATTCTATCTCGTATCCTTGATTTCTTAATAATTGAATAATCGGTAACGCTGGTGATTCTCTCAAATCATTTACATCTTTTTTATACGCAATCCCTACAATTAACACCGTTGCAGGTAATTGCACCACACTTTTTACTTTCCGGACCATTTTCTCTGGCATTTCTTCATTAATTATATGTGCAGCCTCAATTAATTGACTAATTGCCCCATTCTTTTTTATTCTCCATTGAAAATATAAAGGGTCTACGGGAATACAGTGTCCCCCTATCCCTGGCCCTGGCCAATACGGAGTAAACCCAAATGGTTTTGTAGATGCCGCTTCAATGGCCTCATAAAAATCAATGCCTAAACTTTCACATAGTGTGTTTAGTTCATTTACTAAAGAAATGTTAACTAAGCGCTGAATATTTTCAAATAGCTTGCACATCTCTGCTACTTTCGGAGAGCTAACAGGTACAACTTCGTCAAAAATGGTACTATATAAATCCTGTACCTTTTGTTTACACTTTTCTGTTTGTCCACTAATAACTTTTGGAATAGCTTGAACTGAATATTGACTATTTGCTGGATCAATTCTCTCAGGGGAATATCCGATATAGAAATCTTCCCCTACCTTTTTACCATTTTGAGAAATAATAGGTAGGATGACTTCTTCAAGTGTGCCTGGATATGTGGAGCTTTCAAAAATGAAGGTTTGTCCTTTTTGAAGGTTTTGTTGTATATAATGCGAAGCTGAAATGAGGGCACTTAAGTCTGGTTCTCTTTGTTCATTAATTGGAGTCGGGACAGTGACAATAACATAATCACTATTTTGAAAATCAGCAATGCCTTGATCCGGTGTATTTACTGTTAATTTTTTTTTCGTCAATAAACTTTGTAACTCTTTAGAAGAAACATCCGGAATATAACTTTCTCCTTTTATAATTGAGTCTATTTTTCTAATATCTTTATCTAATCCAAGTACTGTATGCCCTCTTTCTGCAAAATGGACTGCTAAAGGAAGGCCAACATACCCTAGCCCAATAATAGCTACTTTACTACTATTCATTTGTATTCTCTTCTTCCCTTCTCAATTGTTGAATTACATCTCTATCTCTATCTCCATCTGTAAAACCACCACGTTCGTCCGTACATTGTAATAAATACGCAACCGCTTCAAGTTGATCACCGAAAATACGATCAAACGCTGAAATACGCCCATTTACAAATTCGTGTTGCTCTGGACGTACTCGATTTGTTTTTATAACATCTACTAACTCTACTGTTGTAATAGAGAATCCTTCTAAAATAGCTTTCACTTGTGCTAATGGCGGAATGATAAGGGAATCATATCCTATTTTCTCTATTACCTTCTTATGAATGGCATGTGGTACAGCAGTTAGTGAGTTATTCCATAAATCTGGTCGTTTCGCTATCAAATTCACAAAGTATTTTCCCATACTAATTGGATCTGCTGGATGAAACATATCTAATAAGCATTGTAAATCATTTAACACCACGTCATTTCCATCTTCAACAGCATGTAAAAATAGAGTGAGTTTTTTTGCTGGAATAACAAGATCACTATCAACGAATAAACAAATATCTGCCGTAGCATGCATGGCACCTATTGCTCGTGCTACATTATGTCCAAGCGCCTTCGTAAATTCAACGACAATAACATTCTCTAGCTTTGCCTGTTTAACAGTCTCAACATCTGCTCCATTCGCGACAACTATAATTTCATCTACACCTGCTTCTTTCACTTCTTTTATAACAGACCTTATGGTTATTTTCTCTTCTGATACTGGGATAATGGCACTATATTTCGCTTTATTCTTTTGTAATAAAACTGGTTTATACTTTCCTACAAACTCTCTATCTCTATTGTTCTCTGGAAAACCACCGCGTTTACCATATGTTTCGATTACGTATTGTAAAGCTCGCAAATGATCACCCATAATACGACTAGTCGCTTTCGGATAAGGAGAGCCAGGTGATGTACCAGTATGCACAGGTCGAACTTTATTTGTGTAGATGACATCAACTGAAGCCATATCAGAAATATCTACTCCTCTAGACATCGCCATCGCTTGAAATAATGCTGGATCTGCTAAATTCCACCACCCCAGTTTTTCAATCACTTTACGACTTATCGCATGTGGTATTGCAATTAAAGATCCTACAACAAACTCTTTCTTGTTCAAATAACGATTTAACATATATTTTCCAACCGTCGTATAATGCGGTCTCATCTTCAAGTAAACGGACCATGTTAAATTATTTAAAACAATCTCATGCCCTTGTCGTATTCCTTTAATAAAATTGTATAATTCTTCACTTTTCATGACGATATCACCATCTAAAAACAAAACAATCTCACCTTTTGCTTCTCTAGCACCAATTGCCCGTCCCACATCATTACCAAGAGAATCTCTATAATAAATCACACGGCAATTATGCTGTAATGCTATTTCCTTCGTCCCATCTGTAGATCCATTATCTACTATGATAACTTCATATGGTTCGAGCTTTCTTACCTCTACTAAAACTTTTGATAAAGTACTTGCTTCATTATGCACTGGAATAACAACTGACACTCTCATACTTGTATCACTCTTACCCTTCCAAGCGAACATAAGCAATAATAGGAATACGCACAACTACATCTTCTGGTGGTCCATAAGAAGGAGAAGTACGAACAATTACTGCCCCATCCGTCACAGATAAAAGAACGCCTGCAATGATTTCTACAGCTGTCACAACTTGCACTAGTTCGCCAACATGGTTACGTAATTCATCAGTAAATAACATATATAAGTCTCCTTTCTTACGCTTCTTTAATTGATATAATACTTATAAATGGTAATAAAACCTCTGTTCCTATTCCTTCTTGCAATGTTAAGAAGTCATCACCAACTGCTACAATAACACCTGTTAATTGTCCAACTGTCACCGTAATTTCTACGTTTTTACCTAAATACTGCTTTGCAATTTCTTTAAAAGGTGATGTATTGCATTCTTTTAAAATGTTACAAATAATAGATTGAAATCTACTTGATTCAATAACCTCTTCCGTAGCTTGCTTAGAGTTTCTTTGAATAAATCTCGCGAAGTTTTGTGAAAATAAAAGTCTTTCCACAGCAGGCAATAACTTATTATCTAAAAAATAATCTAATTGTCTATTAAACAATCTTGATAATTTATGCCAATATTTTCTGAACAGACACATACACTTCTCCTCCTATTATTTTTAGATTATAAAATTTTACATCCATACATCTTAATGTATACAAAATGGATATTTTTGTGATAGGTAAGACATACATTTTCTAAAAGAAATATTTGTTTCAGAGCATAAAAAAAACTATCCAAAAGGATAGTTTCTTACACTTCAATATTCCGCAATATCGAATAAATGTCATTATTCACTTTACCAAATGATTTAATGTTATTTTGAATGTTAGATAATAAAACAACATATACACTACCATTTTTACTAAATCCGTTTAAGCAATTCCAACCTGGCATTACACCATGATTCGAATAGCTTCCTGGGTCTACGTACCATCCAAACCCGTAATCCTTTTTTCCACCCGTAAACATTTGATCGTAACTCTCTTTTGAAATTAATTTTCCAGAGAATAGTGCTTCGTTAAATAAATATAAATCATGCGCACTTGTGTATATATCACCACAACCATATAGTTGTGACATGCTCGGAATATTAGGTGTTGTCATATTATTATTTACTATTTTATAACCCGTTGATGGGAATCTTGTTTGTTCTAACGCTGTGCCAAAGCCAGAATGTTTCATACCGGCAGTAGCAAAAATATGTTGTTTAATATATTCTTCGAGTGACTGCCCACTTACCTTCTCTGCAATATAAGCAAGTATAGAGTAGTTCGAATCAGAATACTTCCACTTCTCTCCTGGACCACCAATACGCTTTTGATTTCCTATCCGCTTTATCAGTTCTTCATGAGAAATATCTTCTTTTCCCTGCTCATATTCGGGAATCCCTGATGTATGTGTTAATAGATGTTTTAGCTGAATATTATTACCTTGTGGAAAATCTGGAATATACTTCGCAACAGTATCTTCTACTTGTAATTTATTTTGATCTTTCAATTGCATAATAGCAGTTGCTACAAACGCCTTTGAAATAGAACCAATATAAAAAGTCGTCTCTGAATTATTCGGTACTTGCTGCTCTTTATTTGCCATACCGTACCCTTTATTCAGAAGAACTTTTCCGTTCTTCACAATAACAGCTGTCCCGCTAAATCCTGCGTTTTGTAAATACTGGTCCAATTGAGCGTTTTCATTAATTTCTTGAGGTGGTCCTTCAGCAGGTTTCTCCGCTGCTTGCGCTTGCTTCATTTGTTCTTCCTGCTCTTTTTGTTTTTGCTTCTGTACTTCTTGTTTCTTTTTTTCTTCTTTCTTTTTTAACTCTTCTTGTTTCTTCATTTCTGCTGCCGCTTTTAAAGTTTCTTCTTTCTTATTATGCGCAACAATTTTTGTATACATGAAATATACAAGTGATAATAGTAAGACGAGAATGATTGTTCTTTTTATGTATACAATCGGCCGATGTGCTTTCCCATTCGCATTACTTTTTTCCTGATCCATAATTGCTTTTTTCCCCTTACTCACCAATAATTTAATTCCTCTACTAAAGATTCGTTTTAGTAGATTATGGATAATCCATTCTATATCATCCCTACTTTATCACGCACTGCACATATTACCAACCTATATGCACAAAAAAGAAAAAGAAAATTTACAAAAGTAAGATTCCCATTAAATTATTAACAAAAAAAGAGGATATCCTCTAAAAAATTGATGTTATCAATCTTTTGGGACATCCTCTTATCTCATTATTTATACGTGTTTTTTCATATCATCGGCAACAGATTCAACATTTGTACCTACGATAACTTGTACACTAGTATTACTTAATTTCATAACACCTTTTGCACCAGCACGTTTTAATGCTGCTTCATTTACTTGACCAGCATCTTTTACTTGTAAGCGTAGACGTGTTGCACAGTTATCAATAACTGTTAAGTTTTCTTTTCCGCCTAAAGCTGCTACGTAAGTTTCACCAATTGAACCTGCAACTGGTGCATCACCATCTTCAACTAACTCATCGTCATCTTCACGACCAGGAGTTTTTAAATCGAACTTCTTAATTAAGAAGTAGAATACTATGAAATAAATTGCTGCGTAAATTAAACCGATACCTGCTAGTAAGACTGGTTTTGTTGCAATACCGAAGTTTAAAGCATAATCGATTGCACCGGCACTAAATGAGAAACCATCATGAATGCCAAGTGATGTTGTAATGAATAAAGAAAGACCTGTTAGTACAGCATGAATACCATATAATACTGGTGATAAGAACATGAATGAGAATTCAATAGGCTCTGTAATACCAGTTAAGAATGAAGTTAATGCTAGACCAGCTAACATACCAGTAACTGCTTTACGCTTTTCTGGTTTAGCAGCTGCAATCATTGCGAAACATGCTGCTGGTAAACCGAACATCATAACTGGGAAGAAACCAGTCATAAACATACCTGCTGTTTTGTCACCTGCAAGGAAACGAGCAATATCACCATTAACAACATTACCTGCTGCATTTGTAAAGTCCCCAAATACAAACCAGAAGTATGTGTTCATTACGTGGTGTAAACCAATTGGGATTAATAAACGGTTTAATAAACCAAATAATCCTGAACCAATTGCACCTAAATTAACAATTCCATGAGCTAATGCATCAATACCATTTTGAATTGTTGGCCAAATTTGTGCAAATAGAATTCCTAATATCAGCATCACAACTGATGTAACAATTGGAACGAAACGTTTTCCAGCAAAGAAACCTAACCATTCTGGAAGTTTAATCTTATGGAATTTATTATAAAGAAGTCCTGCTATAACACCAACAATAATACCACCTAAAACTTTCATATCTACTTTAGTCGATAATTCAGCAGCCTTAGATACTTGTGTCATTGTATCCGCAAGCTTAGATGGATCTACATTTGCGCTATTACCTATTAAATCTTGGACTTTACCTAATTTACCTTGTAATTCAGCAGTTGAATACCCTTTGCTAAGTGCATCAATACTATTTTTCATAACAAGATAACCAATTGCACCTGCAAGACCTGCTGCACCACTACCATCCACTGAAAGACCTATTGCAATACCAATTGCAAAAATAAGTGCTAAGTTATCAAAAACTGCTGCGCCGGCCTGTGCCATAACAGGAATATCAAATACATCTGGTTGCCCTAAACGAAGCAATAATCCTGCTGCTGGTAGTACTGCGATCGGAAGCATTAAAGCTTTACCAATACGTTGTAAAAACTGCAACATTTTAATTCCCCCTAATTTAATTTATGAAATCGTTATCATTATAAGTACGCTTTAGAAAACGCTTTCTATTACATAACCATAATAACATATAGTTGTATAGATGTGTAGTTTTTATTTCCGAACTTTTTATGGATAAATCTCCTATTTCCAAACTGTTATATAAAAGGAAAATTCTCCTTTTTAAAATACAGAATACTCGAAACGAAAGACCTATTATAGCACATTGAACTTTCGTTTTATCATTCCACTTTTTCATGTTATTATTTATTTCCGAGCATATCGGGAAAAGTAAACTTAGTTAATTCAAAATAGGAGCGTTGGTACTATGCAGTGCATTGAAACAAACAACTTACAACAGTTGTTAGAACAAGTAAAACCATATACAAAAAAAGGAAAACTTGCTACTTATATCCCCGAACTAGGAAATGCAAATCCAGACGATTTAGGGATTGCCATTTTCCATAAAGAAACAGAATATATCCATGCAGGCAACTCACAAACACTATTTACTCTTCAAAGTATTTCCAAAGTAATTACACTTGCCCTTGCCCTTTTAGACCGTGGTGAAGAATATGTATTTTCTAAAGTTGGAATGGAACCAACGGGTGACCCATTTAATTCTATTATTAAGTTAGAAACGACAAGTCCGTCCAAACCCCTTAATCCAATGATAAATGCAGGAGCATTAGCTATTACAAGCATGTTAGCAGGAAAAGATAACGAGGAAAAAATGGAACGTATTCTTCATTTTGTACGTGAAATAACAGATAATCCTACTATTAATTATTCCTCTAAAGTTGCCGATTCAGAACTAGAGACAGCTTACCTAAACCGTTCACTTTGTTATTATATGAAACAAAACGGAATTATCGATTGTGATATTGAAGAACTTATGGATTTATATACTCGTCAATGCGCAGTTGAAGTAAACTGCATCGATTTAGCACGTATCGGCTTAATTTTTGCAATGGATGGATATGATCCATATAAAAAGAAACAAATCATCCCTAAACATATTACAAAAATTTGCAAAACATTTATGGTCACATGTGGTATGTATAACGAATCTGGTGAATTTGCAATTCGTGTTGGTATTCCTGCAAAAAGTGGTGTAGCCGGTGGTATTTTTGGCTGCGTAAAAGGAGACATGGGAATCGGTATTTTCGGACCAGCTTTAGATGCAAACGGAAATAGTATTGCCGGTTTTAAAATTCTTGAACTTCTTTCTGCTCAAGAAGGTTGGAGCATTTTTTAATCGCGAGTTATCCTGCTATACTAGCAGGATTTTTTATTTCGCCAAAACCTCACTTTTGTCAGTTATCAATACTCTTACAAAAACAGTGCTGAAAGTTTCTCTATATCATGCATATTTGTTCCCCCCTCCTGAATAATATAGTACAACCTAGCGCTATATGTGGAGGTGTGAAAGATGAAACTAATATTTCAAATGGGAAAACAACCTGTTCTTGAAAAAACAATCCTTCTTTTTATATTGAGTATTGTAGAAAGCTTGAAGTTAAAAGTTGTTTCACTCGACGAAGCTCACCGATACATATTCAATTTAGAAGTACTTGAATTATTAATGGATCGGAACATCGATGATCAAGTACTTGAACTTATTCATTTCGGGATGGGACTTGAAGACATTTATCATGTGCTTCCTGAAGAACTTGAGCATACGATTGAGGAATTAAAGTGGCTTTGCATTCAAGTATTAAGTGAGTACAGTATGCATGAAGAATCCGAACAATTAATTGAAGATATACGGTAAAAAAGCACCTATGTAGGTGCTTTTAATGTTTTTTTAAACTATTTTTATACGCCTCAATATTTACTGGTAGCTCTTCCTCTTCCAAAGTATGTTCATTTACATCTTTATGAATGAACGCACCTTTAGGTGGTTGATGATCATGCCCTTTTTTCTTATGATCAAATGCTTTCCCGCGTCCCATACAAATCCCCCTTTCTTAAAAGAAATCCGTATTAGTATGGAGAAAAGTACGTCGATATATGCAATCTCTTGCTGTATTTCCAAGGAAATACTCGAACCTTGTTTTCTACTCTCCTTACAACAACTGATCAATCCCAATAAGAATTAATAACACTCCTGCGATAACTGTCGCCCACTTTCCTAAGTATTCTGCTAAAAATCGTTTCCCTACATACGCAAAACTACTAATACAAATAAAACTAAACACCCCTGAAATAGTTGCTGTAAGCCAAAGGTTCAGGTTTGTTACTCCAGCATCAAATCCACCTGCAATATTATTAATAGACAACGCAATCCCTAATACAATTGCTTCTGAAAAACTAATTGTTTTAGAACCATCAAAATCTGCTTTTTCTGGATTACGTAAAATTCCCATAAGTACATTACCATCTTTAGAGCCTACGGTATTTCTTTGCCCCAAGAAAGGCTGGCACAAAATAAACACCCCGATTATCCCTAAAACGATTGCTCCAATCAGGTTTGCTGTAAACTCTGAAATAAATAACGCAATCCAGTTCCCAAAAAATCCAGCTAATAAAGTAAATAAAAACCCAAAAAATGCGATGATAAAATTGTTGAACCACGAAATTCTAATTTTACGAATGCCATATGCAATCCCAACACCTGCATTATCTAAATTAGAAGCAATCCCGATTAAAAAAATTGAAAATAGACCTGCCGTACTCATAAATAGCCACCCCTTTTCCTCACTTTTCCATGCATCTTATGAAAATGTTGAGCAACTGTGCCTGTCTGTTTCATATACATGTAATAAATGCTCAACATTTTTTCAACAATAAAAAGGAGTGCCTTCGCTATGCCTAAAGAAAATCCAAATGAGCGGCTTAGTAGATTAATAAAAAAACTTTTAAAAGAACGTGCCTTATCTATGCGCCAACTCGGAATGCTTACAAATATTGATCCCGCAACAATCTCAAGAATTATGAATGGTAAACAACCGCCAAAACAAAAACACCTACAAAAATTCGCAGAATGTCTGCAAGTTCCACCCCAATTGTTATTTGATGAAATGTATCCTGATTCTCCTCACATTAATAAAGAAAAGACGGATATGTACACATCTCTTGATACCATTCAGCAAACTCTGCAATCCTCTAACTTATTCGATTTCGATTACACTACAACTCGCGTAAAACAAGAACTCGAAAATTACGAACGCTATGCCCAGACAACAGAAGGCGAAAAACGTATTCATGACAGTTTTGCAAGCAAATTAGAGCAAATTGATAGTGCTGGTCCTTTTATTGAACAATTAACAGATATGTATCAACAATTTTGTAATGAAACCATTTCAAAAGAAGAACGTGCAGTTCTTGGGAGCGCATTACTTTATTTCATATTATCGACAGATATTATTCCCGACTATCTCTTTCCAATTGGCTATTTAGATGATGCGATTGCCGTTGAATTAGCGAAAGAGAAATTAATTGAAATGAAACGAAAGACATAGAAAAATAAAGAACTATTTCAGTTGTTTATATTCAACACTGAAATAGTTCAATAAAAAATCGTACAAGTATACATACTCGTACGATTTTACTGTACAAATCTATTTTTCCGTGTGGCACCATTCATATATAAATGCTGTTATCACTTTTGTAAATTCAATTAACTGTTCAACTTCAACTTTCTCATTTACAGAATGTGCTTCTTCTAATGTACCTGGTCCATATATAATCGCTGGAATATGAAATTCACTAAACCAACCACCATCCGTTACCGTTGCAGACATATCTAAAATTGCGTTTTTAGAAAGAATTGATTCATGTACTGAGCTAAGCGTTTTTACAGCGGTATGTTCACTATCTATTTCTAAAGAAGGGAAAATTTCGCCACGATCCACAATCATTGATTCTCCGCCCCACTTAAATTGTGGTGGATTTTCACTTAGCCATGGATCGGCAGCTGCTACTTTACCGATATACTCTTCAATTTCTTTTATTATTTGTTCATGTGTTTCATTCGGATAAAAGTGCACTGTTATCCATAACCGGCACTCATCCGCAATAAAAGCTGCATGTCTTCCACCCTCAATAACAGCTGGATTAATTGTTGTTGTTCCAGACGGATAGCCTTCATATGTTTTCATAACTGCCCAGTGGCGCTCTAATTCTTGCAAACTTTGCACAATTTTCATCATTTTTTCAATTGCACTCGCTCCAAATAAACGTCCTCCAGCATGAATCATTTGCCTACGCGTTGCATCATGAAACGTTTGAGGGCTTTTCACAGTAATCCAGCCAGTAATTACGCCGCCCTGTCCTTGCATATGTAAATTACTCGTATCCACTACGACTGCAAAATCAGCATCATAACCTCTTTTGCAGCATTGAAGTGTACCAGCTTCTCCAACTTCTTCTCCAATTACGGATTGAAAGATTAAATCTCCAGGTAATTCAATACCAGCTTCTTGTAATAGCTGAATAGCAAATAGCGCTCCAGCTAGTCCCCCTTTCATATCAGCTGCACCACGTCCAACTAACCAACCATCTTTTATAAATGGCTCAAACGGATTTGTTTCCCACGCCTCATCTGCCGATACTTCAGCTACATCCATATGTCCATTAATAATAAGACTTTTATATGAGTCACTTTTTGCCCCTTTTTTCACACCAACAACGTTCGGATCATTAGGATATACATCCCATTTATCAACACTAAAATTTTGTTCTCTTAGAAACTCTGCAACAAATTGTTGTGCCTCATTTGTATTTCTCGCCGGCGGTGCTGGTGTTTCAAAACGAATTAAATTCTTTGTAAGCTCTAGTAACTCATCTTTTCGTAAATCAATCTGCTCTAATAGCTGTGAAACTTTTTCATTCATCGCTAATTCCCCTTTACATACGTAGTATGTTTCCAACTTTATTTTCACAAAAAAAGAGACTGTTTACAAATCTTACAGTCTCCAAATTAATTCATATTAGAAGCTCTCTACTTCCGTCGTATTTGTCTTTTCAATATGTTCTACTTTACGTGCCTTATTTCTTGTCGCACGGTAAAACAGTAAACAAACAATCATAAATGGAATTCCGCAATACAATGCCATTCTTTGCTCTGGAATAAAGGCCATACCAATAATTACTGTTACATTTAATACTAGTGCAAGCAGTGGTACAAATGGATACAATGGTGTTTTAAATTTCAATTCTTTCACATCCCCGCCCTGCTTTATGTATGACCTTCTAGCTAATAAGTTAGATAGAGCAATAGATGCCCAAACTAATATCGCCCCGAACCCGGCAATAGAAAGTAGCCATAAATAAACTGTATCTTCCGCATAAATACCTGATAGTAATGAAAGGCAGCCTACAATTGTACTTACAATCAATGCATAAATAGGAACACCGTTTTTAGATAACTTACCAAAAATCGGACTAATCATTCCTTGATTAGACATAGACCATAGCATACGAGAAGTTGCATATAACCCTGAATTCGCAACGGATAGCACTGCTGTAATGATAACAAAATTTATAATATCTGCTGCATAAGGAATACCAATTTTATCAAATACAACTACAAATGGACTTTCAATTACTCCCGCTTGTTGCCAAGGGAATAGTCCAGCAAGAATAAAAATAGATAGTACAAAGAAAACAAGTATACGCCAAACTGTATTGTTAATTGCCTTCGGGATTGTTTTCTCTGGATTTTCACTCTCACCTGCTGCAATACCAACTAATTCTGTTCCTTGGAAAGAAAAATTAACTGCAATCATCGTAATTAAAATGGCTGATAATCCATTGGGGAACAATCCACCATAATCAGTAAAACTAGAGAACATCGGCGCTGGTTCATTTCCTTTCATATCTAGAAAACCAAACATTGCTGCCCCGCCTAAAATAATAAATGCAATAATCGTAATTACTTTAATACTTGCAAACCAAAATTCAACTTCCGCAAAACTTCTTGAAGATAACGCATTAATAGCAAAGAGGAGTACCGCAAACACTACGCACCAAATCCATGAAGGTACATCAGGAAACCATCGTTTCATTAAAATACTAACTGCAATTAGTTCAATCCCTATCGTAGCTGACCAGTTTAACCATGACATCCATCCAACTACATAACCTGCTGCAGGAGAAATATGCTTTGTCGCATACGTTTGATAAGATCCTGCGTCAGGCATTGCAACAGCTAACTCTCCAAGACAGAGCATCGTTAAATACATAACAAATCCTCCAACAAGATATGCTACAATCGCTCCTCCAGGCCCAGCTTCATGAATTGTATACCCAGATCCTAAAAAAAGACCGGTACCAATAACGCCTCCAAGTGCAATCATAAATATGTGCCTGCTTTTCAATTCTCTTTTTAATCCTTGATTTTGATTCATCATATAAATCCCCCCTTTTCACTTTGTAAACCCATTTAATGTAAGCGTTTTTAAAATTATTCACCGTAAAAATAATGATTTAAAAGAGCAAAAATACACGTCACTTACATTAATCACTGCCTGTTACTAAAAGGTCATCCCTTACTGTTATTAATAACTTTTGCTCAGCAATAGCTTGCCCTTCTACTACTTCTAATGATTCAATGTAACCACTGATCCCTATCTTAATTTCTACTTTCTGTTTATCTATTGTTTCAATTAATGCTAATTTCTCCCACTCATATACGTAAGAACTTTCCGTAACAAATAACTTCTCTACTTTCCCGTAACAAGGACTATACACGCATTCTATAACCGTCTTCACTTTATACACTCCTCCTTCTTATTAGTTGGTACTGAAACGTTGCATATCCCTCCTTTAGATATATCAATTATTATTTATGCAAAATGCGTACCAATCTCCAATTCCTATTTAAAATGAAGGTTTCTCAAAAAAAAAACTTCATAACCGCAAAATTTTTCTATCATTTCAGAGATTTTAAAAGGAAAATAGCAAAAAATTTTTGCGATTTTATAAGAATTTTAATAAAATTATAAAAAGTCAGTCTTCATAGGGTGGAATGAGGAGAAGATAATCTATGCGTACAGAAGAAATTAATTTAAAACAGATCATTGAAATGAATATGCTATATGAAACTTTACTCAATGAACTCGACATCGGAATTCATATTATTAATGAGGAAAGTAAGACGATTATCTATAACCGCAAAATGATGGAAATTGAATCAATGGAGCGCTCAGATGTGCTATATAAAAGTCCTTTAGAAGTATTCGCATTTGAGGAAAATAAAAATAGTACTCTTATAGAGGCATTAAAATTTGGAAAAACAAAGAAAAATATAAAACAAACGTATTTTAACAATAAAGGACAAGAAATTACAACGATTAACGATACTTTCCCTATAATAGAAAATGGAAAAATTAAAGGCGCTATTGAAATATCAAAAGAAATTAGTAACTTAAAGCAAACGATAAAAATAGGTCCTTCTCGAAAACAAAGCACTAAATTTACCTTTGATCACATAATTGGTGATTCTGAAGCCATTCAATCAATCATTACAGAAGGAAAAAGAGTAATTCGTACATCTTCCTCCATACTTCTAGTAGGAGAAACAGGCACTGGTAAAGAACTATTTGCACAAAGCATCCATAATGAAAGTCAGCGTTCAACAAAACCCTTTATTTCACAAAACTGTGCCGCTATACCTGATACCTTAATGGAAAGCCTACTATTTGGTACAAATCGAGGTGCCTTTACAGGAGCAATAGATAAATCAGGCTTATTCGAAGAAGCAAACGGAGGAACTTTGTTATTAGATGAAATCAATTCATTAAGCCCAATACTTCAAGCTAAGTTGCTGCGGGCTATACAAGAAAAAACAATACGAAGAATCGGAGGTACACACGAAAAAGAAATTGATGTTCGCATTATAGCAACTATCAATGAAGATCCCTTTGAAGCCATCGCACATAATCGATTAAGAGAAGACTTATATTACCGATTAAGCGTCGTTACTTTATGTCTTCCGCCTTTACGTGAAAGAAAAGAAGATATTCCAGCTCTTGTTCAGCACTTTATTGAAAAATATAATACTCAATTCGGGCTCAACGTAACCGATGTAGATGTAAATGTAAGAGAATTTTTCTATGCATACGATTGGCCTGGAAACGTACGGGAGTTGGAACATATAATTGAAGGTTCCATGAACTTGATAGAAGATGAAACCATCATTACAGCGTTTCATCTTCCTACTCGCTTTCGCGAACGAATAAAAACAGAATTCAATATGCAACATGCACTAACTAATCACAATACTGATGCACCTAAAACTTTAAAACACACAATAGAAAAAATGGAAAAGAACTACATTAACCAAATTCTTAAAGAGAATCATGGCAACATCTCACAAGCTGCAAAATTTTTAGGATTAAGTAGGCAAAACTTACAATATCGAATTAAAAAACTGCATTTACACATATGAAATAAACATGTCTCCAAGTGAAAAAATAACTTGGTAAAATATGTTACAATAAACATATAACATGCTAGAAAGGGGCTATATATATGAGTAATGATAAAAAATTAAAGTTATTACAATACTTATACTTTTTCCCTGCCATGCTCTGTATGATGTTATTCATTAATGCCAATGTAAGCAGCTCTCCTTATGCAAAGCTATTAGGAACAATTTTTGGCTCCTTTGCAGCTATTATGCTTG
Organism: Bacillus cereus group sp. MYBKT14-1; assembly: GCF_051915185.1. NCBI lineage: Bacteria > Bacillati > Bacillota > Bacilli > Caryophanales > Bacillaceae > Bacillus > Bacillus cereus group sp. MYBKT14-1. The sequence continues at coordinate 67,630 of NZ_JBQAEF010000013.1, read as the reverse complement.
CTGCTTTTTGGAATTTAAAGCTACGTATAAAAAACGAAAAATCTTCTTAATACTAAAAAAATCGAGCTACTTAGCCCGATTTTTTTATTTGCCATTAAAACTCAACATTCTCTAAATACAACCCACTTGCCTCAGCAAGACAATTAATTTGATTGCGCTGCTTTTCCTCTAAAATGTTTGGAATTGCTTCAGCATCTAATTGTCCTAATCCAACTTCAATTAATGCCCCGACAATTTTTCTTACCATATTATGAAGGAAGCCGTTACCACTTACTCTAATTTGTACAAACCCTGCCTCTTCCATCACATCAAGTGTATATACTTCTCGAACCATAGATTTTTTCTTTGATTTCGCATTTGAAAAAGCAGTAAAGTCATGTGAACCAACTAAATGTTTTGCAGCTACTTTCATGCTTTTCACATTTAATTTTTTATTCACATGCATGCTGTATTTACGCATAAATGGATTTGTATGCTCTTCATTCCAAATTTTATACAGATATGTTTTTGCTTTAGAATTGTAACGAGCATGGAAACGATCATGTACTTCTTCCACATTCGTAATGCTAATATCGTTAGGTAAATATTGATTTAAATATTTTTTCACTTTATGTTCCACTAACTTCTCATCACTTTGAAAGTTAGCAACTTGATTCAAAGCATGTACACCAGCGTCTGTTCTACTACAACCGATAATTTCAATTTCTTTTCCGACCATTTCAGATATGACACTTTCGATTTTTCCTTGAATTGTATTATCGTTATTACCGAGACGTTGCCATCCTTTAAAACGTGCGCCGTCGTACTGAATCGTTAATTTATAATTATGCATCGTATTCTCCTTGTCTTATTGACCTAAAAATATAATCCCTCATACAGCTTTTCCATATGAGGGAACTATAACATATTGTTACTTCATTCTAAAAGGAATAAAGTAATCTATTTACTAATTACGATTCGTTCGAATCCAGGAATCTCCTAAGTATGTTCTAATTTTTAACCAACCAAATGATGTTGTAGATTCTTCAACTACAAATACCGTTTGTGGTGCAAAAGTGCCGATTGCTCTACCGAAAGGTTGATCAAATGCTGTAAACACATTTGGGACATGGTAATAAGACCCTTGTGGCGCAATCCATTTTTCTCCAACCTCAGCCTTAATTTTCTTCCAACCATTTTCTCCTTGTTGAAGTACTCTTACAGATTGGGCTGAGAATTTCACACCATGATGCATGTACTTAGGTTCATTGTATGCATAAAAATCACGATTAATATGTTCCACGTGTGGATAACGAACAATCCACTTTGGCCCTAAATACGTATTAATTAAAGACCAACCGTTTTCTTTTGTCTGCAAAATATTAACCGTTTGTGGAGCGAACCAAGCATCTGGATTTTTAGCTTCAGGGCTACTGTATGCTGCAAAATTCTGCTTCATTATTTGTGGCATTCCATTTACACTTGTCCACTTCTGCCCCAAATATGTATCAATCAAAATTTCACCTCTTAGTGTACCATCACGTGCAATAACAGTTTGAGGACTAAATACGTACTTCGCACTGTCCATATTAATCCAATCAAAAGCTTCAAAAGTTCGATTAATTTCTACTTTAGCGCCCTCTGGTGCGATAAATCCACCACTTATCTTCCACCATCCACTAGGATGTTGATTTGTAACATAAACCCTTTCTCCTGGCTGCAGTTCTTTTTTCACAGGCGAATTAAAACTACGACTTTCATATACTTTTAATGTTTTTGTTGTTTCATATGATTCCGCATGTGCAGAAGTTGCAAATAAAGAAACCATCCCAAAAACAAATAATGCCAACCATTTTTTCATAAATCTTCTCCCTTTTAGCTTATTTTCTATAGCAAATTTGCTATGTTACATCCATATTGTAATTTATTAATACAGAGTGGTCTATACAATCTGAACACTGTATATTTTTACAATTTTTTTTTTGAGTGCAGCAAATAATTTCATATAATCCATACAGAAAGTATGGATATTGATTACGTAACGTGATTTATCTACTAACATAACAAAAAATGTTGATGTAGTTAACCACATCAACATTTTTAATCCTTCTTATTTCAAATTTAATCTAACTACATTCTCAACATGCGCAGTATGCGGGAACATATCAACTGGTTGCACATACTCCACTTCATAGCTCTTCAATAATGCTTGTACATCACGTGCTAATGAAGAAGGATTACAAGACACGTACACAACTTGTTTCGGCTTCACTTTTAAAATTGTTTCCAGTAATTTATCATCGCAACCTGTACGTGGTGGGTCGACAACAATTACATCTGGACGCCATCCTTCTTTTACCCATTTCGGTAACCATTGTTCAGCTTTACCTGCTTCATATTTCGTATTTGTAAATCCGTGACGCTTTGCATTTTTTCTTGCATCTGCAATTGCTTCTGGAATTACATCCATACCACGTACTTCCGCTGCATCATTTGCAAGCCAAAGACCGATTGTACCAACACCACAGTACGCATCTACAATCTTCTCGTTTCCTGTTAACGCAGCTGCTTTTTTCGCTTCATTATACAAAACAACTGTTTGCTCTGGATTCAACTGGAAGAATGCACGTGCTGATAATTCAAATGATAAATCGCCAAGTGTTTCTTGAATGACTTCTTTTCCAGCTAATTTAAATGTTTTGTCACCAAAAATAACAGATGTTTTACGCCAGTTTACATTTTGCATAATTGATTTAACCGCTGGCATCTGTTTTTGTACTTCTGCAATAAATTGTTCTTTATTTGGTAATTCTTCTTTTGTTGTAATAAGTGTAACTTGTACTTCCCCTGTTTGAACTGCAGTACGTGTTACAATTGTGCGTACTAAACCTTTTTGTTTTTTCTCATTGTAAATAGAAACATTTAATTTTTCTAAAATACGTCTTACAACTTTTGTCGCTTCATTCGTTGCTTTATGTTGAATCATACAGTGAGCGATATCAATTAACTGATGTGAGTTTTGTTTATACAGCCCTGTAATAACCTTTTCGTCTTTACGCCCCACTTGTAATTGACTCTTATTACGATAATGCCATGGATTTTCCATGCCAAGCGTTGGGCGAATTTTCTCTTCCATACTATTTTTCATGTACTTCTCAAATGCTTGTACAACGATATCACGCTTTTGATTCAATTGTTCTTTATAATCTAAATGTTGCAGCTGACAACCGCCACACTCCTCATATACTGGACACGGTGCTTTCACACGATGCGGTGAAGCTTTACGAACTTTTTTCACTTTCGCTTCAGCGAAGCCACGCTGAATTTTCGTTGTTTCTGCAACAACTTCTTCTCCTGGTAATGCCCCTGGAATGAAAACAACTTGTCTCTTAAAATAACCAACGCCTTCTCCGTTAATCCCAAGACGTTTAATTGTCACAGGAAACGTTTGACCAACTTCCAACTTACTCTCATGTTGCTTTTGTATCATTATTACACCTCTACTCTATACTTTTCCATAAATATAACGCTGCATAACTGCAGTATGGTTCACACTCTTGTTTCACTTTTTCTAAAAATGCATCATCAGGTTTATCATCTAATTGAAATATACCTTGCACTGCACGCTGAATCCCAATGTCCGCTTTCGGGAACATATTTTTCCGTCCAAGCCCAAACATTAAAAAGTTTTGCACTGTCCATGCACCAATTCCCCTAATTGGCAACAATTGTGCTGAAATGTCTTCTTCCGTCCCATTTTCTATACTCGCTAAATTTAATGTACCACTGACAATACTTCGACCTAATCCTACTATATATTCAGCCTTTCGCTGACTAAACTTCTGCTCTCTCAATTCTTCTATTGAAATATTTGCTACTATTTCCGGAGTGGGGAAAAAGAATACACCGTTCTTCTCTGTTCCATACCGTTTCACAAATTGTTCTGTTAACACAGTAGCAAATTTCAAATTTATTTGTTGGTGAATGATACAGCGAAGCAGACAAGCAAAATAATCAAATTCTAAAATAATTGGAGTATAAGCATATGTTTCAAATAGTGGACGTAATGATGTGTTTAAAAAATGATTTTGTATATCTTGAAACGGTTCATTCCAATGAAAAATGGCCCTCATTCGTTTCATGACTTTCTCTGGATCTCCTGTCTGACTAGAAATCCAAAACTGTGGATTTTGAACAGTACCAATCCCTTGTAAGCGAACAACAACCTGTTCCTCGTCTATACAAAGCGGGATATAAATAACTTTCTCATCTAATTGAATGACGTTAAGAGGATCAAAAGATAAACGTTTTAATACTTCTTCAAAATGATACGGATACTCTAACGTAACATGTTCGCTCCACATACGTTTCCCCATCCTTTTTACACATCATTATAGCATGAGAAAACCGTAAGCATACATGCTTACGGTTGATTGCCTTTTACTAAGTCATCTAGACTTTTAAAATGATACCCTTTCTCGCGCAAATCATCAATGATTTTCGCAAGTGCTTCTGCATTATCTTTTGATATTGCATGAAGTAATAAAATAGATCCTGGATGAATCATCGTCATAACATTATTATGCGCATATTGCCATCCTCTTTGCTGATCCACTTTCCAATCCAAAAATGCAAGTGACCAAAATACATTATAATAGCCCATTTCTTTCGTAAGAGCTAACGTTCTTTCACTAAATACACCGCGCGGAGGACGTACATATTTCACTTCTTTTTGCCCAGTTACTTTTTTAATTTCTTCCGTTACACTCGTTAATTCTTCACGAAGTTTCTCATCATTTACCGCTGTAAAATCAGGATGACTCCAAGAATGGTTTCCAATAATATGTCCTTCATCCTTCATTCTTAACAATAAATCTTTTTGTGTTTTAATGTAATGCCCCGTTACAAAGAAAGTTGCTGGTACTTTTTTCTCTTTTAATACATCTAATATTTTCCCTGTGTATCCATTCTCATATCCATTATCAAATGTTAAATAAATATCTTTTTTCTTCGTATCTCCTAAATAAAACCCGCCATTTTTTTGTAGTAAATCTGTATATAACTTTCCTGCATCTGGTACTGTTTCATTTTTAGGACGCGGGATTCCCCAGTTATGTGGAGTATTTGTATAAGCCAGTGCTGAAACTGGAACAAGTGCCATCATAATTGAAAAAATGAGACCGATATATAACCATTTATATTTCATAAATAGTCTCCTTTCCATATATAATCGTACTTGTAGTTTCTGTTGCTACACATTCTTTCATGCTGAACATGTTTTTCTATATATACCAAAAAAATGCATCTCGAATCATTCGAGATGCATTTTTTATTTACTTAAATACTGGCTCTTTAAAGCTAGCTAATTTTTCAAGTGATGTTTTATCAACATCTGCATGTAAGCTATTACCATGAGAGTCCATCGTTACAACTGCTTTAAACCCGTCGATACGTAAATGCCACATTGCTTCTGGAATACCAAATTGTAAGAAATCAACATCTTTCACTTCTTTAATACATTCAGCATAATATTGCGCTGCACCACCGATTGCATTTAAATATACACCGCCGTGTTCTTCTAAAGCCGCTAATGTTTTCGCACCCATACCGCCTTTTCCAATGACAGCGCGAATACCGAATTTCTTCATAATATCGCCTTGGTACGGTTCTTCACGAATACTTGTCGTTGGACCTGCCGCTTTAATTTGCCAATTGTCATTTTCATCTTTCACAACAACTGGACCACAGTGGTAAATAATTTGTCCATTTAAATCTACTGGACAATCATTATCCATTAAATGCTTATGGATTGCGTCACGACCTGTATACATCATGCCATTAATTGTTACAACATCACCAACGCGAAGTTCACGAATTTGCTCTTCTGTAATTGGTGCTTGTAATATAATCTCACGTTGCTCTGTTTTTTCTTGTACTTCATGCTGAAGTGTATCTTCACCTTCTTGATATAGCCAATCCATAATGTCTCCTGTTTCAGGATGGATTTTCACACCAAGGCGACGATATGCCCAGCAATTATACGCAACAGATACATAGAAACTAGCTGGCAAACGATTATAGACGCCAATTTTACAACCAAGTAAAGTTGTTTCTCCGCCAAATCCCATCGTACCAATGCCAAGCTTATTCGCATTTTCTAATACGTACTCTTCAAGATGTTGTAACTCTGGTACTGGATTGACATCATCTAATGTACGGAATAATTGATTTTTTGCCAATTCATAACCTGATGTGCGGTCTCCCCCGATACCAACACCAATTACACCAGCGCTACATCCTTGCCCTTGTGCTTGATATACTGCATGAAGAAGGCATTTACGAATCCCTTCTAAATCACGGCCAGCTCGTCCAAGTCCTTCTAGTTCACACGGTAAGCTATATTGAATATTTTTATTCTCACAGCCACCACCTTTTAGGATTAAACGCGCATCAATATAATCTTTTTCCCATTGTTCAAACTTAATCACCGGTGTACCTGGTCCTAAATTATTTCCACTATTATCTCCAAAAAGAGAATCAACAGAATTGGGACGAAGTTTACCATCTTTTGTCGCCCGCTCAAGCGCATTACAGATAGCTTCCTTCAACTTTAATTGATTCACACCAACTGGTGTATAAATTTTAAACGTTGGCATCCCTGTATCTTGGCAAATCGGCGAGATGTTATCATCAGCCATTTTAATATTATTTGTAATTGTGCCAAGTGCCATCGCAGAACGAGTCCCTGCATTTTCTCGCTCTTTCGCTTGTTGAATCGCACGACGAACATCTTTCGGTAAGTTCGTTGACGTTTCAACAATTAGTTGATACATGCTTTCTTGAAGCTTTTCCATTGTTACTTCCCCCTCAATTGTGAACGCTACCAAAACGTTATGAGCTGAAAATTCAATTGTTATGCTCTTTAGCTATTTATTTGTTTCACGCTATTAGAGCATAAATGAAATTTTTCACAACTTGATTATACCTCTTTTTCTATCGTCCTTCTATTACCCGAACAGAAAAAGGCTACCAAATTGGAATTGGTAGCCTTTTTAATATATTATTCGTCTTTTTTAAATTGCTCACATTTTAATTCTAATTCATCTAACATTGCAAGAAGACGATCTACATCTTCTAATTCTACTTCTTCAGGTTCAATTGTATCAATTACTTCAATGAACATATTTAAACGTTCTTTTAAATATACTAATTGTGTATCTTTATCTTGAATTGCTTTTCCCATGAAGGCACTCTCCTTTTAATTCGAGTTGCTTTTATTATACCGCAAAAACGATTGCTATGGGCATGAAATTTCATCAATTTTGTCACAGTCATCCACTATAATGTAAGCCCTCTCTCTTTCCATGCTAAAAAGTTTCACTTTATAAAAAGCACATATTCTTCTATTATAGAGAATGGACAAATTGTTATTTCAATAGTCAAAGGAGTATTTCATATGACGATATCACAAAAAATGAAGCCGATTACTCCTTCTTACGATCCATGGGAAGCGTATATGGACCTTGAAGAGTACGGCAAACTACTATTAACAAATGTTGAATTTACAACGACGACGTTATGCAACATGCGCTGTGAGCATTGCGCTGTTGGTTACACGTTACAGCCGAAAGACCCAAATCCGCTTCCGATGGATCTTTTATTAAAACGATTAGATGAGATTCCTCATTTACGTTCTTTAAGTATTACTGGCGGCGAACCTATGCTTTCAAAAAAATCCGTCGACAACTATGTAACACCACTCTTAAAATATGCCCATGAACGAGGCGTTCGCACTCAAATCAACTCTAACTTAACTATAGATTTAGCACGTTACGAACAGATTATTCCTTATTTAGACGTATTGCATATATCTCATAACTGGGGAACAATTGATGACTTCGTTGAAGGCGGATTTGCAATGATGGAGCGTAAGCCTACTTACGAACAACGTGCAAAATTATTTGAAAGAATGATTACAAATAGTAAGGCTCTATCAGATGCAGGTGTACTTGTATCGGCCGAAACAATGCTAAACAAAAGAACTCTACCACATATTGAACATATTCACCGCCAAATCGTCGAAGAGATGGGCTGTAAACGTCATGAAGTTCATCCAATGTATCCAAGTGACTTCGCGAGTAATCTAGAGATTTTAACAAAAGCTGAAATTCGTGATGCGATTGAACATTTACTAGAAATTCGCGATGAAAATGTATGGATGCTATTTGGAACTTTACCTTTCTATGCTTGTAGCGATGACGAAAAAGACATAGCTACATTAAAAAAATTGCAAGAGAGCAAAAATGTAACTGTTCGTAATGATCCAGATGGCCGTTCTCGTTTAAATGTAAATATTTTCGATGGAAATATTATTGTGACGGACTTTGGTGATGTTCCACTTCTAGGAAACATACAAACAAACACATTACAAGAAGCGTATGAAAAATGGAGCACTTCAAAAACAGCAAAATCATTAAGCTGCCACTGTCCTGCAGTAAAATGTCTTGGACCAAATGTTCTTGTAAAAAACAGCTACTATCCGACAGAAGATTTCTTATCAAAAACAGCAAACATTACATTATAAAAAAAACGTCAGCTTATAAGCTGACGTTTTTTATGTTATTGCGAGTGAGAAGAAGAAATAAATTTAAAAAACAAATGATCATGAATTGGAATTGCCGCTCCAATTCCTTGAGAAGTAATATTTTTCACAACAAGTCTTTTTTGATTTCCCTTTAATACAAGATACACTTCTCCAAATGTTACTTTTCCCTTTTCATTTACTGCTGGTGTATAAGCGTATAAATATCCAAGTTGACTCGGACTAATATTATACACACGCTCATGTCCAGTACCATAACCAATAGTTGTCTTAAACGAAAGAGGTAATTGTACTTTTTCAAGTGCTTTGAGAAGCATCATTTTTTTCACATCTGCAGCATCTTTCATATCTGCTGTTAAATCGCCTTCAACCGTCTTTTGTGTTTCTTGCTTATAGCGAAGTGGATATAAACGGTCTCCTCCGCGATTATCATACACATTTCGATTCACTTGTTTATATTCCCAATTAATCGATGTGTCTACTGATTCATAATGTAAGGCCCATTGACCTAAATAAATTTTTGCCCGATACCCTACTGCAAGTGGCGCATTTGAAATTGTCGTTTCATTAAACATCCGAATTAAGTCTGGATTTTCAATTTTAATATTAGCCGTTTTCAATAGCTCTTGAGCAAATTTACTTGGTTGTAAACGTGGCAAATCTTGCGCATCATTTGGAAATGTATTGTCTTTTGAAATATTTAAAACAGATGAAGGCATTTTTGTTCCTACTGTTGTCTTTGCAAAACTCATGTTAGGAAATAATAAAATAAACGAGACCATAGTTGAAAGACATATGCTGTATACTCGTTTCACCTGTCTGGCTCCTTCCTATGTAGGTATATATACTACTTCGTTTATTGTTTTCTCTGAGCGCAATTGTTATGCCTATTTTTCATAATAAATAAAAACCAATTCCCATAATGACATACGCCGCTAGTAAAGTGCCTCCTTCAAACCAGTTTGTATCTCCATCATTGGAAATCGCAATCGTTAAGAAAACGGCTGTAATCATAGACACAAGTTCTGGTATGGTAAATACTAAAGGCATCCTTTGCGCGAAGAACATAGATAGTAATACTAATACAGGAGCAACAAACATGGCGATTTGTAATGTAGAGCCTATTGCAATTTCAACTGCAATATTTACTTTATTTTTATAAGCCATAATAATTGCAGACGCATGTTCCGCTGCATTCCCAACAATTGCAACGATAATAACCCCTATAAATAACTCTGACCAGCCAAATGACTTTGCAACAGTTTCAAAAGTATGCACGAGTGCCTCTGACACATAAGCTACCGCTAGTGTTGCTATCGCTAAAATAAGTAGCGCCTTCCCTTTCGACCACTCTGGCTCTTCTTCATGCGCTACTTCGTCACTTTTATGTTGATATACACCACGGTGCGTAACTAACTTAAATAGTAAGGCAGCAAGGTACATGATAATCATAATAATAGAAACACCTATACTTAATTGATACGTCTTGCCAGCGTCCATCTTCATTGAAAAGATCTCTGGAATAACAAAGGCCACAACAACAGCAAATATTAATAAAGCTGAATTATGCCTTGCATCATATACATTAAAACTTTGTCTTTTGTATTTAAGACCTCCAACAAAGAAGGATAACCCTCCTACTAATAATAAATTTCCAAGTACAGATCCCGTTAAAGAAGCTAACACCACTTCAATTAACCCTGCTTGAAGTGCAAAAATTGAAATGATAAGTTCAACAGCATTACCGAAAGTAGCATTTAATAATCCGCCTATTCTAGGACCAGAAACAATTGCTAGACTCTCTGTTGCTCTACCCATAAAACCAGCTAATGCGATAATCGTAACACAATACACAGCGAACATAATTGTTTCTGGCCAATGAAGTGTTTTTCCAAGTACAGATAGTGGTACACCTATAAGCGCTACTATAAGAAATATTTTATTAAACATGTTTTTCATCCTTCCATCGTATGTATTTCTCCTCAATATTATTATTATTATTCTCCTAACTTGTCCGATTTCATCACAATTACGTTTAAAAAATCGGATTGAAGAAAACAGTATGAAAGATATTTAAATTATCTTGTTTAAACAGACAGAATTATAAATTGTGAAAAGGGGTTAAAATTATGCACTTAAAAGAAAAAATCGCAACTATTATTCAAGGTCAACGTACTGGTGTATTATCTACAGTACGAAATGAGAAACCTCATAGCGCCTTTATGATGTTTTTCCATGAAGATTTTGTACTGTATGTTGCAACAGATCGACAATCAAAAAAGATAACAGATATTGAACAAAATCCTAATGTCCATGTACTACTCGGACGAGAAGGGAAAAAATTAGATGAAGATTATATTGAAGTTGAAGGATTGGCTTCAATTGAGGAAGACTCGACATTAAAAAACAAGTTTTGGAATAATAGCTTAAAACGTTGGTTACTCGGCCCTGAAGACCCTAATTACGTATTGATAAAAATCAACCCCGACACAATTTATTACATCGATGGTGCCGGTACGACGGAGCCTGAGTTTTTACGACTATAAAATAAAACAAGCCCCCCTTAGGTGGGCTTGTTTTGTCGAAAAGTTCTTTTGAAAAAAAACAATAAAATAGGTGGAACTTTCTAAAGATTCTGTTATATAATAGCATTAACTTAAATAAACTGTATTAAAACAGATTGAGAGGAGAAATAAAATTGATGAAGAGAGAAGAACGCAAAAACATGATTGAGTTTATTGAAAAGAAAAAAGGGATTGAGCGTGACGAATTACTGTTTATGACAGACGATGAAGTAGAACATATTTATAATGTAACGTACTTTTTATATGAGGAAATTGCAGAGTAGTATAATAATCCCCACCTTATTAAAAATATAAGGTGGGGATTATTTCGCTATTTAGCCCACTATTTACAGGCAGTAAAACTCCCACCTTAAAATTCAGGTGGAGCAAGAAGTTAAGTTGAAGTCGTGCTTCCTATAAGCTCAATTGCTTCAACTTTATACATGAGAATCATTTTCATGTATAATACTGTAAGATTGGAGGAATTTTACTATGAGTTCGTGGCTCTTATTTGCACTATTATCAGCAATTGCTGCTGCCCTTGTATCGATTTTTGGAAAGTTTGGTTTAGACGGCATCGATGCAAACGTTGCAACAACAATTCGATCTATTATTATGGCATTATTTATGATAGGCGTTATTATCATACAAGGTAAATTTCAAAATATCGGCGACGTACTGCTAAATAAAAAAGCACTGCTATTTATCACATTAAGTGGGATTGCAGGTGCTTCTTCATGGCTATTTTATTTTCTTGCCCTCAAAACAGGAAAGGTTTCACAAGTAGCTCCTGTCGATAAATTAAGCGTCGTATTTTCTATCATTCTCGCTATGATTATCCTCGGTGAAAAGTTAAACTTTATGACCGGCGTTGGTGTAGTCTTTATTACAGCTGGTGTATTATTTATTGCTTTCAGCTAAAAAAACCGCTATTAGCGGTTTTTCTTTTTCTTTATGTACAACCATACAAAACATGTAACAACTGCTGAAATTAATAAAATCCATATTCCATAATGATGTAAACTATACTCAACGAAGCGCCACTTCTCGCCTAACTTCCAGCCAAGCCCAATAAAAACACTTATCCAAATGAGCGCACCACCGTAAGCGTACAAACAAAAACGCCAAAGTGTCAAATTTGATACCCCAGCAAAATATGCTGTTAAATGACGTACGCCCGGTATAAAATAACCAATCATTAAAAGAAATGGCCCATATTTTTCAAATAAAATATGTGTTTTTTCAATGTGATGTTCTTTAATTCTAATTTTCGGCCCATATTTCTTTAAAACAGGGAGCCCAAGTTTTAAACCTAATATGTAGCTTAATGTGATCCCTAACATCGCACCAGCCAGCCCACTTAAAAAAGCAGCAGTTCCTGACATAACTCCTTTTGAAACATTATAACCAACAAAGGTCAATAAAAACTCGTCTGGTATCGGTAATCCGACAATCCCACCAGCCAAAGCTATAACAATTCCAAAATAGCCATAATGCGCGATTAACTCGCCAATATGTTGTTCCATTCGGAAGACACATCCTATGCACGGTCGTTATTCCACATTGTACCCTTTCTATCTTTAAGGCAAACATGGTATACATATTCACTATACATTGTTTTTATAATGAACTCTACTTCTATTCTTTCCTTTAACAGAGATAAAGAAAAACTTTACTCAGTGGGAGTTTTGTTCATCCTCTACTAATTATTAACCTATGCCAATCTTGCTTTTACAGACATCCCGACTCCACATAACTCACTTACATTCACCAATTTTGAGATTAGATTCTTATTGCCCGCAAATAACCCGATAAAAAATAAAAATTCATATGCGTGTTTTTTTGTTACAATAAAGGAAAGTTACTTTTCGCAACGGTTTAACTCTCAAGAAAAATGATATATCTAGCAAAAACATAGTTTGGTCTATATAATGCAACTTCTACCTATTAAAAGAACATACACCCTTTTACATACAACATCATTTTTCTAAATTATACAGGGGGGAACGAACATGACCATTGAAAATCAATTTATTCAAAAAGTTTACTATAAAACATTTTTAACAGAAGAAACTTCTACTCCTGCATCGGAAGTACTCGGTGGAGCATATATAAATGAATCTAAAAATGAATTCTCCAACATTTCTAATATTCGATTTGCTCAAGGTGAATTTTATTATCAAAATAAAGATTTTGAAGCAGCTATATTTAAATGGGAAAAAGTAAATAATGCTCTTGCACTTTGGGCGACAAAAAATATTGCAGATGCTTATTTTGAACTAGGATTCTTACCAAAGGCAGAAGAAATTTATCAATCTATTCAAACGGAAGATACGACTCTTACGATGGAGGTTTCCTTACAACTTCTTTCTCTTTATATCGAACAAGATCGTTTAGGACTCGCTTTTAAGACGATTAGTGAAGCTGTTGCATTCCAACCGGATTACCCAAATATTACTGCAATTGCACGTTCTTTCTATGAAAAACAAGAAGATTGGAACAACGCTATCGAACTAGCTGTTCAAGAAGGTATCCGAACACAATCTTTACACTGGTTTGATACGTTAATAACTTACATAAACAAAGGATTTACCAAAAATATTAAGCCTGAATATTTCTATGAGTCTTTAAAAGCTCTATATGCTGTTGATCAAGCTCAATTTAAAGAACTTGTTATTGCTCTTTGGAATAGCTATCAACATGAATCCTTATACCTTCCTTGGATTCAAAGTATTAATCATTTATTCTTGCATATTGAAACAGACAATAATGACGATTGGAATGAAATCTCTACTCGCTACCAAGAAACATACTTTGCATTAATTACCGGAAATCATTTTATGCATGAATTAAACGGACTTGTACCAAATTTATTAACAAATTGGTTCAGTTTAACGAAAGCAAAAGATTCTCTAGTTGTCTCTGCAGCAGTGTTAGCATGGAATGAAGTCTCACCTACAACTTTAGAATCATTACTCGTAAAAAGTGCTGGATCCTTACTTTCTAATACATCAGCTGAAGCAGATGTAAATATGGAAACAGTTTCTCATTTATTCGAAACAATCGCTGTATGGGCTGAGAAAAATGATGTAGATTTAAGTCATCAATTTACGCTACTCGTCCATGAACTATGTGATTTAAATGTCACACCAATACTAATAGCTGGAACTAGTGACCATGATAAAACATCATTTGTTAATTCAATATTGGGAGAGAACATCTTAACTGAAACTTTAACAACTCCTATTCTATTTAAAGACGCTAGTCAAACTGAAATAACAGAATTTACCGAGTTAGATATAAGAAATATCCCTAACCTTGATGAATTCCATCAAATAACGGCTACATCTGCTCAGTCAGAACTTGAGAAAAAATGTATAGAAATTAAGCTACCAAGTAGGTTTTTAAGAAAAAATAAGTTTACATTTCTTATTACACCATCTATTCAAGGCCAATTGGATAAAAACAATGCATACTTTGAATACTTACAAGCAGCAGATAGCCTTGTATACGTATTAAATTCTTCTTCACCATTGCATAGTCAAGAAATTGATACGTTAATTTATTTACGTGAACAAGTACCAAACTTACAAATTCACTTCGTATCACACACAAATAATACGACTACTGATGAAAAACTAATTAGTAAACTTAAAGTACATTTTCCAGATGCACAATTCTTCCCATACTCTCCTTCGCAAGAGAGTAGCCAGCAACTTGGAGATGTAACAGAATCTATTCTTTCTAATCTTGCAAAACGCGATATAGAAAAAGAACGTATAGAAAAGCTAATATGGTTTACGCAAAAGACAATTGCTTATCTCATAAATGAACGTGTGGAATTAGAAAATACATTAGTAAAATCCGTACGCTGGAATAAACACATCTCAGTGAAACTTACTGGATTTATTAATAACCTTACTGCTCTTGAAAAAGATAAAATTCGTTCTATTACCGAATCCTATCTTTTAACGAAAGAAGAAATTACACGAGATATACATTCTCAAATTCCTGAATTATTACAGAGCTGCTCTGATCTTGTTCAAGAAGATAGTGATTTCAAATTAGTTCATGAAGAATTAAATGCTGCAATGAATGAACGAGTTCAAAAGCATGTACAACAGGTACTTCTTCCTAAATTTACTGGGTCTATTCAAGAATGGATTGAAACAGCACATAATGAATTTATTCAAGCTCAAGCTTATTTAGATGAAATGAGTGAAACGTTTAATAAATTATATAAAGAAGAACGTATGAAACTTCCTTGCGATTTCAAATTATTAGATGATTGGAATCGAGATGTTGTACGAATGACAAATCGAATTACAGTAACGAACATCAATATTTTATTACGCTTTACACCGACACAGTTTTTCTTAAAAAGTGCCGGAAAATTATTTGGTAATATGCAAAAAAACCAATCTATGCTCGCCAACAAATATAAACAATATATTGAAACAGAAGACTATACAGAAATTGCTCACACAATTTCAAAACAATTCTTCCTTCAATTTGAAGTATTTGAAGGTGCATTAGAACGTGATATCATGATGTTCTTCAAAGATCCACTTAATATATTGAAACAAAATGTAGATGCAGCTCAACTTGAGATAAAGGAAGACGAGCAAACATTAGCAACGCTAAGAAGCAATCCAGAAACATATCATGATCCTTTAGCGCTATTTAAACTACAATTGCTACAACATAAATTTGTTTTAAGTACTACAAAGAAACATGAAGATATGTTTGTATCTAACGAATCTCCTACTGTTTAACAAAAAAACCAAGCAAACTAAAATTTGCTTGGTTTTTTACTTTATTATTTTCATATGTTCAAACGGATAATAAATGCCTGCTAACTTACCTAACACATCTTCTCTATCAATAAAACCTAAACCATTTCTACTATCTTTACTTATTAAGCGATTATCTCCCATAACAAAAATCTTATTTTTAGGAACTGTAATCGGTCCAAAGTCCTCTGTTAAATTCATAAGTTTTTTTTCTGCTTGTTTTTTATTACTATCCAAATACTCTTCATCTTTCACTTCAGAATTCACATATAATTGATCATTTCTCATCTCAATAATATCTCCTGGCAATCCAATCACTCTTTTGACATAAAAATTATCTGTTTTCACAACAATAATGTCTTCTCTCCCATAGCTTTCAAATTGTTTTGCTAGCTTATTAACAATCACCTTATCTCCATCTTGCAACGTCGGCCTCATGGATGCTCCTTTTACAGTCGTCGGAAAAAACACAAAAATTTTCGCCAAAAACACCAATAAACATGCAATTGCAATAGTTCCAAAGAATTCACGCCAACGTTTTTTCTTTTGCATCATTTCACCATCTCATCATCTTTTACTTTTATTATAAATAATACCACTGATGATTTTCTACAAAATTCTGAATCATAAAATTATAATATTAGAAACTTAAAAATATAAATACTGATCAAATTTACAAGCAAAAAAGATACTCTCAAAATAGTCTATCCACTATTTTTGAGAGTATCTTTTTATAATCCCACATATACAATACACATTTGAGCAGCTACATATGTAAACCAAATCCAAAGTGGCTCATACTTCAATTTACGTCCTCCGATATCTGTCACGCCAATAATAAAATCAGAAATCACAAATAGTAAACCACCAAACGCTGGTATCCACCATATTCCTGTATTTTCATAATATAAGGCGAATGCAAAGCAAGCCATTCCTCCAACCCACAATCCGTAAATTAGAGCTCCTATCGTAAACAATTTATCCTGTTTATCATTTCGGATAAAGAAGAACCATCCTACAATTAGAAAGAGCCCATATACGAGTAAGCCAATCCAAAAACCATTCCACGAGATTCCTGTTTGCAAAAATGCTTTTACATAAAAACAATGTGCAAGAGCGAAAGTAACCATCCCTCCAATTAACCTGTGACCAATTGGAATCAGCCCAGCCATAAACAAATCTCCCACAGTCGATAAAGTCATACCAAGTGCAACCCACGTACTATACTCTACAGATGGATCTTGTAACCATATCCAAATTGCACTACCTGTTAAAGAAAAACTAAGAATAAGACGGATTACTAAAGGTAACGGCATATTATCTTTCGTTCTTTTTGTCTGCCGCATTGCATAAATTGCACCAATTAAAAAAAGAAGTATTTGCCCAATTAACACCACGTAAAGTAGATTCATAACATGTTCTCCTCAATAAATGCTTTTTGTATCTTTTTTCGTTACACTTAGTCTATTATCCTTTTTCTATGAAAAAAAGAAGAACAGTACTGTTCTTCCATTGTAATCGCTTTTCTGCTCTCTATGCTACTTGTTTTTCTTGCTCCATTTTTTGCTTAGCTGGCGTTCGATTTACCACAATAATTCCCGCGGCTACACATGCTAAACCGAATAGCACAAATGAATGAATTGCTTCACCTAAAATCATGCTCGATAATAACACACCAAATACGGGTATAAAGAACATATACATAGATACTTTTCCAACCTTGTTGTACTTCATAATTGTATTCCAAATGCAAAAACCAGCTGCAGATAAGAAAGATAAATAAATCAGCATAAGTAGTGCATGTAGACTAAATGTAAATGGCATGACTCCAACTTGTAAAGCCCCTATACATAATAATCCTATAGAACCAAACATCATTTGGTATGCTGTCATATAGCCAACATCTAATGTTTTACTACCTTCTTTTGCTAATATGTTTCCATATGAATACAGCATTGCTGCACTAAGAAGTAATAAGCTTCCGATTCCAAAATGAAATGATAAGCTACCATCACTCGGCACATTTACTAAAATGACGCCACAAAAACCAATCGATACCCCAATTATTTTTCTTATATTGAGAGCATCATCTTTATATAAAAAATGGGCGAGTAAAATTTGAAAGAATGATGATGTCCCTGAAATGATAGCTCCTTCAATTCCTGAACTATAACTCATTCCAATGTAAAAACAGATATATTGAAGAAACGTTTGGAATAAACCAATTTGTATTAACTGTTTCCCCGTTCCTTTTTTGAAGCTCATATCTTTTCCTAACACTTTAAAGAATAATAAGAGCATGACTCCAGATAACAAGAAACGATAACCGGCAAATAATATTTGTTCTCCAACTTCTTGTGGTTGAATTCCAAGTTCAGCATAACTTAACTTAATAAAAGGAAATGCGCTTCCCCATAAAAAAGTTGCTACTATTGCAGCAATAAATACGCCAATCGGATGGGTAAAAAATTTCTCTGTCTTCACTCGTTGTCTTCCTTTCCGACCTTTTTATGAACAATATTCATATATACCAAAGGAATTGCGAAAACACAAGTTTTCCGTTTATACTTGAAACAAAACCGTACCATCTCATAAAAACATATGATATACTATAGAATAATTACAACATAATAACTATTAAAAACAGATTCAACAGAAATGCTGCTATCCATTATGGATGGCAGCTTTCGTCGTTTTATAGGGGTTTCGATTTTGATTATTTTTCTCAATAAGAATTCGGAAGGAGCGAGTAGTAATGAACTCAGAAGTAAAAACGTTACACGCAAAAGAAACAATTTCTCATCCCTCTTTATGGGACACATTAAAAAAACATTATGAACTTGTATTTGCAGTGGCATCTGGTATTTTTATTTTAGCTGGCTGGCTATTCACAAAGAACGATGCAATGAATGTAGGTATTACTTGCTATATCCTTGCTTATATAGTTGGTGGATATGCAAAAGCTAAAGAAGGCATTGAAGATACGATTGAAGAAAAAGAGCTAAATGTTGAAATGCTAATGCTCTTTGCAGCTATCGGTGCTGCAATTATTGGCTACTGGGCAGAAGGGGCTATTTTAATCTTCATATTTGCGCTCAGCGGTGCTATGGAATCTTATACATTAAGTAAGAGCCAAAAAGAAATTTCCGCTCTTCTTGACTTACAACCCGAAGAAGCATTACGCATTTCCAATGGAACAGAGGAACGTATTCCTGTTGGAGAGTTACAAATTAACGACATTATTTTAATTAAACCAGGTGAACGTGTTCCTGCTGACGGTACGATTCATAACGGTGAAACAAATATCGATGAAGCAGCAATCACGGGAGAACCTATTCCAAATGAGAAAAGATATGGCGATGAAGTATTTGCAGGTACTGTAAATTTACGTGGTGCTATCGAAGTTAAAATTACGAAGCCGAGCGATCAAACATTATTCCAAAAGATTATCCGTCTCGTACAAAGTGCACAAAGTGAAAAATCACCATCACAACTATTCATCGAAAAGTTTGAAGGAACATACGTAAAAGGTGTACTACTCGTTGTTGCGCTTATGATGTTCGTTCCTCATTTCTTACTTGACTGGAGCTGGAATGAAACGTTTTATCGCGCTATGATCTTACTTGTAGTCGCATCTCCTTGTGCACTCGTTGCTGCCATTACACCAGCAACGTTATCAGCCATTTCTAACGGAGCAAGAAATGGGATTCTCTTTAAAGGTGGCATACATTTAGAACGTCTCGCTTCAGTAAAAGCAATCGCCTTTGATAAAACAGGAACATTAACAGAAGGAAAACCTACCGTAACAGATATATATGTTCGAGAAAATATGACAGAAAAAGAAGTACTTTCTATTACAGCATCAATTGAAAGTCACTCTACACATCCTTTGGCTGAATCTATTGTTAAATATGCACAACATGCGTACGACATTACATTAAAAAAACCAGAAAAGGTTGAAGATGTAACTGGTTTTGGGCTAAAAGGAATATTCGAAAATAACGCTTATAAAATAGGTAAAGCTGATTTTATCGGTGAAGAAACAAAAACATTTCATAATGGTATTTCTGCCTCACTTGAAAAGGAAGGTAAAACTGTCGTTTATATTAGTGATGAGGGAGGCATTCTTGGACTTATCGCTTTAAAAGATACGCTTCGCCAAGAAACAATAGCTGCTATTCGTGATTTACAAAGCATTGGTGTCGAAGCAATTATGATTACTGGAGATAATGAAGAAACGGCAAAAGCAATTGCCTCTGAAAGTAATATAAAGGAATATTACGCATCATGCTTACCAGAAACAAAAGTTGAAACGATTAAAAAGTTAAAAGAAAAATACGGTACAGTAGCAATGGTCGGAGACGGTATAAATGATGCACCTGCACTAGCTACTGCTAGCATTGGTGTCGCAATGGGAGAAGGAACAGATGTAGCTTTAGAAACTGCGGATGTTGTACTGATGAAGAACGAACTATCTCGTCTTTCTCAAGCGATCCGTCTATCAAAACGAATGAATCGTATTGTGAAGCAAAACGTAATCTTTTCGCTAGCCGTTATTGCCATGCTAATTTGTTCAAACTTCTTGCAATTTTTAGCTCTTCCATTCGGTGTTATTGGCCATGAAGGAAGTACGATTCTTGTCATTTTGAATGGCTTACGATTATTAAAAGGAAGCAAATAAAACGGGTCCCTCATAGAGGACCCGTTTTTTTTAATGATAGCTATTATGACCGTTCGCACTGCTACTCGTTTTATGCTTTGGATGCGAACTGCTCTTTTGTTTATTATTACTTTTATTATTATGGTTCTTTTTATTATTACTCATGAAATATCCCCCCTGTTCCTTTTTATTATGGAACAAGAGCTCATTATTCATTACGGGAATTATTGTCACCGGTTCTATAATGGTGGAGTAAACCATTAATTTCACCGCCAAGTAAAATTACCCATCCAGTTAAGTAAAACCATAACATTAAAATAATGATACCACCGAGACCACCATATGTATTGGCGTAATTCGCAAACTTATCTACATAATAAGCAAATGAGTACGATACCACAATCCATCCTACAGTAGCAAATAACGCCCCTGAAATAACTTCTCTTCTTTTTAACTTTCGATCTGGTGCAAATGTATATAAGAAACTAAATAAAGCAAATAGCACGAAGAAACTCGCTACTAATCGTGTAATGCTCCATACGAAAGAAAAACTATCTGATAAACCGAGTGCTTTAAACACTGCTGCTCCAATAACTTGTCCGAATACCGGAACAATTAACGCAAAGACAATCATAAAAATAATAGCTAATGTAAACACAATTGATAACGCTCTTGTTGTAATAAAAGAACGTGTTTCCTTCACGTCATAAGCGCGGTTAAAAGCATTCATAACCGCATTAACACCATTTGAGGCAAACCATAACATGGATAATAAACCAAATGATAATAAACCACCATTTTGCTGGTTTACAACTTTATCTACATTTACCTCAATTAAGTTCATTGCATCATCTGGTACATAAACCTCTAATAAACTAAGCACATCCTCTGTTTGAATGGGAATAAATCCAAGAAGCGTAATTAAGAAAACGAGCCCAGGAAAAATTGCAAGCAAGAAGAAATAAGCGAGCTGTGCTGCCAAGCCCGCTACATCATCGCGCATCGTCCGGTCATATAAATCTTTACCAAACGAATAAGTACGATTTCTTCTCACCTTTTCTAAAATTTTTCTCATATATGTTTAAACGCTTTTCTTCTCTTCTTTATCTTGCTTTAACTCAATGTACGCTTCAGTTTTTTTTTCCACTGCATTTGAGTCTTTCATAAATAATTCACGCGCTTCTTTCATACCACCATCTTCAGCAACTATTGGTTCTTCTTCTACTTTCAACTCATCTACCTTTGGAGATACAGCTTGAATTTCAATCGTTTCTGGCTTTTCTTCTGGCTCAACTTTTTTCTTACTAAAAATTTCTTTCGTTTCTTTTAACGTCTCTACAACAGATGGCGTTAATTTTTTAATTTCTGCTACTTTCGCTTTTACCACATTGAAATCAGCAAGTTCGCGTCCTTTATCTGTAACAGTTTGCACTTTTTCTTTGATCTTTGCATTTTCACCAATTTCAATCATCTTTGTTTTTGCTTTTTCTGCTGTATTTTTTACTTTTTCGCGGTTTTCTTTCTTTAACATGGATACAGCTACACCTGCAGCTACACCAATCGCAATGTTTCGAGCAATATTATTTTTCTTTGCCATATTCCTTCACCCTTTCATTTCTTATGTTAGAAAGTATTTCTTTCTAAGCTTCCTCATATTCCTTGTTCATTTCGAATGAAAGCTAATAGCTTTGCACACCCTTCTGTTACAAGGTCATATACTTCTTGGAAATTCCCTGTATAGTAAGGGTCAGGAACGTCTGTCCAGCCACCGTCTGGAACAAAGTCGGACAGCCTACCAATATAGCCTCCAGTTTTACCTAAACTTTTTAAATCTGCTATATTCTTGTTGTCCATGGCAATAATATAATCAAACTTTGTTAAGTCTTCTTTTTCTACTTGCCTTGCTTTAATTCCTTCAAAAGTGACTGCATTTTCTTTTAAAATTTTTTGTGTTCCTTTATGTGGCGGATGACCAACATGCCAATCTCCAGTTCCTGCAGAATCAATGACAATTTTCTCTTCAAGTCCCTCTTTTACGACAAGATTTCGAAAAATCGCTTCTGCCATCGGAGAACGGCAAATGTTCCCAAGACAAACAAACAATACTTGAACCATATTTTTGTTTCTTCCCTTCTTGGTGCATTTCTTAATATATACTTATAGTATAAACAACCAATTATTAAATATAAAGGAAATCCCTACTAATTTAATAGGATTGAAAAGATCCATTAACGAAAATGATAAAAAATGTTAAGATAGCCTTATGTTATTTTAAAGGGGGACACTTCGGTGGATTTATCCGTAAAGTCAGAAGAAAACGTTGAATACATGGTCGAAGCTATTAAAGAAAAATTACGTATGGTTAATGCTGGAGCGATGAGAGCTGCTAGTTTTAACGAAGAAATGTACGAAGATTTACGTGACATTTATGATCATGTTATGAAACGTGAAACATTCAGCATTAGTGAAATGCAAGCTATTACAGAAGAATTAGGTACATTAATTAAAAAGTAAAAAAGCCTCTCTTATTATGAGGCTCTTTTTTATTTCCAACAAATTCATGACAACTCTTCTCTTTCCCTCAACCAACTGTAAAATATTGTACAATAGAAGTAGAACCTCACCTTAGATTTTTTCTCCATACATACTACTCACAAATAATAGCAACACTACCATTGCTAACTGTTTTTACTGGAGGTGCTTACTTATGAGCAATTGGTACAGTAAGACGAAAGATCAAACATTGATTGACCTAGAAACAAACGAACAAAACGGTTTAACAGATGAGATTGTAAGTGAACGTTTAAAGCAATACGGTTCTAATGAATTAGCTACAAAACAAAAACGCACTTTATGGCAGCGTATTTTCGCCCAAATTAATGACGTCCTCGTATATGTCCTTATTATTGCTGCCCTTATTTCTGCCTTTGTAGGTGAATGGGCGGATGCCAGTATTATCGCGCTTGTTGTAGTTTTAAATGCTGTTATCGGTGTTGTCCAAGAATCGAAAGCAGAACAAGCTTTAGAGGCATTGAAAAAGATGGCAACACCTAAAGCTATCGTCAAGAGAAATGGTGAACTAAAAGAAATTCCATCTGAGCACGTCGTTCCAGGGGATATCGTTATGCTCGACGCCGGACGATATATCCCATGCGATTTACGCCTTATTGAAACCGCAAATTTAAAAGTTGAAGAATCTGCTCTAACTGGTGAATCTGTCCCTGTTGATAAAGATGCAATCTACCACCCTTCCATGCAACGTGATGAGCAAGTACCACTCGGCGATCAAAAAAACATGGCCTTTATGTCTACTCTTGTCACATATGGAAGAGGCGTCGGTGTTGCTGTTGAAACTGGAATGAACTCACAAATTGGTAAGATTGCTACCCTTTTACATGAAGCAGACGATGATATGACACCACTTCAAAAAAGCTTAGCACAAGTCGGAAAATATTTAGGCTTTGTCGCTGTAGCTATTTGTATCGTTATGTTTCTCATCGGTTTTTTACAAGGCCGGGATACGTTAGAAATGTTTATGACTGCTATTAGTTTAGCTGTCGCAGCTATTCCAGAAGGTTTGCCAGCTATCGTTTCCATCGTTCTTGCAATTGGTGTGCAACGTATGATTAAACAAAACGTTATCATTCGGAAACTACCAGCTGTTGAAGCCCTCGGTTCTGTCACAATTATTTGTTCAGATAAGACAGGTACGTTAACGCAAAATAAAATGACCGTTACTCACTTTTATAGTGATAACACATACGATCGCTTAGAAAGTTTAAATGTAAATAATGATGCGCAACGTCTATTGTTAGAAAATATGGTGCTATGTAATGATGCGTCTTACAATAACGAATCACAAACGGGAGACCCGACTGAAATTGCACTTCTCGTTGCTGGAACCACTTTTAACTTGCAAAAAGATCATTTAGAAAAAATACATGAACGTGTTAACGAAGTACCTTTCGATTCAGATCGTAAAATGATGTCAACTGTACATACATACGATGAAAGCTACTATAGCATGACGAAAGGCGCTATTGATAAGCTCTTACCTCGATGTACCCATATTTTTAAAAACGGCAAAATCGAGATTTTAACTGATTCTGATAAAAATCAAATATTAGAAGCTGCCGGAGCAATGTCTCAAGAAGCTTTAAGAGTACTTTCATTCGCATTTAAACAATACGATTCAAACGATGTGGATATAAATCATCTTGAAAAAAATCTTATCTTTATTGGTCTTGTCGGTATGATTGATCCACCACGAACTGAAGTGAAAGATTCAATTAAAGAATGTAAAAAAGCCGGTATTCGCACAGTTATGATTACTGGTGACCATAAAGATACCGCCTTTGCAATTGCCAAAGAACTTGGCATTGCTGAAGAAATATCGGAAATTATGATTGGAACTGAATTAGATAACATTTCTGATACAGAACTAGCTAGCAAAATTAATCATTTAAATGTATTCGCTAGAGTCTCTCCAGAGCATAAAGTGAAAATTGTAAAGGCATTACGCGCGAAAGGAAATATCGTTTCTATGACTGGTGATGGTGTCAATGATGCACCATCTTTAAAGCAAGCTGATGTTGGCGTTGCGATGGGCATTACAGGAACAGACGTTGCAAAAGGGGCAGCAGATGTCGTGTTAACAGATGATAATTTCTCATCTATCGTGAAAGCCGTTGAAGAAGGTAGAAATATTTATCGCAACATAAAAAAATCAATTCTCTTCCTACTCTCTTGTAACTTCGGAGAAATTATCGCTTTATTTTTAGCCATTTTACTCGGCTGGGCAACACCACTACGACCTATTCACATTTTGTGGGTGAATTTAATTACAGATACACTGCCTGCATTATCACTTGGGGTTGATCCTGAAGACCCAGATGTGATGAAGGAAAAACCACGACATGCAAAAGAAAGCTTATTTAGCGGCAGCGTTCCTTTCCTGATTTTCAATGGAGTTATCATTGGACTTTTAACGCTAATAGCTTTTATCGCCGGAGCAAAATTCTATACTGGAGATACAAATTTATTCCCTCTTTTCCCAGAGCGAATTGATGACGATGCTCTATTACATGCTCAAACGATGGCATTTGTCGTTCTTAGTTTTTCTCAGCTCGTTCATTCATTTAACTTGCGTTCAAGAACGAAATCGATTTTTTCAATTGGGATCTTTACAAATAAATATTTAGTCTTCTCCCTCCTTATCGGTGTTCTTATGCAAGTTTGTATCATCTCCATCCCGCCCCTTGCAAATATATTCGGTGTACATGCATTAACGATGCAAGATTGGGGATTTGTTCTCTTATTAAGTATCATTCCGCTTGTTGTGAATGAAATCATTAAATTAGTGAAGAAAAACTAAAAGGCAATGAGGAATATTCCTCATTGCCTTTTCATTTATCCTGCTATTTTCCGTGCATTAAAACTCCCACCTCAAAATTCAGTTTGAGCAAAGAAGTTAGGTAATGGATTAACTGCCCATAAATGTCCAATTGGTGAAGGCTAATAATCGGTGGGGATGAACAAAACCCCACTGATTAAAGTTTCACTTTATCCTTGTAATTCTTTTTTGATATTCTCTGTTAATGTAGCCATACGCTTGCGGCTTTCTTCACGCTCACGTTTATTTTGTTCTTCAATTTGTTGTGTTTCTTGCATACCTCTTGAAATAATGTTCCAAGTTTCCTCAAGTGTTTCCATCTTAATACTAGAAGAACCTGATAATCTCGCTACTTCTACACTTTGCGTTGCGATATTTTGTGCATTTTTCTTAAGTAATTCATTTGTACGGCGATCCAGTTCAGCCATAGAATCTGCAACAAGCTTTTGGCGCTTGGCATTTACCGCTTGAATGATACCATTTTTAAAGATAGGAATCGTTGTAATAAATGCTGTATTGATTTTACCAATTAATTTATTATTACCACGTTGAATCATACGAATTTGTGGTGCTGTAAGTAACGCAACCATACGTGCTTTTTCTAAATCGTCAATACGCTGTTCTAAAATTTCAACAGAGTTTTTAAGCGACTCTAATTCAATACCTGCTAATTGATCATTATTACGTACACGCTCTTCATACATCGGAACTAACTCTGTATTTAAACGCTCTAATAACATTTCTCCTGCTACTACGTACTTCTCTAAGTCTAAATAATATTTTAAGTTTTGCTCATACAAGCCATCTAACGTACCAATTGATTTTTTCATCTCATCTTGGTACTTCGTAATTTCCACATAAACTTTATCAATTTCGCGGCCCATCGTTTGATATTTACTAAAGATTTGTTCTATCATTTTATCCGCTTTTTTGAACATACGTGAGAAGAAACCACTTTTTTCTTCCGCAAAATCTTTACTATCAAATCGGTCCATAATTTTACCAAGCTGTTTTAATAATTCACCAGAATCTTCTATCTTTGATAATGACATTGTATGTAAAATTTGATCAGCAAAACGTGAAATTTCCATAGAAGGTTCTTTTCCAAGTTCAATTAATTCTAATTGATCTTTAATATCTACCGCATTATAAATACGTTGTACATCCGCATCTTGTCTAAGTTGTAAGCGAACATCTTGTGCTGTTTGTTCATTTAATTCTGTTTTCGGATCTAGTACGAC
Organism: Bacillus cereus group sp. MYBKT14-1; assembly: GCF_051915185.1. Lineage (NCBI taxonomy): Bacteria > Bacillati > Bacillota > Bacilli > Caryophanales > Bacillaceae > Bacillus > Bacillus cereus group sp. MYBKT14-1. Next base: position 40,399 of record NZ_JBQAEF010000013.1, on the reverse strand, counting down.
TGGGTTATTCATATGGTATTCTCCCTTTCCTTATAAAAATGGACGAAATAGTCCTTTTATTGTTTGTGATAAATTTTTATAGGCTGATGAACCATGAAACTCAAGATCGAAATTAACCTCTTCAAGCCAATGTGAATCAAATGCCCCCGCTTCAATATACGGTTCAATATCGTTTCTTCCCGTTGGATTGAAATGGAATACATCTACTCCAATTTGATTCAAAAATAGTAATAAAACAGCGTCAGAACGAGTTAATTCTCCGCTCTTCTCATTATTAAATATAACAATTTTCGGTACATCTTGTGAATAATCAAATTTCTCAAGCTGTTCTAAAATATTCGGTGGTATTTGAGAAAGTTGTGCGAAAACATATAGCGCTACATCTTGTTTCGTCTCTTTCGCAATTGGTTTGCACATTTCACTTTCGCACGTATGGATAATCGCCTCTGCAATCCCATGCTGTAAACCTTCCGGTAAACGCTTATGCGGCCACCAATGGCTATTCATAATTAGATCAGGATGCAATTTTCCAGCTCGGTCCAATGCATCTCGATAATGATATTGGAAGTTTGCTTTTTGCTCTTTCGTAAATGGGAATGTATTAATTAGTAAACTGTTATCAAATGATGTAACAGCCTTTAATCGTTGAAAATATTCTTTATCATTCTTTGAAACGCCTGATATTTTCGCAAATAAAGAAGGAATATAAATATGTTTATTTTCAACAAAGAATGTTGGGCGTACAAATGCCTTTTCTTTCGTAATTAAAAAGAGTTCATCATATGTCGTTTTTAACGTACGTGCTACAGGTGTATAGGAACGGAATTGCCACGGCTTGTACAGCAGTGAATTATCGTGGTGAAGTACTTGTTCAATTTCTTTCGAAGCTTGATACGCTACTGTTGCAACACGCTCACGGCGACGATCAGGGAATGGTTCAAGCGAAATGCGACTTGAATGAGATACAACAAAAGTTCTTCCCTCTTCATCAATATTTTCAAATCCATCTTTTCCTTCTGGGTGATAATAAAGCACATCACAACCGAGCATAATAAGAAAGTATAAGAAATATATACGGCTTTCCTGTGCATCACCGTACCAAATGATACGCGGCATTTGTTTCTTATAATTAATCGTAGAGAACCACTTCGCTACGTAATTTTCGCTTAGTTTAATTATGTCGATTAAGAAACGACGGAAGCCTTCTGTCTTTAACGACTGATTATGTTGCTTCTCATATAATTTCAATAGTGAAATAAACGTCGTATGTATGTAATGCTGTAAATCAGGATTGTCTACTTTCGGTAAAAGTTGTTTCCCAGATAAGTGTGCAACTAGCCTATTTACTGTCAGACCATTTGGTGCTTCTTGATGTAATCCGAACACTTCTTGAATATGACGAAGCTTTTCCGAATCAATCACTTTGTTTAAATTTTGTTCGTGTAAAACTTCGATTCCTTTCGCTTCACTATAATCAAACAGTTCATTAAAATATTCATCTACATCATTAGGAACACCAAGGATTCGACATGCTATATAACTAAATTTCATCTCATTCTCTGTCAGCTCATATTGTGGGCGTTTTTCTAAAAGCGTTTCAAATTGCTTTAAATCTGATTCATCTTTTAATGCATATGGTTGAAGTGTAAAACGTGAAAACACAACAGTTCACCTCCAAAAACATTTACGTTTTTTCTAAGTCCTTCTTCTATTATAAACTATTTTTGGTTATAAAAAATGGGCGCTCGCAAAACGAGCAAACCCATTTCAATTATTTATTGTCTTCTTTAGTAGCTGCAACTTCTTCTCTAGCTTGTCCAGAATTCTTCATGTAGTGAAGTATAAATGTTGCTCCAAATGCTACAACTAAAATAATAAAGAATAGTGTATGACTAATCTCAATCTCGATTAAAGACAGTAACATTTTTGCTGCAATAATTAAGATTAAAATGTATGCTGTCGTTTCAAGCTCTGGAATACGCTCTAACAATTTTAAGAATACACCAGCAATACCACGCATCATTAAAATACCTAGCATTCCGCCTAATAGTAAAATCCAAACTTCATTAGATACACCAAATGCAGCAAGTACGCTATCTACAGAGAATGCGATATCCATTAATTCAACCATCGCAACTGTTCCCCAGAAGACACCAAACATTCTAAAGAGAATACTATTTTGATTCATACCGTGAGCTTCGTCTTCTTCACTTGCACCTTTACGCTTATCAATAAAGTATTTTACTGATAACCAAGCAAGGTAAAGTGCACCAAGAAGTTTTACCCACCATAATTTAATTAAGAACATTCCGATTCCAATCGCAATAAAGCGGAACACATAAGCTCCAATAAGTCCATAGAATAATGCTTTTTTACGTTTTTCTTCCGGAAGATGTTTTACCATTACCGCTAACACAAGTGCGTTATCAGCAGATAATAATCCTTCAAGTACAACAAGTGTACCAATTAATCCCCAAGATACTGGATCCTGCAACACTTTAATCCACATGTCCAAGTCGAAAAACTGAGCATACGTATCAAGGATTCCTTGCAAAATACTCATCTTACCTTTATCCCCTATTCTTTGCTAGATTTATAGAAAGGTCAAAAAAAGGAAACGAATATCGTTTCCTTTCTATGCATCCAAGCCATACGCTCTTACAAGCGCACCTAAACCACCTTGGAATCCACTTCCTACTGCATTAAACTTCCACTGTCCATTATGACGGTATAATTCACAAAAGACAACTGCTGTTTCGATGGAGAAATCTTCCCCTAAATCAAAACGAAGAACTTCTTCACTCGTTTCTTCATTCGCTAAACGAACAAACGCATTTCCTACTTGCCCAAAGTTTTGACTACGGCCTTCTGCATCATAAATCGTAACTGTAATAGCAATTCTGTGCACATCTGCTGGAACTTTCTTCAAATCCACAACAAGTTGCTCATCGTCACCTTCACCTTCACCTGTACGGTTATCTCCTGTATGTAAAACAGATCCACAAGGAGACTGTAAATTATTATAGAAGATAAAATCAGTTTCCTTCGTACATTTTCCGTTTGCATCTAATAAAAAGGCAGATGCATCTAAATCGAAATCGGCTCCGCCGTCATAAGATTTAATATCCCATCCAAGACCAATTACTGCTTTTGTTAAACCAGGGCTTGTCTTACCTAAATCGATTTTCTGGCCTTTTTGTAATTGAATAACCATCTATATTCACCTCTATATTTTTATCTTTAAAAATATATCCATCAGTAAACATACATTTCACCGATGGATATATAAATCAAATCTATTACTCTACATCTAAACCAAAGTTATTACATAGAGACGCTAATCCACCTTGGAATCCACTTCCGATTGCATTGAATTTCCAATCACCTGCATGACGATATAATTCACCTACTACTACGGCTGTTTCAATAGAGAAATCTTCTCCTAAATCGTAACGAATTAATTCTGCATTCTTTTCTTCATCAAGAATACGTACGAAAGAATTAGAAACTTGTCCGAAGTTTTGGCTACGGCCTTCTCCATCATAAATTGTAATTGTGAAACAAATACGTTCGATGTGAGCAGGAACATTTTTCAAATCTACTTTAATCGCTTCGTCATCGCCTTCACCTTCACCAGTGCGGTTATCTCCTAAATGCTCTACAGCACCATTCGCACCTTTTGGATTATTATAGAAAACGAAATCTTCAGCTCCTGAAACTTTACCATTCGCGCCTACTAAGAAAATACTAACATCTAAGTCAAAATCGTTTTGTCCGTCATAACGATTCGTGTCCCAACCAAGTCCTACAAGAACTTTCGAAAGACCTGGATTCGTTTTTGTTAAGTCTACCTTTTGTCCCTTTTTCAATGAAATTGATGCCATATACAATTCCTCCTCGGTTATTTTATTGATAACGTGATACAATCTCACTTAAGTTTTTATCTTGCGTGCCTTCTCCAACTGCTGAAAACTTCCATTCACTTCCGTGACGATACATTTCACCTGCAATTAGAGTTGTTTTGCCAGCATAATTATCCGATAAATTATAGCGTGCTAATTCTTCACCAGTTTGCGGGTTTTGAATACGAATATATGCATTACGAATCATCCCGAAATCTTGACGACGATTTACACAGTCATAAATATTTACAACGAATACTAAACGATTAATACGGCTTGGAACTTTATGTAATTCTACGAAAATTGTTTCGTCATCACCAGCGCCTTCACCTGTTAAATTATCTCCTGAATGAATAATACTACCACAAGTAGAAAGTTTATTTCCGAAGTAAACTAAATCATTTTTGTTTAAAAAACGATCTCCTTCTAACATAACAACAGATGCATCACAATCTACATTTGGTTTACTTCCAAATAATGAAGACAGAAATCCACCTGATTGCCCAATTGGATCCCAGCCTAAGCCAACCTGTAGTTTTGCTACTTTTGGTTGTCCTTTCGTTAAATCGATCTTTTGACCTTTTTCTAAAATAATAGGCATGAAGTTTCTCCCTTTCTACAAAGCATTTTCCGAATCGGAAAATATTGTATTCTTCTCTTATATTGTAGCATTATTTACCTAGCGATAAAAAGGATAAATTCTCAGTTATATGAAAACATTCATATAATTTACTTATGATGATGTAAGAAGTGGTAAATAGCACCAATCATTCCTGCACAATTACCGTTTTGCGCAAGTTCAATCTCACAATTATTATAAATCTCTTGATTTAAGTATTTACTGACCTCTTCTTTTACTTCTTTTAAAAACTCATTTCCTCTATCGGTAATTCCTCCACCAATAATAATCGTTTCTGGATTAAAAATATAAGCAAGATTACTAATTCCGATTGCCAAATGTTTAAAGAAAATCCCAACTGCTTGAGCAACTTCCCGATCTCCTTTATCATACAACTCGAAAATTCTTTTCCCATTCCACTTGCCTTTGCCTTTATATTTGCTTACAAGTCGAATTAATCCTGAAATCGAAGCAACCTCTTCAAACGTTTTTTCTTCTATTAACATATTCCCCCATTCACCAGCACTAAATGAATGTCCTCGGTACAATTTTCCATCTATAAAAATTGCTCCCCCAATCCCTGTTCCAAGGGTGAGCATAATAAAGTTATCTTTCTCTCTTCCACTACCATTCCACTTTTCTCCAAACGCTGCACAATTCACATCATTGTCAATCGATACTGGAACTTTTAATATCTCTTGCAATCTATCAATAATAGGAATAGTACTATATCCCGGAATATGATCCGCACCTCCCGTCACAATTCCTTTATTAATATCAACAATTCCCGCAGTGCTAATACCGATTCCGGCAATAGTATGTTCATTCATTATTTTTTTGGATACATATATAAGTTTTTGAATAATTTGTTCTCCGCCTAAATGAATTTCTGTTGCAACTGTTTGACGCTTTAATACTCTCCCTATTTCTGAAACAATACCATACTTAATTTGCGTACCGCCAATATCAAACGCTATATACTCTTTCATCTGCTGCCACTTCCTCTACCGTTATGAATGTAAATTCTCCCCCTCTACTATTTGTAGGAAATCTACATTAACTCTTTTCTGCTTTGACAAATACACCACCTTTTTCTATATATAGTTTTTTTTGCATAAAACTCTTTTTCCTAAGAAATATTACAAAGGGATGTATTTTAGATGGAACATTAATCTCTTAGGAGGAAAACCATGACGAAAATCTTCATTTTAGCATCAACACTCTCTTTATCTTTTTTTAGCGGTTTAAATATCGGTAATGCTGCAACTGAAAACTTCCAACCATTAACAAACGCTATTGTACAAAATAGCGATCATTTTGCAGAAGGAAACTCAAAGGATAATAATATACCTCCAGGAAATAACGGTTCTCAGGACGATACTGGTTCTGGTGACAATGGTTCTGGCGGTAACGGTTCTGGTGGCAGTGGCTCTGGTGGCAATGGTTCCGGCGGTAACGGTTCTGGTGACAACGGTTCCGGCGATAACGGTTCTGGTGGCAATGGTTCCGGCGGTAACGGTTCTGGTGACAACGGTTCCGGCGGTAACGGTTCTGGTGACAACGGTTCCGGTGGCAATGGTTCTGGTGGCAACGGCTCTGGCGGCAGTGGCTCTGGTGACAATGGTTCTGGCGGTAATGGTTCTGGCGGTAACGGTTCTGGCGGCAATAGCTCTCAAGGCGGTAATCGTGTTAAAGGTGATAGCAGTTCTCAAGGTGGCAATCGTGTTAAAGGCGACAGCAATTCTCAGGAGGGCAACGGTTCTCAAGGGGGTAATGTAAAAGATAATACGAAAAAACAAGGTGATAAATTACCTAATACTGCAACGCATTACCCTATATCTATTTTAATGGGGCTTTCAACATTCCTAATTGGTATGTTACTGTTTATTCGTCGTAAAAACGTAAAATAAGAACAACATCCTTCCATCTAAAAAGTACATGAAATACTGTATAAAACTAAAAAGGACTTTGGATTACATTTTATTATGCAGCCCAAAGTCCTTTTATCACCTATCAGAAAAAGTATTAATACGCTTTTCCCCAATACACCATTTGTTTAGCTTCTTTACCACAACAAATACATTCTTCAGCTAAATGCTCTTGCTCAAAAGGCATACAACGTGAAGATACGCCAACTTCTTCTTTTAGTTTTTCTTCACAAGCTAATTCCCCGCACCACATTGCCTTAATAAAGCCTTGCTTTTCATCAGCTATTTTTTTCATCTCTTCGAAATTTGTCGCAACATACGTATTCTCATCGCGAAATGCTTTTGCTTTATTAAATAAAGCAATATGAATTTCTTCAAGTAATGCTGGAATACGTTCTTCTAATTGATCCATTGGTACAAACTCTTTTTCCTTCGTATCTCTTCTTACAAGTACAACTTGATTCTTTTCAATATCTTTAGGGCCAACTTCTAATCGAATTGGAATCCCCTTCATTTCATACTCATTAAATTTCCAGCCTGGTGTTTTATTACTAGCATCTATTTTTACTCGTGCAACCTTTTGAATATGTGCTTGTAACTCTGTTGCTTTTGCTAAAACTCCTTCTTTATGCTGAGCAATTGGTACAATAACAACTTGCACTGGAGCGACTTTTGGTGGCATTACAAGTCCATTATTATCACTATGAACCATTATTAGCCCGCCTATCATTCTTGTTGATACACCCCAAGATGTTTGGTGCACATATTGCCACTTACCGTTACGATCTAAAAACTTAATATCAAATGCTTCTGAGAAATTCGTCCCAAAGTTATGAGAGGTTCCTGTTTGAAGTGCTTTTCCATCATGCATTAAACTTTCAATTGTATAAGTTGCCTTTGCTCCAGCAAACTTCTCTTTTTCTGTTTTTTGTCCTTTAATAACTGGTATTGCTAAATAATCCTCACAGAAAGAAGCATATAAGTTTAAAATATTTAATGTCTCAGCCTGCGATTCTTCTGCCGTTTCATGGATTGTATGACCCTCTTGCCATAAAAATTCAGTCGTACGAAGGAACGGCCTAGTTGTCTTCTCCCAACGAACTACTGAACACCACTGATTATATAACTTTGGCAAATCATTATAGGATTGCACAATTTTTGAAAAGTGCTCACAGAATAAAGTTTCAGATGTAGGACGTACACAAAGTCTTTCCGCTAACTTTTCATCTCCACCATGCGTAACCCATGCTACTTCAGGAGCAAATCCTTCAACATGATCCTTCTCTTTTTGCAATAAACTCTCTGGGATAAACATTGGCATATATACATTTTCATGGCCAGTTTCTTTTAACTTCTCATCCATCACCTTCTGCATATTCTCCCATAAGGCATAACCATACGGACGTAAAATCATGCATCCTTTTACACTTGAATAATCAACAAGTTCGGCTTTTTTTACAATATCGGTATACCACTGCGCAAAGTCCTCTTCCATCTTCGTAATGGCTTGCACTTGTTCTTTTGCCATAGTCAGTCTTCCTCCTTCTAGAAAATACAAAAAAGCCCGCGTCCCTAAATAGGGACCGAGCTTTGTCGGCGTTACCACCCTGATTCATGCACAAAAATTGCGCATGCTCTCTTTTTGATAACGGGAAATTCCCGCTGCATATGCAGAACTCAAAGGCAGGTTCCATATTGCCTTTTTAAGAATCTTTCAGCCTGACGGATTCTCTCTCTGCTAAAAAGGTTGAACATGTACTAGTCCTTTTTCATCGTTATAACGAAATAAATTTGTTGATTATCATAATACAAATTCTTTTTTAAAACAATAGCTAATTTTCTTATTTTTATATATTCTTTTCATTTTTTGCAGTTTTATACGTAGCTTTTCCGCGTAATTTTCACAAGTTGATGTGCAATCATACCGATAAGTGTACCAAGTAGGACGAAGAAACCAATAAATCCATATCCCATTCCTTCCCACCCACCAATAACAATCATTGTAACGGGAAAGGACGCTAAGCAAAGAAGTATTAAACTAAGTGCAAATATAATATCGAACTGTTTGTCTGGAAACCGTTTCTTTAGTAAATATGAAATAGCAAATACAAGGATAATTGTGATTCCGCCAATGATGTAAAAGATACCAAATCCATCTAACCAATCCATAGTGTTTCCTCCTTCCATAGATTCCCTTATACTTAATTATATGTTTAATTTTTCTGAAAATAAATAATAAATTTTCACATAAAAATATATTTTTATTACTAGGTATTAATAGTAATATATAAGAATAGGTTTTATATAATCAGGAGGGAACTTTATGGATAAAGCATTAACAAACCATGTCATTATTTTATCATTCGACTGTTTATCAGCTTTAGATTTTCCTATACTACAAAAACTACCTCATTTCCAATCTCTAATAAAAAAGGGAACGGTTGTCGAAAAAGTAGAACCAATTTATCCTTCTGTAACATATCCAAGCCACTCAACAATCGTAACCGGTAATTACCCTAACAAGCACGGTGTTGTTAGCAATACGTTACTTCAACCAGGGCGTGAATCACCTGATTGGCATTGGTACCGAAAATCAATAAAAGGAACAACATTGTATGATGAAGCGCGCAAAGCAAATTTAACGACAGCTGCCCTTCTATGGCCTGTTACTGGAAGAGCGAACATCGATTACAATTTACCAGAAATTTTTCCAAATAGACCTTGGCAAAATCAAGTGTTAGTTTCCTTATTTAGCGGTAGCCCACTATACCAATTAGATTTAGATCGTCGTTTCGGCCATATAAGAAATGGTTTATCACAACCAGAGCTGGATGATTTCGTCCTCGCCTCTGCTGTGCATACAATCCAGACGAAAAAGCCTAATATCATGTTCGTACATTTCACCGATCTAGACACACAAAGACACTATCACGGCTTTGAATCTAACGAAACAATAGCTGCTATCCAGAGACACGACGAACGTCTAGGGAAAATTATTCAAGCACTAAAAGAAAGTGACTTATACGAAGAAAGTACAATTATTGCCCTTGGTGATCATAGCGCTTTAAGTGAAAACAAATCCATACAATTAAATGTGCTATTCCATCAAAGAGGACTTATATCTCTTAATAAAAAAAGAAAATTAGTAGACTGGAAAGCCTATTGCCAAAGTTGCGACGGCTCTGCCTATGTATATGTAAAGGACAAAAATGATACGGATACAATTCGGGAGGTACAACTACTCCTTGAAGAACTACTTCAAAATAAACAAAACGGAATTGAATTTATACTTCATGATGAAGCTGCGAAAGACTGCGGTGCAGACGGTAATTGTTTATTTATGTTAGAAGCACAAGAGGGGTATTATTTCACTGAAAACTATACAGGAGATTTTATAAAAGAAATTACTGCAAAAGATGTTACGCCTAGTAAAAAATATACATTTGGTACGCATGGATACTCTCCAACAAAACCTAACTATGAAACAATTTTTATAGCTGCTGGGAAAGGGATAAAAAGCGGCATTACCATACCGTATATGAGACTTATTGATGAGGGCCCAACTATCGCTAGACTACTCGGTTTACACTTAGGTGAAACAGACGGATCAATTGTAGAGGATTTACTCCAATTGTAAAGAACTGTGTATATATGTAAAAGTTATGTAAAATTCATCATTGTTTCTCTTTTTATAATTTTTATTTTTGTACACTGTTAGTAAAACAAATTTGAGGGGGAACATTATATGAAAAAAATGTCCAGACAAGAAAAAAGCTGGATATTATACGATTGGGCGAACTCCGTATATTCGCTCGTCATTACAACTGCATTATTTCCAATTTACTTTAAAGCAGCTGCAAAAGAAGCGGGTTTATCTGGGGCAACTTCAACAGCATATTGGGGATATGCAAACTCATTCGCAACACTTTTAATTTCTATACTTGCTCCTATTCTTGGCACAGTTGCTGATTATAAAGGATTTAAAAAACGTTTTTTCACATTCTTCTTTGGACTCGGTATCGTATTTACAAGTATGTTAGCAGTCGTTCCAACCTCTCAGTGGTACTTATTGCTAGGGTGCTATATGCTCGCCTTAATCGGCTTTGCTGGAGCAAACATTTTCTATGATGCATTTTTAGTAGACGTCACTTCTGAAGATAGAATGGACCGAATTTCTACAAGAGGATTTGCATTAGGTTATATCGGGAGTACAATTCCTTTTATCGGTTGTATCGCTCTTATTATTCTTTCCCAAAAAGGAACTATTCCCTTATCGGTCGGCATTGCTAGTCAAATTTCCTTTGCAATAACAGCTCTTTGGTGGGGATTATTTACAATTCCAATGCTAAAAAACGTAGAGCAAACACACTATATTGAGCGTCATCCAAGACCTATTAGAATGAGCTTCAAACGTCTTGCTGATACTTTTAAAAATATTAAAGAATATAAAACTGTATTTATGTTTCTAATCGCTTACTTTTTCTATATTGACGGAGTCGACACAATTATTACTATGTCTACCGCTTACGGAACCGATCTCGGTATTAGTGCAACGAATCTATTAATCATATTATTTGTAACACAAATTGTCGCTTGTCCATTTGCTTTACTATACGGAAAATTATCTGAAACATTTACTGGTAAAAAAATGTTATATGTCGGTATCATTATTTATATCATTATTTGCACATATGCTTATTTTTTAAAAACGACACTTGATTTTTGGATTTTAGCAATGTTAGTTGCTACATCTCAAGGTGGTATTCAAGCACTAAGTCGTTCATACTTTGCAAAACTAGTACCTAAAGAATCTGCTAATGAATTCTTCGGATTTTATAATATATTTGGCAAGTTTGCCGCAATTATGGGTCCGGTATTAGTCGGTGTTACAACCCAATTAACAGGAAAAACAAACGCTGGTGTTCTTAGTATTATTGTTCTGTTTATTATCGGAGGATTTTTACTAACTAGAGTTCCAGAAAATAATACATCCGTTACACCACCTAGTCCAAAGACTAAAACGCTATAAGAAAAGATCCTCTTCTCATAAGAAGAGGATCTTTTTTATTTTTAAAGGTGCGACTTATAATGAACGACTCTACTGCTTGTACAAAAATAATTTATCAACAGTTGTTCCTAATACTTCAGCTAAACGGAATGCTAACGCTAAACTTGGATCATATTTATTATTCTCAATTGCATTTATCGTTTGTCTAGAAACCTTACATTTATCAGCTAATGCGCCTTGTGAAATATTATTTTCAGTGCGTAATTCATAGATTTGATTTTTCACACCATTGCTCCTAACCTGTAAAATCGTTTTTACAACATCAGTATATAATTGGCTCATATAGTTGTCAAAAGTTCCTCAAAGAAAAAGGGAGCAATATTGCTCCCTTACAATAGTTATTTCGAAGCTAACGAATTTGTTAGTGCCTCTTTATTAGCAACATCTTCTTTTTTTATTTGCATACGTAGAACTGGCCCTATCGCTAATAAAATAAGTGCCATTGCTATACAAAACACAGTAACTAGTGAAGTTAGTTCCTTTAATCCTCCAGCTAGTGAAGTTCCAATTAGCATTGCCCCCATAAACAGTGGTAAAATCGTCCCATTTACTCTTCCAACCATATTTTCTGGTACAAGTTGAATCATAAGCGTACCGACAACAATATTAACACAAGCTAAACAAATACCTGTTCCAAACCTCATGAAACTAGTAATCCAAAATGATGTAGATAGCCCTTCTACTAAAAATGACATTGCTAATATGCCCATACCGAATACAAACATTTTTTTCGGATTCACTTTTGAAGCGAAAATTGCAGCAACAATACCACCAATTAACATACCTATTCCATCAGCTGCAGCTAAATATTGAACTGCTTCCTTTTCCATTCCAAGGCGTTCTATTACAAGAAACACCTCTAATGGAGTTGTTAATCCAACAGCTAAGCCTATAATGGTGAAAGTGATCGTAATCATACTTAAATTTTTCGTATGAAGAACATACTTCCAACCTTCTTTTATATCATTTTTTAATGAATCTCTCGCCACTTGCTCTTTTTCAACCCATTTTGGTAAAAATGAAAGGGCGATAGCAGATAACAAAAATAAAATGATTAAGCTATATAGTGACGTAAATAAACCAAGTTGTGTATACACAAGCGATCCTACCACTGGTCCAAAAATTAGAAATAATGACTGTAATGTTTGGTTAAATGCAATCGCATTTGCTACCTGTTCTTCTTTTACATAGCGCTTAAATATACGCGAAGATGAGGGCTGAGAAAACTGACCTACAATCGCGGAAATGAGTGTTGCAAAAAATATAGCCTGCCAATAATCCAGCTTTAACAACAGGACAATTCCTATAATAGACAGTACACTCAACACATCTCCAGCGACCATTGTTCTTTTCGGATTCCAGCGATCAGCTAGCGCACCACCGATAAACGAGAAAATAAAAATAGGTGCATATTCCATAACTGATAACAAAGAAACAGAAACCGGATCATTATTCGTTCGCTCCATTATAAAATACAAAAGAGCCATATTTCTGATCCAAATTGCAAATTGTTGTAAAATATCAGACGCCATAACGAGCATAAATGCTCGGTTTTTAAATAAAGCGTTCATTTTCATTCCCCTTTCACAAACCGACCGTTCAGTCTAATTTATTTTGTAAAAAAAGCAACTGACCTATTATTCAGCTGCCATTCCTTTTAACAATACATCTATTGCCTTTTTATAAATACGCTTCAACTCTTTATAATCTAGCTCGTAGTAAAGTACTCCAAGCCCTGATAATAATCCATTCACAATATACATAAGATCACGAGTATTATCTTCACGGAACTCTCCAGACTGTATACCTGCTTCAATTAATTTTTCAAACATAACATATGATTCTCTAGTTAAAGCTAATAGTTCCTCCAAAATCTCTTTACTTACAACTTGACTCATAGAGAATTCCTCTATGGCATTTGAAATTGGTTGCTGTATGTCCTCTACATGATATTCCGCGAGACCATATAGTTTTTCAGTACTAGTGCTATACAACTTCTCTTTTTCATTCCATTTTTCAAGCCAATCATACGTATGCTGTTTCACTACAAATAAAAATAATTCTTCTTTACTTTTAAAGTGATAATAAATACTTCCTTTACTTCGCTCTGTAATTTCACAAATCTCTTCCATAGATGTAGCTGCGTAGCCCTTCTGTGAAAATAGACTTTCTGCTTTGTATGCAATTTCTTTCTTTATCTCTTCTGCGCTTCTTCTCATATTCACACCTCTTTAAACCGACCGTTCAGTCTAATAATAACAAATCAAAAACCTCTATCGCAAGAGGCTATATTCCTTATTTAAGAAAACGTACTTTCAAACCAAGTTCGAATCATATGTATTGTTCCAATTTTAAATGCTAATTTAACAAGAAATACGCCTCCCGCAGCTAATAAAAATAACACTACTTTCCCCTTATTTTTCACTTTCGGTTCCCTTTTCATTTCCATTCCCCTTAGTATGTTAAAAATATTAATCAAACGTTTGTTTAACTGTGTTTATGTATATGTAAGCCGACTAATCAAACGTTTGTTTAAAAAGAAATACGCCTATATAAGGCGCATTTTCATCAATCCCCACCGCCACCGCAGCTTCCTCCGCTATCTCCCCCAAAAGAGCCTCCACAATCATGTGAACCGCCATCATGCGAGCTATCATTATCCGATCCAGCAAAGAAAAATAATGGTGATGAGCTGTTAGATGAATTATGTATGTTATTTTGTTTCGCCAAGTTCACCTTCTTTTTGTTCGATCGAACTGCTGTTACGATTATTCCAACTACAACAAATAATAGTATGACAATAATAAATCCCATATAAAAGCCTCCCCTATTCCTCGAATAATTGAATGATTCTCTCTAGATTTTCAAGTGAAATGAAGCTTGATTCACGAAGAATTTCTTTTCCATTATGAAATAATAAAATTGTTGGCCCTGTAAATACTCCATATCGCCCCGCAATCTCTTGCATGTCTTGTAGTAATATTTCTATTTTCTCTACGTAATCATAATTCTCTAATACGCAATTTACTTTTCTTAGCATAACATCACAAACACCACAATTTTCCGTTTTAATAAACAGAAGTACCAATTGTTGTTCTTCGATATAGGTCGCTAATTCTTCTACCGTTTTAAATGTAGTCATCTTATCCCTCTTAGCGTAATTTACGAAATAATTTGCCTTGATACATACGAAAAGCTGAACTATCTTTAATCTTTCTCTTTTCCATTACCTGCTGAAAACGAAGAGTTTTTGCTGTTAACTCTTCTCGTAATTTCTTTCTCTCTTCTTCATCATAACAGCAAGCAATTAAATCCTCTATTTTTAATATATCTTTTTGTAGTTCCATTTCTGGTGGAATCATTCCCGCATTTTTTAAAATTTTATAACTCATTCTAAGTTCTGGAGGTACCATTGAAAGATCTTCTAATTGTAGTGGTTTTCCTTTTCCCGGAAGATAATCAAGATCACCATTCCGTATTGCTTGTCGAATTTTTTCTTCAGCAATGTTCAAAAACACATCCACACTATTCCCTCCTTTACATATTTTTACTATTATTTTACATGATATTTCCTTATCTTTCTACGTCTTTAATAATTGGCTCCATACAATTTTTTCTCAAATTTATTTATAATGAGCTTTTTCTTCCCATACCAATCTTTCGTTTTCATATATAGTTTGTATTCAAGCCTTTTTGTATTGAGAAAGTCTTTTTCAACTTAATAAAGCGTTTACACTAAATCTTACATTTGTTACGATTTAATCACCCCCAGCTCCCTTGTATAGACTTCGTGATGTCTGATCATTTTATCTAGACGTTTCATACGTCTAGATTCATTTTGGTTTATTGGCGTATGCCTTTAAATATATCTTTTATTTTGAAAGGAGAAATGGCTATGAGGTCTCAAAAATTCACACTGCTATTACTATCTCTACTACTTTTCTTACCTCTTTTTCTCACAAATTTTATTACTCCAAATCTCGCATTAGCAGATTCACCAAAGCAAAGTCAAAAAATTGTTGGGTACTTTCCTTCGTGGGGCGTTTACGGACGTAATTATCAAGTTGCTGACATTGATGCATCAAAGCTTACTCACCTTAACTATGCTTTCGCGGATATTTGTTGGAATGGAAAACATGGAAACCCTTCTACTCATCCTGATAATCCAAATAAACAAACGTGGAACTGTAAAGAATCTGGTGTACCATTGCAAAATAAAGAGGTTCCTAATGGTACTCTCGTACTCGGTGAACCATGGGCTGATGTTACCAAATCGTATCCTGGCTCAGGGACAACTTGGGAAGATTGCGATAAATATGCCCGTTGCGGAAATTTCGGGGAACTAAAACGATTAAAAGCTAAATATCCTCACTTAAAAACAATTATTTCCGTTGGTGGCTGGACTTGGTCTAACCGCTTTTCTGATATGGCCGCTGATGAAAAAACAAGAAAAGTATTTGCTGAATCTACAGTAGCTTTTCTTCGCGCATATGGGTTTGATGGCGTAGATTTAGACTGGGAATATCCGGGCGTTGAAACGATTCCTGATGGTAGTTATCGTCCTGAAGATAAACAAAATTTCACTCTCCTTCTTCAAGATGTCCGAAATGCTTTGAATAAAGCAGGTGCTGAAGATGGCAAACAATATTTACTAACAATCGCTTCAGGCGCAAGCCAACGCTACGCTGATCATACAGAGCTAAAGAAAATTTCTCAAATACTCGATTGGATTAATATTATGACATATGATTTCCACGGCGGATGGGAAGCTACTTCTAATCATAATGCAGCTCTATATAAGGATCCAAATGACCCAGCAGCAAATACGAATTTTTACGTAGATGGTGCTATAAATGTTTATACAAATGAAGGTGTTCCAGTCGATAAACTAGTATTAGGCGTACCCTTTTACGGACGTGGCTGGAAAAGTTGTGGCAAAGAAAATAACGGACAATATCAACCTTGCAAACCAGGTAGTGATGGGAAACTTGCTTCTAAAGGTACTTGGGATGATTATTCTACCGGTGACACAGGTGTGTATGATTACGGTGATTTAGCAGCCAATTACGTTAATAAAAATGGTTTTGTACGCTACTGGAATGACACAGCTAAAGTACCTTATTTATATAATGCAACTACAGGCACATTTATTAGCTACGATGACAATGAATCTATGAAATACAAAACAGACTATATAAAGACGAAAGGTTTAAGTGGAGCAATGTTTTGGGAACTAAGCGGAGATTGCCGTACAAGTCCAAAATATAGTTGCAGTGGTCCAAAATTACTTGATACGCTAGTAAAAGAATTACTTGGTGGACCTATTAGTCAAAAAGATACTGAGCCACCAACGAATGTTAAAAACGTTGTAGTTACGAATAAAAATTCAAACTCAGTTCAATTAAACTGGACTGCATCTACTGATAACGTAGGAGTTATGGAATATGAAATTACTGCTGGAGAAGAGAAATGGAGTACAACAACAAATAGCATTACAATTAAAAACTTAAAACCTAATACGGAATACACATTTTCAATAATTGCCAAAGATGCTGCTGGAAATAAATCACAACCTACCGCTCTTACTGTCAAAACGGATGAAGCTAATACGACACCTCCTGATGGAAATGGTACTGCTACATTTTCAGTCACTTCGAATTGGGGCAGCGGTTATAACTTCTCGATTATAATCAAAAATAATGGAACGACTCCTATTAAAAATTGGAAATTAGAATTTGATTATAGCGGTAATTTAACACAAGTTTGGGATTCTAAAATTAGTAGTAAAACAAATAATCATTATGTAATTACGAACGCAGGATGGAATGGTGAAATTCCTCCTGGTGGATCTATTACAATTGGCGGTGCAGGAACAGGTAATCCTGCCGAACTTTTAAATACCGTCATTAGCGAAAACTAGACGTAATATCCATTAATTAATTCACTAAAGTTTGAATTTAGGTTTGAGCAATACCTCCTAAATTCAAACTTTTAATTTTACGAAAAATCAAAAATATCATAATAACCTATTATAATTATATTTAATTTCTAATATGAAGTTTATATGAAGTTCATTTGAATTTTACATGAATTTCCTTTAATTTCTATTGTCTTCCTATAATATCCATATTATCCTTTACATAAAGGAATTATTTTCATTCCATTTTGAACTATCTATATATATAAAGAAAGATAGTCACCTGTTAGGGAAAGGCTTTCGTATTATAAATATAACAAAAGAAAAAGCACGCTTATAAGCGCACCATAAGAGTGCTTCTTCATACAATTCTCATGTAAGAGTTCTCGAAAATCATGTTAATCACAAAGAAAAGGCATTAGCTCCTAAAAGCTAATGCCTTTTCTTTATTCATATTGTTCAGTATTCCAATCTTCTATATTCCATACTTTTGTTATCCACGATTCATAGAAAGAAGGTTCATGTGAGACAATTAAAACCGTTCCTTTGTATTGTTGTAACGCTTCCTGTAAAGCCATCTTAGTTTCTACATCCAAATGATTAGTCGGTTCGTCTAAAATTAAAACATTGCTTTTCGTTACGATAAGTTCACATAAACGCACTTTCGTTTGCTCTCCACCGCTTAATAAACGAATAGGTTTTAATACGTGTTCTTCTTTCAATCCACACTTCGCTAATGCTTGGCGCGCTTCTTTCTTTGTCATATCTGGTCGTTCTGCCCAAACTTTCTCTAACGGTGTTATTTCTGAAGCAAACTCTTCCTGTGCAAAATAAGCAGGATTTACTCGTTCCCCAACAAAAATTGAACCGCTTAGCGGCTTTATTTGACCTAATAACGTCTTTAACATTGTCGTTTTTCCAATACCGTTATGACCAACAACAGCTATCTTTTCTCCTTTTTTCACTTGTAAATTCAAGTCTGGAAATAACGGCTCACTATAACCCACTCTTAGTTTCTCAGCCTGTAATATACGACTTACTGGTTCATTATAAACAGTAAAAGCAAAACGGGACCGAGGTATATTATTAACCTTTTCAACCCTTTGCATTTTCTCCAATACTTTCTCTCGACTTTTTGCCTGTTTTGCTTTTCGAATCTTATTTTTTTGAATAAATGTTTCTAACTGAGCAATTTCTTTTTGTTGTTTCACATACGCCGATTGTAATTGTTTCCTTTGTACTTGGTAACTTTGTAAAAACTTTTCATAATCCCCTACATATCGCTTAACTTTTCGTTCTTCTAGATGGTAAATGACATTCGTAATATTGTTCAAAAATACTTCATCATGCGAAATGATAATATAAGCTTTTTCGTACAGCTTCAAGTACGATTGCAACCATTCTATATGTGCTGTATCTAAATAGTTCGTTGGTTCATCTAGCAATAAAACATCAGCTTTTTCTAGAAGAAGCTTTCCTAGTAATAACTTTGTCCGCTGTCCTCCACTTAACTTTGAAACATCCTTTTCCAATCCTATTTCAAACAGCCCTAAACCAATTGCCACTTCTTCAATTTCTGTATGAATTTGATAGAAATTAGAGTTTTCCAATATAGTTTGTAACTCTCCATACCTTACTAACAATTTTTCTACTTCTACTGCTTCAGCCATCTCTTCTGCAATTTTTAACATCTCGTATTCAATCGCATACAAGTTAGAAAATGCACTTTGCAAGTATCCTTCAATTGTTATTCCTTCTTGTAAATCTATATGCTGCTGCAAAAATCCAACCTTCACATGTGGAAACCATTCAATGTTCCCATCATCATGTATAAGTTCTCCTGTTAAAATTCTTAGCAGTGTTGATTTTCCAATCCCATTTTTCCCTACTAACCCAACATGCTCCCCCTTTAATAATCGAAAGCACGCATTATATAAGATGGTTTTCTCACCATACGAATGACTTAAATTTTCTACTATTAATATACTCATTTTTTTCTCTCCTTTACTTATCGTCCATAAGCTAAATAGAGAGACCAACAGTATGAAGCCTTATTTAATTATGCATATAAAAATGGGTAAGGTGAATACACCTTACCCATTACATATTATCGTAAAAAAGGATTAAGGTTCTTTACCTGCTGTCTTCAATTTAGCTTAATCTTAAAAAATGGGCAGACTTCTCCCATATCAAGCTAAAACCATTTGAAGAACAGTTGATAAAGTCATTTTATCCTTTCACTCCTTTAACATTTGTTATATTAAGAGTATAAACTACTCTGTTATATTCTATTCTCTATTTTCCCTTTTGTTCCTTCTCCATCTTTTCATATTCTAAAAAAAGCCTCTTAACAGTAATTATACTAAAAACTGTTAAAAGGCTTTTTCTATTTTTTCATATAAGGAGCTAACACACTTAAAATCTCTTCTTTATCCTTTTTTAATTCGAGTGATGTTAACATATCCATCGTTCTCGGCCTAGGTAATTTCACTTGTACCTCGCCAACTATTGACGCTGGTCTTTGAGATAAAATAAATACGCGATCTGAAAGCAAGATTGCCTCATCTAAGTCATGTGTCACCATAACGATTGTTTGCTTTTCTTGATGCCAAGAGTTTAAAAGCCAGCTATGTACTTCCATTTTTGTAAATGCATCTAATTTACCAAAAGGCTCATCCAGCAGCATAATTGGCTTTTCACATAAATATGTGCGCAGAAAACTAATTCTTTGACGCATACCACCAGATAATTCATCTGGATAATGGTCTGCATATTCATCTAGTTGGAACTGCTTTAATGCTTCCATTCCTTCTGTCAGCCTTTGTTTTTTCGGCTTTCCTTCAATTTCTAACGGAAGAACGATATTTTGCAAAGCTGATCGCCACGGTAGTAATAAATCTTGTTGTGGCATATAACTAACAACATCTTGCTCTTGTACTTGCTTATCGTTATACGTTACGTTCCCGCTTGTTGGTTTTTCAACATTTGCAATCATGTTTAATAATGTGCTTTTCCCGCAACCACTCGGTCCTACAAAGGAAACAAACTCTCCCTCTTGTATAGAGGCACTAATATTCTCTAATACATTCTTTCCGTCAAAAGATTTCACTATATTTTTTATTTGTAATCCGCTCATTTTTCACTTGGAAGGAATTCATTTGTAAAAGCATCTTTTACATCGATTTTCTTTTTAATAACTTTGTTGTCATATAAGAAATTCATGTAATTCGTCCAAATTTCTTCCTTCTGTACTCCCCATGCTTTAGCATCATCTTGATACTTCGTACTTAACCATTTTTGGCTTTCTTGAACTAAATCTTTATTTACATCTGGAACAGCTTTAATTAAAATATCAGCAGCCTCTTTCGGTTCCTTAATTGCAAAATTATAACCTTCTGTCGTTGCACTCATAAACTTTTTCACAAAGTCTTTATCTTGCTTCGTATGTTTTTCACTCGTAATAATAACAGGACTATAGAAATCAAGCGCTGGATCTAAGTCCTTCACCATAATCGTATTTAACTCTTTTCCTTGGCGCTTCGCTTCAATACCATCCCAACCGTAATAAATCCATTCGAAATCTGCATCACGACCGATTGATTTAAAGAAATCTGTTTGTCCTAAGATGATTTTTTCAACTTTATTAAAATCAGCTTGATGTTTATCCATAATCGTCTTTAATGTCGCTTCTTCCGCTGGTCCTCCCCAGCCGCCGTAACGTTTACCTTCAAAATCTTTCGGTGACGTCATATTATCTTTCTTAAGCGATGCAAACGCTGAAGTGTTATGCTGAATAATCGCTCCTACAGATACAACAGGAATTCCTTCCACACGAGCTAACGTTACATTTTCTTGTGCGCTTATTGCGAAGTCTGCTTTTCCTGATGCTATCATTTGCTCTGCTGTTACATTGTCACCTGGTTGAATAATTTCTACATCTAATCCTTGCTTTTTGTAATAATCTTTCGTTTGCGCTACATACAAGCCAGTATGATTCGTATTTGGAAACCAATCTAATACTACTTTTACTTTTTGATCTTTACTTGCACTTTCTTCTTTCTTCGCCGGATTACATCCAGCCACACCTACCGCTACTAAGGCAGCTAACATAACTTTCAAACCTTTTTTCATTTTCTGCCGTCCTTTCTATATATCCATGGTGCTGTTATTCTTGCCATAAACTCTACGATAAAATACAGGCATAATGTCACCATAACGATGATTGCTGCAACACCAAATACTCGGGCAGTCAAAAAGGATTTTGTAGCCCTCGTAAGCATAACGCCTAATCCTTCACTTGCACCGAGCCATTCTCCGATAATTGCCCCCATTACGCTATATGTAACTGCAATTTTTAAACCTGAGAAAAAGTATGGAAGCACTGCTGGAAATTTTACTTTCTGGTAAACTTGCCATTTTGTCGCCTTCATTGTTTGTAACAGTTTCAGCATGTTTTTATCTACTGTTTGAAAACCTTCTAAAATACTAAGCGCAATTGGGAAGAAACAAACGAGTATTACGACCATTACTTTCGGCAGCATCCCATATCCAAACCAAATAATAAATAGCGGTGCAAGTACAACAATTGGAATTGTTTGCGAAATAACGAGCAATGGATTTATTAAAATACGAAATAACGGTATAACGTCCATAATAATTGCGATGCTCGTCCCCAATAAAATTGCAAAGAATAGTCCAATTATAACTTCCTGCAGTGTTTGCATCGTATTTGGTAATAGTAAATCTTTCATCCCAATTAATTCTTGAACAATGGCAGAAGGCTTTGGTAAAATCCACGGTTCGATTTTAAATAATGAAACAGATCCTTCCCATATCGCAATGAGAAGGATAAGCCAAATAGTTGTAATAAGTTTAGATTGCTTCTGGTTTTGCATATTCATCACGGTACTTCCAAACCTTTTCATCTATCGTTACACCAGTGCTTGGACGATAATGGATTTTAATAGAAGTAATCACTTCTTCTGCTCCAGCATCGACGCAAGCTTGTTGCGCACGTTTAACGACATCAAGAAGTACATCTAATTCTCCTTCCAAAGTTGTTTCCATTGCCCCTACTTCATAACGAACTCCCGATTGTTGCACAACTTCAATTGCTTTATCGACAACAGAATATACATCTTTCGTTTTTGCTTGTGGTACTACTGAAAATGACATTGTAACTTGTTGTGACATAATAAAATCCCCCTTATAAAAATAAATTTCAAAAATAAGAAAAGGCTTTCCTACTGCGTAGGAAAGCCTTGTATGCAAGTTATTACAGAATAACATATGCTACATCACTTTAAGTAACTCCCTACGCTGGCATTATCCAGATCAGGTTGAGGGTCGATGTTTACTTACATCCTCTCAGCCAATTGGCTCCCCGGTCCTTAATTCGTTTTCATTGTAGCATGATTTATTTTATTGAACAAACAAAAGCATGCATAATCATTTCATTATTTTTGGAAAATAACCAACTTTTTCACCATGAGCTAATAACTGCTGAATAAATTCTTTATTAATTGCTGGTACTATCAATTCTTTTTTCTTAATCCATTTATTCGTTCTACGCGTACCCATTACAATTTCAGATTGCTGCGCTCCATCTCCTGCAACTTGAGAAGCAATTAACTCTGCTATTACTTCATTTCCCTTCGCTAATGCAAGTCCGGTATTTACATATTCTGAAAGTGGAACCATTTCAAGATTGTATCCACACTCTCCAATTAGCTGTATAAATTGTTCAAACTCAATTTGATGTGGATGACAAATATGTAACGTCTCTCCTATAATTTGCGCATCTTGCA
Organism: Bacillus cereus group sp. MYBKT14-1; assembly: GCF_051915185.1. NCBI lineage: Bacteria > Bacillati > Bacillota > Bacilli > Caryophanales > Bacillaceae > Bacillus > Bacillus cereus group sp. MYBKT14-1. Next base: position 17,158 of record NZ_JBQAEF010000013.1, on the reverse strand, counting down.
AATACGATACAATTGATTTACTAGCAAAATCAATTGGTGTGAAATCAACTTTCCACTTCACATTTGGTGCTTTCCCAATTAATAGCATTGTTTTAATAAGACGATAAAATGCGTTTCCTTCAATATTTTGTTGGAACGAACCTGTTTCTGAATGACATGCTAAATTACCTGCACGATAAATATTTCCACGCAAACCATTTTTCATTGCTTCACGAACAATGTTTTCCGCTTGTAGTTTACTATTTGAATATACATTCTCTAAGTCTACACTGTAATTAAAATCACCAGTTTTCATGTATGTATCCCATTGATCTACCGCTAATTCTAACGGGATACCAATTGTAGAAATAAAATGGAATGTAGCACCTTTCTCCGCTAATGTTAGCATACGGCTAGTTCCTTGGACATTTATATTTTCAAATTGTTTTACATCTCCAAAATGTCTTACATCTGCACCGCAATGAATTATCGTATCCATCTTAGAACTGATGAACATAAATTCTTCTTCGCTCATCCCAAGATACTCTTCTCCCAGATCACCAGCTACGGCCTGTATACGCTGTAACCATTCTTCACATATATCATTAAAGTAGCCTGTTAATGTATCTATAATTCTTTGCTGCACATCTTTAGTTGGTCTTACTAAACAATAAATAGTAGCAGATGTACCTCTCAACAATTCATATAATATGTGTGATCCTAAATAACCAGTAGCTCCTGTTAAAAAGACATTTGAAATCTGGTTTTCTTCCAAAACGTTTGCATACGTGATAGTATCTGGTTCGTGAATCACTTTATATTCACGAAATACTTCTTCTTTCTCTACTTTTACTTCTCGCTCAATTCGAGCTAATCCATATATCGTTCTTTCTTTAAAGAAATCTTGAATTGTTAAATGTGAGAAATCTTCTTTTAACAATGTTAAGACTCGTAATACTTTTAATGAATGTCCACCAATTGTAAAGAAATCATCATGCACTCCAACTTTTGAAATTCCTAATACTTCCGCCCAGGCGTTCGCTATTTGTTTTTCTGCTTTATTAGAAGGTGCAACATATTCTTGTAGCCGAACCGGTTCATACTTTTCTTCTAACTGAGCTAACTTCTTAACATCAATCTTTTTATTAGGTGTAAGTGGTAATTCATTAATATAAATTAGTTTAGATGGCACCATATAATCTGGTAATTGCTCTTGTAACTGATAAACTAATTCTGGTATTTCTTTTTTATTTAAAGTTGTATAGAACGCGATTAAATATTGGCTACCTTCCTTACTCTTCTTAGCAAAAACAGCATTTTCTTTTATATTATGATTTTGAGAAATTTTACTTTGGATTTCGCCTAGTTCAATACGATGTCCTCTAATTTTTACTTGATCATCTTTCCGATGTAAAAACTCTATATTTCCATCCTCTAGCAACTTAACGATATCACCTGTTTTATATATATTAACTATAGGATTAAAAGGGTTCGGAATAAAAGCTTCAATTGTTTTATTAGGCTTATTAAAATACCCTTTTGCTAATCCCACTGAATCTATATATAATTCACCAGGTACACCAATTGGACAAAGATTCATATTCTCATCCAAAATCATAACTTGATAATTAGCACATGGTTTACCAATGGGAATACTCGCAACATCCTCATTTAACTGACTAGGTATTTTATAGGTTGTCGTCACTACAGTACATTCTGTCGGTCCGTATACATTATGAATTTCAACATTTGTACCTATTCTTTCTCTCCACAATTTAATAACCTCTACAGGCAACATTTCACCGCCAATCGCAATTCTTTTTAGGGAAGCTAGCTTATATATATCTTCTTCTGCTAAATAAGTTGCTACTTGTCGAACAAAAATTGTTGCTAATGCCAAGATTGAAGTTGCTTTCACTTTATAGATTGCATTTGCAAATGCTTCTACAGACAATCGCTCTTCCTCTAATAGTACATATAAGTTTCCTCCACAGAATAAAGAAGCAAATGACTCCCATACAGAAGCATCGAAACTAAAGGAAGGAAATTGGGCAAATACATCCTCTTCTGTCAATTCATATTGCTTTTTCATCCAAGTATACAGATTAACAACTCCTCTATGTGCTAACATCGTTCCCTTTGGATTCCCTGTTGAACCAGATGTATAAATCATATAAGCTATATCATCACAATGAATAGACAACTTTACATCTGTATCTTCATAAGTTTCACTATCATACATTGAAACTGTTTGAACCCCATCACATGTTATAGGCGTCTCTTTCATCAATATAACTTTCGCTTGGCTATCTTGAATAATGTACTGTATTCTACTTTCCGGATAATCTGGATCAATCGGAACATACGCTGCACCAGCTTTTAATATAGCTACCATACTTACTACTGTGTCTATGCTACGTTTCATAAATATTCCAACATAGTCTCCTAATTGGACGCCGTTTTTAATTAACATATGAGCTATTTGATTACTTTTTTTATTTAGCTCCTCATAAGTTAAAGTACCTTCCCTTGAAGATAAAGCTATACGATTTGGAAATTGAGTAACAGTATTATAGAACATATCGACGATACTTTTCTCAGGATATACTGCTGTCGTATCATTCACTTGACTATAAAGTGCCATCTCGGCCTCTGTAATAATATTAAAATTATTTATATGATTATTCTTATTTTTTGATTTATTAATTAAAACACCTTGTATTTGTTGTGCATAACGAGTAATTGTTGTCTCTTTCCAATTAACACTATTAAATATTATTTCTACACTTTGCATATTTTTACTAAATACAAATTGTAATGTATTCGTGTCTTGTAGCTCATAATATGTTTCGCCAATAATAATAGGTGACATTTCATATAATGTATTACCGTTTTGAAACTCTTCTATTTCTTCCTCATTCATTTCTTTAATTTGCTCCAGTTGCTCTTCAATCTGTAAATTCAAACTTTCATAGGAGAGAAAATTAGAAACTTCAATAGTAATCGGAAATAAACTTCCTCTTACATGATAAAGCACGACAATATGTTTTTCTTTAGAAATATGATATAACCACGTTGCAGTCGCTCCTATTAAATCTACAATGTGAGTCAAATTTGAAAACAGTTCCGTTTTCCTTTTTACCCCAAGTTCTGTTCCTTGCACATCTTTAGGTATTTTAATACTTCCTTCTACTTTTTCTAAAAATTCTTTTACCATCTCACTATAAGAAATTGCTAATTTCATATTTATGTAAATTCCTCTCTTAAATATAATAAAGGTGTGAAAATTCACACCTTTTTTATCCCTTATTAAAGGGCAGATTCGTTCAATTCATAATCAGTAGCGGAGATACCCCCTTGATTAGAATTGAACTTTCTCCTTATTCGCTTTTAAACTCACCAATAAGCTCTTGTAATTCCTGAGAGAGCCAACTTAAAGAAGTCGCTAATTCTGCAATATCTTGTACTGATATTTCTTGCTCTTTCATGCTTTCTTCAACATTACTACTGCTGTTGGCATAAGTATTTGCAATATGTGATAATTCATTTACGACTTGAACAATATTCTGGCTATTTTGTAAAATATCACTCGAATTACCAGAAACAGCTTTTACTTGATCTGTAACAGATTGCGCTGATTTTGAGATTTTTTCAAAGAAATCTCCGCTACTTTGAACAAGCGAAATTCCAGTTTCTACTTCTTTTGAACCTTTTTGCATGGAAACTACAGCATCTTCTGTCTCAGCTTGTGTTTCACCAATTAATTTCGCTATATCTTTAGCAGACGCTTCCGTCTGTTCTGCTAATTTTCGTACTTCATCAGCAACAACTGCAAACCCTCTTCCAGCTGCTCCAGCACGTGAAGCCTCAATAGAAGCATTTAAAGCTAATAAATTTGTTTGATTTGAAATACCTGTAATTACAGTTACGATATCACTAATTTCTTTTGACCTTGTTTCTAACGAATAAATGATGGAAGACAAATCTTGTACTGCATTTTGGATTAAACTCATTTGATTAATAATTTGTCCAATCACTTCATTACCTTCAATTGAATGTTGTTCCATACCTTCAGAAGCAACCGCAACTTGTTTCGCAGCCCCAGTTATCTCTTCTACCTTATCTTCCATTCCATGTACAATCCCTAAACATTGTTGTACTGAAGTTTTTTGAGACTGTGCCCCTACTCTTAAACCTTCAATAGAACTTGCAATCTCTTGAACTGCCATGCTGTTTTCCTCTGTACTCGCCGACAATTCTTGTGAAGAAGAAGAAACTTGCTCAGCAGTTTGCCTTACTTTATCTATAATCCCTTTAAACTTTTCAATCGTGTTATTGAAATAAACATTAATAATTCCAATATCATCTGGTCTTTCTTTTAATTTAATACTCAAGTCACCTTCACCAATTTTACGTAACCCTTCTCGTAAATCTTTTAACGGAGCTAGCGAGTGACGCACGATAAAGAATTGAGTAATAGTCGCAATTGCTAATGAAATAATGATAAAGAGTAAACCCTGTATCATAAACTTCTCTTTTGTAATAGGAACAATGGAAGCATCTAAGTCAGCGGCAACAATTGCAATAATATTGTTTTCTCCATCTGTAATTGGTTCTAATATTGTCACCCACGAACCTATTTCATCTTCATATACTTCTGTCATTTGAGCCTTTTTCGTATCAATCACTTTATCGTATGCCTTCATCCAATGAGCGGGTTGTTCATAATAATCTCCCGGCTTTATAGGAAACGCATTTGTTAACTCTGTAGTCAAACCAACGAGTTGTAATTCTCGCTTTTCATTCGGCTTTGCTCCTGTAACATACGTTTGTCCAACGCTTTTCAATTCTTTTGATACTTCATCTAATTTCTCTGTTAACTTTTCTTTTTTCACTTTTTCGGCTGTAGGATCTTTCGCCATGTCTCTAACTAATTCTACATCCAGTTTTTTCAATACTATTTCTCCTGTTTCAATAGACTGCCTTTCAAATAAAGACATCATACTATTTTGAAACATATTGAAACTTAATGCACCCATACTTCCAACAAGTGTCAAAATAACTAATACGGTTAATAAGACGTTCTTTTGAAGGAACGATAACTTATGCCAATATTTTTTCATTAATATCCACCTTCCTTAATCAACACAAACAAAAAAAACAAAATATATGGATATTTTGTTTGAAAATGTTTCTCAATATGTTCGAGAATAAAAAAAAGCCAATGTAAAAGCATTGGCCAAGACCAACCCTATCCGTCCGGTAACTGGCTAGCGTAGCCTTTCGACCTTAGCTCCTGTAGTTTTGCGTCCTCATGTTTCCATCAGTTTGCCTTTCTCGCTGAACGAGTTGAACGATATGGGAGTTCTATGAGAATTAATTTATTCTCTTTCAAAGATTACAACATATAAATCAAAATGTCTACTTATTTAGAGATATAAATACAAATTTTTAATGCATTGCTTTTTCGAAATAATTTCAAAAAGTACGTGAATGTTACTTTTTTTGTGTTATATAATAAAAAATGTATAAATAACAAGGATTTCTTCGGGTATTTATTTAATTTTCATTCAAATTAAACTATTCGAATATATCTTAACTAATGAATTTCGGAGGTAGTTTATCATGTTTTGGCTACAATTTCTTACCTTGTTACTCTGTATTTTTATTGGTGCACGCCTAGGCGGAGTTGGTTTAGGAGTAATGGGTGGAGTTGGTATGGCAATACTCGTTTTTGTCTTCCACCTACAACCAACCGCGCCTCCTATCGATGTAATGCTTATGATTTTGGCAGTAATTACAGCTGCTGGTGCTTTGCAAGCTGCTGGAGGAATGGACTATCTTGTTCATCTAGCTGAAAAGGCATTACGAAAAAATCCAAAGCGTATTACTTTTTTTGCTCCAATTGTTACTTATTTATTCACACTATGTGCAGGTACTGGTCACGTTGCCTATTCTGTACTTCCTGTTATTGCAGAAGTCTCTCGTGAATCAGGGATTAGACCGGAACGCCCAATGTCGATTGCCGTAATCGCTTCTCAACAAGCAATTACAGCTAGTCCAATTTCAGCTGCCACAGTTGCTCTTTTAGCAATGTTAGCTGACTATAAAATCACCTTATTAGATATTTTAAAAGTAAGTATCCCTTCTACTTTCATCGCTTGTATGATAGCTGCATTCGTTGCTAGTAAGATGGGAAAAGAATTAAATGAAGACCCTGAATACTTAAAACGATTAAAAGAAGGAATGATTCCTAAGCTTGAAGAGAAAAAAGAATTTGTAGGTGTAAAGGGCGCAAAATTATCAGTTATCCTTTTCCTAGTAGGAACCTTCCTTGTTGTACTTCTTGGTTCATTTGAAGCACTTCGTCCAGGATGGATAGTTGATGGGAAGTTAGCTCGTCTTTCCATGCCGAACACAATTGAGATGGTTATGTTAACTATCGCGGCTCTTATTATTATTTTCTGTAAACCAAATGTAGAAAGCATTGTATCTGGTAACGTCTTTAAAGCAGGAGCAACAGCAGTTGTTGCTATTTTCGGTATCGCTTGGATGGGAGATACTTTCTTTAATGGAAACTTAAATATGATTCAAGGATCCATTCAGCATTTAGTAACAAGTGCACCTTGGCTATTTGCCATCGCACTATTCATTCTATCTATTTTACTGTACAGCCAAGCAGCAACAGTACGTGCCTTAATGCCACTTGGACTATCCCTTGGTATTCCACCAGCGCTACTGATTGCGATGTTCCCTGCAGTAAACGGATATTTCTTCATTCCAAACTACGGCACAATCGTTGCTGCCATTAACTTTGACCGTACCGGTACAACAGGTATTGGTAAATACGTATTAAATCATAGCTTTATGATTCCAGGCTTAATCGCAACATTTACTTCTATCGGAATTGGAATGCTCTTAATTTCAATTATGTTTTAAAGAAAAAGCACAAACCTTTATTTAAAAAGGTTTGTGCTTTTTTAATCAAACGTTTGTTTAAATTTTGGGGCAGTCTATTTCTCCATGTAGCACTTAAAATACTACACGTCCTTCCCTACAAACTTCTCTTTACTTCTTCAGCTAATTTTCTCGTACTTTCATACGCAGATTCAGCTAAACTAATTGCTGAAATAACTGAAACACCGTCCGCACCCGCTTCTATAACTGCCGCTGTATTTTCAATTGTAATCCCACCAATACCAACGATTGGCACTGTAATTCCTTGTTCTCTAAAATAGGCTAATCCTTTCGTTCCTTGAACCGCTTTCGTATCTTTTTTCGTACTCGTTGGGAAAATAGGTCCAACGCCTAAATAATCTGCTCCATTTTCGATTGCAAAGCGTGCTTCTTTAATTGTATGAGCAGATACGCCGATAATTTTATCTCCCATTTTTTCACGAACAGATGTAATTCCTTCATCATCTTGTCCTACATGAACACCATCTGCATCTAATTCAATGGCTAATTCTACATCATCATTTACAATGAAAGGAACACTATATTCCTTACAAAGCGTCTGCAATTCTTTTGCAAAGCGCACTCTATCTTCTCCGATTAAAGAACCTTCCCCCTTCTCGCGAAACTGAAAAATTGTCACTCCACCATCTAACGCTTCTTTCAATACAGCTAAAGGATCCCTCGTGCAGTTATTACTTCCCATAATAAAATACACTTGCAATAGCTTAGACATTTTATCTATTTCAATGCGTGCCATTTCTTTCACTCCCTCTTACTCTAACTCCTCAATCTTTCCATACTTCTCAATATCACCAGAAGTAGTATTCGCTAACTGATTTAAAAATTCAATTTGGAAACCACCAGGTCCCTTTTCCACGGTCTTAGCAGCTGCCAGTTCCGAAGCTACACCATAAAACGTTAATGCTGCTACTGCTGCTTTTACATAATCTTTTTCCACTGCTACAAATGCTCCTATTACAGAAGTTAGTAAACAACCTGTTCCCGTAACTTTCGTTAAAATAGGGTGACCATTTCGAATAACAATAGTTCTCTCTCCATCTGTAACAACATCTTCTTTTCCAGTAATGACCGCAACTGTATTTAGTTCATCTGCTGCCTGCCTTGCAATACTTACAACATTGCCATTTCCAGTACCAGCGTCTACCCCTTTAATTTCCCATTTCTCATTAATAACATTTGCTATTTCAGCTGCATTTCCGCGGATAATTGCTAACTCAATTTCAGCCGGAATATGTCTCGCAACTTCTGTTCGATACGAAGTTGCTCCTGCACCAACTGGATCAAATAGTACTGGCACATTGTTCGCATTTGCTGATTTACCCGCGAGTAACATCGCTTCTACTTCTTCAGGACGAAGTGTCCCCATATTTAATACTAACGCTCCAGCAATGCTAGCCATTTCTGCTACTTCTTCTTTCGCATACGCCATTACAGGCGATGCCCCAAGTGCCAACAAACCGTTAGCAGTAAAATTTGTTACAACAACATTTGTAATATTATGAACAAGCGGATTAGATTCTCTCACCAAATCCACTACTTTACTAATTTCTTTCATATTCATCCTTTTCATCTCCTAACTATAATGATGGGAGATACACAAAAAGACACTTTGCGCGTACGCAAAGTGCCTGAATATGTGCTTTTACACTCTCCCTACGCTGGCATTATCCAACAGGTTCAAATGGTCAATGACGGACTAGTAGCCATACTCTCAGTTTATATCCACAAACCCCCATGTGTTTCTTATTCATCTACTTCAAAGTCTACTCTTATTCTAGTAAAATAACAAGTTCTTTACTTTTCTATTTGATATAGAGGCAACTGATAAAGTGAAACTTTAATCAGTTGGGATTTTGTTAACTCCATTAAAAACAGCTGAAATATGGAGCGAAACTGAATCTCAAGAAGATGTATGCTATATTTAACTTATGGAAATTTGAAAGGATGTTTTTAATATGTCAAAAAGCGTTGTAATCGCTGAAAAACCTTCCGTTGCACGAGATATTGCTCGTGTACTGAAGTGTGATAAAAAAGGAAACGGCTATCTTGAAGGTAGTAAATATATTGTAACTTGGGCTTTAGGTCATCTCGTTACATTAGCAGACCCAGAAAGCTATGATGTGAAATATAAAAAGTGGAATTTAGAAGATTTACCGATGCTACCGGAGCGTTTGAAATTAACGGTTATTAAACAAACTGGGAAACAATTCAATGCTGTGAAAAGCCAGCTACTTAGAAAGGATGTAAATGAAATTATTGTAGCGACAGATGCTGGACGTGAAGGAGAATTGGTCGCTCGCTGGATTATTGATAAGGTTCGCATTAATAAACCGATCAAACGTCTATGGATTTCATCTGTAACCGATAAAGCAATTAAAGATGGTTTTGCAAATTTAAAACCAGGTAAAGCCTATGACAATTTATACGCTTCAGCAGTTGCACGTTCAGAAGCTGACTGGTATATCGGTCTTAATGCAACTCGTGCTTTAACGACTCGCTTTAATGCCCAGTTAAATTGCGGCCGTGTACAAACCCCTACTGTTGCTATGATTGCTAGTCGTGAGGATGAAATAAAGAACTTCAAAGCACAAACTTACTACGGCATCGAAGCTCAAACAATGGAGAAGCTCAAACTTACTTGGCAAGATGCAAATGGCAATAGCCGTAGTTTTAATAAAGAAAAAATCGATGGTATTGTAAAACGTTTAGATAAACAAAATGCTACTGTTGTGGAAATTGATAAGAAACAGAAGAAGTCATTCTCTCCTGGTCTTTACGATTTAACTGAATTGCAACGTGATGCGAATAAAAAGTTCGGTTACTCTGCTAAAGAAACATTAAATATTATCCAAAAATTGTATGAACAGCATAAAGTACTAACGTACCCTCGTACAGATTCACGCTACATTTCATCTGATATCGTTGGAACACTTCCAGAACGTCTAAAAGCATGTGGTGTTGGAGAATACCGTCCCTTCGCACATAAAGTATTACAAAAGCCTATCAAACCTAACAAATCATTTGTTGATGATAGTAAAGTAAGCGATCATCATGCGATTATTCCAACAGAAGGATACGTTAACTTCTCAGCATTCACAGATAAAGAACGCAAAATTTATGATTTAGTTGTAAAACGTTTCTTAGCTGTGTTATTCCCGGCATTCGAATATGAGCAACTAACGTTACGCACAAAGGTTGGCAATGAAACGTTCATTGCGCGCGGAAAAACAATTCTACATGCCGGTTGGAAAGAAGTATATGAAAATCGCTTTGAAGATGATGATGTAACTGATGACGTAAAAGAGCAACTTCTACCTCACATTGAGAAAGGCGATACATTAGCTGTAAAGTTAATTATGCAAACATCAGGTCAAACAAAAGCACCTGCACGATTTAACGAAGCGACTTTACTTTCAGCAATGGAGAATCCTACAAAATATATGGATACGCAAAATAAACAACTTGCTGATACGTTAAAATCGACTGGTGGATTAGGTACTGTAGCGACACGTGCAGACATTATCGACAAGCTATTCAATTCATTCTTAATTGAAAAACGTGGTAAAGATATTCACATTACTTCAAAAGGTCGCCAGTTACTTGATTTAGTACCAGAAGAATTAAAATCACCTACACTAACCGGTGAGTGGGAACAAAAACTTGAAGCAATTGCAAAAGGAAAATTAAAGAAAGAAGTATTCATTTCGGAAATGAAGAACTATACGAAAGAAATTGTTTCTGAAATTAAATCGAGTGATAAAAAATATAAACATGACAACATTTCAACGAAGTCTTGTCCAGACTGCGGTAAACCAATGCTAGAAGTAAACGGCAAAAAGGGAAAAATGCTCGTATGCCAAGATCGTGAATGTGGTCATCGTAAAAATGTATCTCGTACAACAAACGCTCGCTGTCCGCAATGTAAGAAGAAACTAGAATTACGTGGTGAAGGTGCAGGTCAAATCTTTGCATGTAAATGTGGCTATCGTGAGAAATTATCAACATTCCAAGAACGACGTAAAAAAGAATCTGGAAACAAAGCCGATAAACGCGACGTTCAAAAATATATGAAACAACAGAAAAAAGAAGAAGAACCATTAAATAACCCATTCGCAGAAGCATTAAAAAAATTAAAATTTGATTAAACAAAAAGGTTCCTACCTCTATCGGTAGGAACCTTTTATTTTAGTGAATGATTTTACTTCCTTTTGCATTCTCAACAAATTTTTCACTTGATTTGTTAATTGGTGTTTTCAGTAATAACGCAGCCACAATCATAACTACTACGAAAGCACTTAACACAAGTAAATCTCGCGTTACGATATCCCAAAGCATTCCGCCAACTGTTTCACGAATTGCGCTAATTGCGTATGTGAATGGTAAGAACGGATAAATCGCTTGGAAGAACGCTGGTGTCATTTGGATCGGGAATGTTCCGCCCGATCCTGCTACTTGTAGTACAAGTAAAATGATCGCCATCGATTTCCCAACGTTTCCGAAAATAGAAACGAGTGAGTATACGATACAAACGAAGACTCCACCAATAAATAAACTAAATAACACAAACCAGAACTTATCGACTACGTACGTACCGAGTAAGAATATATCTCCCATCGATACGATAAACGCTTGTGAAAGACCTATCGTTAAGAATGTTAATAAACGTCCGAAGTAAATTTCATGGCTCTTATAATTCGCGCCCTCTTCGTGTACTTCTACCGTTAATAATGAAACCATTAATAATGCGCCTACCCATAATGCAAGCACTGTATAGAATGGTGACATCGCTGAACCGTAGTTCGGCATCGCAAATAATTTATTTTCTTTTAAATTTACTGGATTCGCAAAGTAATCACTTTGCTTTTCAACATCATTTTTCAATAAACGTATGATGTCTTTTAAATCCTCTTCAGATTCAAAATCACGAATTTTATCTGCTAATTCTTTAATCTTTTTCTCAGTAGCTGGCATTTCAGCTTTAATGTCTGCTAATTTCTTTTTACCATCTACTAAACCTTTTGATGAATCTTCTAGTAATTTTTTAACATCTGGAAGCTTTTTGTCTGCCTCTTTTAAAATTTGAGATGTGTTTTTAGACATCTCTTTTGTGCGAGCAATTGCTGCATTGAAATTTGGAGTGATTTCTGAGTCATATTTAGCTAAAATGTCACCAATTTGGCCCGAAACACTTTTAGACACTTGATTAATACTTTCAATAACATCAGCTGCTGGTTTTTGACCTTTATTAATAGCGTCAATTCCTTTATCAGTTAACTCCATTCCTTTTTGCAAACCATCTTTTGCTTTATTTAACTTAGAAATTGTGCCATTAAGATTTTTATCACTATTCACATCAGCTAACACTTTATTTGTACTTTCCAGAACTGGAATCATGTCATTAACTAAATTCCAACTTGCTTTGAACTGCCCATTCAAATCATTTAAGGCTACTTTTGTAGAATCTAATCCATTAACACCTTTGTTACTTAAGTCTTCTCTTGCTTTTTCAAGCTCTGTTTTTAATCTGCTGTAATCATTTACAGCTTTATCATATTTTTCTCTACCACTGTCTAATGCTTCATTTGTTTGGTTTACTAACTCATTTGCTTTTTTGATATCTTGATTTAAATTACCTCTTAGTTGCTGAGCATCTTCTTTTACATTTTCAGCTGTGTTTTTCAATTGCTCAGCTGTGCTTACTGCTTTTTCGAAATCTGCTACAAACGTAGCATTATAATCTGCTTCTGCTTGATTTACCAAGTTATTTATTGCATCTAACTTTTTATTAGCAGCGTCTCTTACATCTTGTTTCACTTCTTGTCCTGTACCAATAATATTGGCAATATCTTTAACGCCACCATTTGCATTTTCAATAGCTGATTTAAGGTTTGTTAATTTTTCTATTCTCTTTTGGAAGAATTCTTTTCCAAAATCAGTTGATGCAGACTCTTTAAATTTAGTAAAGACATCAATTAAATATGAAACACTATCTGCACGACCTTGCAGCGTCTCAGAAACCTTATTAAGATCTTGCTTCGCTTTTTCCGGATCAAAATTACCATTTTGCAACCCGTTTATAACACCTTGTGCATAAGTTGTTCCGACACGTATCGAACTAAAAACATTATTTACAGTTTGATTAATATTTTTAGCAATATTTTTATACCCCTCACCATTCACTTGCGGTAACGCTGGAATTTCTGGGATTTGTGGTACTTGCGGAATAGTTATATTAGGCAACACTGGGAATTTAGCTGGATCTGGAAGTGTCAGATTAGAATCAAATGATGGATTTTTTAAGAAATCCGTAATTGCCGCCGCACCATCTAAACCTTTTTGCATTACCATTAAATTATTCTTAATAGTTCCTGGGGCACGTTGCAATGTTTCATCATTTCTCGCAAAGAACTTATCTAAATTCCCTAACGCTTCTTGCCCATCATTAATAACACTCTCTACAACCGGCAACTCTTTTTGCGCCACTTTCACAATATCCTCTGCTCGAGTCGCATCATCTAACGCCTTATCCATCAATGTATTCATTTCTGGGAACTGCGCTTCTAACTTAAAGACAAGATCTTTTACTTTCTCGATACTTGGTAAGTTTGTTTCTAAATCGATTCCAAGGTCATTGAAGATTTTAAAAATCTCACCGTTCGCTGTTTTAACGAAGTTTTTACTAATTTCTTCCGTAATACCTGATGCACCTTTTGCTGTAATTTTCGGTGCAATCGCATTTACCTTTTCATTTACATAGTAATCCAGTTCTGGTTTCTGTGGATTTTCATCCAGAACAGTTGCAATTTTTTCAGAGAAATCTTTTGGAATCGTAATACTTGCATAATAATCTCCACGCTCAACTCCGTAAATTGCTTGTTTTTCATCTACAAATTTCCAGCCAAGATTTTTGTTTTTCTTAAGGGAGTCTACAATCTCTTTCCCGATATTAATATCTTTCCCTCTTAAATTAGAACCTGCATCTTGGTTAGAAACTGCAATGGGAACCTCTTTTGTATTTCCATATGGATCCCAAGAAGCTTTAATGTTAAACCATGCATATAACGATGGTAAAATCATTAATCCTAAAACAATAACAATTGCAGCCCAATGTTTGGCTACATTCCGTAAATCTGTCTTATAAATACGCCAAATCTGTTTCATAGAAGTTATCACCTAATTATATATTTTTCCTTCTTTAGAAAATGATACATACATTTTGCAATTATATCACTTTCTACATCGTGTATTAACCAAAAACGTACTATTTTTTCCCATTAACTTTCACTTACTTCATTATATAACGAAGTGAGTCAAAGTATGAATACAAAATGACCAAATCGGTTTTACATTCAATAATAACAAATATATATGAAATGTCATAAAAAATACAAGTATTTTCTCTTGGAAATACTTGTATTCCTAAAAAAAATCCTCACAGCTTTTATTCTCTGTGAGGATTTCTTCTATTATATATCCAATTGAACCTCTACACCGAAATGATCTGAAATTACATTTCTGTTTGTACCATTAAAAATAACTTTTGAAGAATGAACTTTTTTACTTTGGTTACACAATATTAGATCGATTCGCAAATTATGTTTATTTTCATCCCAACCAGCAATCTCACCTTGGACAGTCGTTCCTTCATCCTTCTCTATTGCTAATTCATATGTGTCATACAACCCTTTTTGCATCATATACTCATAACCTTCGTCTTTCAATCGAGCATTGTTATTAAAATCCCCCATTAAGAAGGCGAGCTTATTGCTATCTACACGCTCCATCAAACGATCGACTTGACCTTTGAATGACTCTTCTTCATCATTCCACCAACCGAGATGACAAGAGTAAAACGTTATATCCTTACCATTATAAGCAATTGTTGTACTTACAATTTTACGCGTTTTCCAATACGTTGTATCCTCGTTTTCTGAAATGAAGAACGTATCTTCTTTTATAATATTATGCTTCGTTATAATCGCTAATCCTTCTTCGTACACGTCATAACCAATATGAGAGAAATCCCAAGTAATATTGTAATCTTTTACATGTAGCGCTTTTAACTCTTCTAATAGTAAAAGTCCAAAATTATCTTTTTTCTTGTTACCGCATACATTTTCAGCTTGTATGGACTGACTTACTTCTTGCAATGCGATGACATCGTACTCTTCTTCTTGAATTACTTTAGCAAGGTATTGTATCTTTTCTATTTGATTCTCTTCTTGCCAAGAATGACAGTTTAAAGTTAGCAATTTCATATTATTACGCACCTAACATATCTTGAATGTCTGACTTTAATACGTCAGCTTTCGGACCATATACCGCTTGTACACCTTTATCTTTTACAATAAGCCCTAAAGCACCATTTTGTTTCCACTGTGCTTCTGGTGCAACAACATCTAAATCTTTTACTGTTACACGTAAGCGCGTCATACAAGCATCTACGTCAGCAATATTTTCTTTTCCACCTAATAAATCGATAACTTTTGTTGCTAATGAACCGTCTTGTACATTTCCTGTTCCTTCTGATGCCTCATCTTCATTATCAATATAGTTACCTGCACGCCCTGGTGTTGGTAAATTGAATTTTTTAATTAAGAAATTAAATAGTGTAAAGTTAAGACCGAAGAACACTAATGAAACAATAACAAAGTTGATTAAGTCTCTTGTTAAACCTGCGTTAACCATCATTGGCGTACGAGTAATTAACTCAATAAATCCAAATGCATGAACACGTAAGTTAATTAAATCAGCTAGCGCGAATGCAAGTCCTGTTGTAATAGCATATACAACATATAATACTGGAGCAATAAACATGAACATGAATTCAATTGGTTCTGTTACACCTGTTAAGAATACTGCTAATGCTGCTGATAAAAACATTGGTTTATATTTTGCACGCTTTTCTTTATCAACGTTACGGAACATCGCAAATGCAATTCCCATTAAAGCTGCTGTTGAGCCGATAACTTGTCCAGCTTTGAAACGAGCTGGTACAACGTTATTTAATAAATCGTTATATGCCTTCGTATCTCCATTTGCTAATAAATTATTTAAATCTGTAATCCATGCAAGCCATAATGGATCTTGTCCTGCTACAACTTGTCCAACTTTTGAACCAGTTAGCATCGTATATGTTCCGCCTAGCTCTGTATAGTTCATCGGAATCGTTAACATATGGTGTAAACCAAATGGTAATAATAAACGCTCTAACGTTCCATATACAAACGGTGCAACAACTGGTGCACTATCTTTTGAAGCTGCAATCCAGCGACCAAATTCATTTAACCCACTTTGGATGAATGGCCATAGAAGTGATAATACAATCGCAGTAACTGTAGACCAAAGAATTACAACGAATGGTACAAATCGTTTTCCATTAAAGAATGCTAATGCCTGTGGCAGTTTATTATAGTTATAATATTTGTTATATAAAGTAGCTCCTAAGAAACCTGTGATGATCCCTACGAACACTCCCATGTTTAATGCAGGTGCACCAAGTACAGAAGTAAAGTAATCTTTTACAATTAAATCTCCCGCTATTACTGAAGAAACTTTCGCTTTTGAATCCGCTAACATTTCAGCGTTTACCCCAAATATAGCTCCTGTAATTCGGTTTGTTAAGACGAATGCTAATAGCGCTGCAAATGCACCACCCGCGCGATCTTTCGCCCAAGATCCCCCAATTGCTACTGCGAATAAGATGTGTAGATTTGTAATGATTGCCCAACCGATGTCTTCCATTACGCGAGCGATTGTATGAACTGCGTTAACATCCCCAGCAGACATACCAATTAACTTACCGATGGAAATCATTAAACCAGCTGCTGGCATTACGGCTACAACAACTAATAACGCTTTCCCGAACTTTTGCCAAAAATCAAAAGACGTAATTTTCATCTGTTCTTCCTCCCCTTTATTTATAAAAACATAATGATTTAAATTATAATTTCTGTTCCCTTTATGAAAACGATTCCTTATGTTACTTTATTTTTATCTTTACGCAACCGTTTTCATAAATCTATTTTAATAAAAGCGTTTTCACTTTGCAATAGAAATTTATTTTTTTTCATAAAAAAAGATGCTCAAAGTGGTCATCTCCCTGTCAAGTAGACAGTAATAAAAAGAGTATTATGCCACGGCCTTTTCCCGATATTCTATCGGGGAAAGGCCGTGAAGTTTTTCTTGGAACCTTTCTGTA
>NZ_JBQAEF010000012.1:0-116628 GCF_051915185.1 Bacillus cereus group sp. MYBKT14-1 | reverse complement strand
ACAGATGGAGAGCCGGATACATTGAGAGATGTAAGTCCGGTTCGGAGAGGAACATTTGGAAACCTATCACAGGAATGTAATAAGGCGCTGGATGTTTACTCTACACATATGCCACAAAGGTAAATGAAAAAACAAAACTTATTGAAGAACTTCTTCGAAATGTACATAGCTCTTCTAAATAAGTTGCAGAATAAAATATAATGATACCGTCAGTTAATAATAATAATAGCTAAGAAAAAACTACTTCCTTTCTTAATTCACATAATTTTCAAAAATAAATCCTGTGGATGTTAATATTTGTTATATAATATATTTGTCAAAGCATTACCCCTAAAGTTTCTACAGTCAATCTGTAAGATAGTTTGTTTGGCTCGTATATTCACCTTAAAACAAAAAGAACTTGTAGAGAGTCCTACAAGTTCTTTTTGTTTTAAGGGTTAAATGTGGATTTAAAATATAGTTGCAATTTTTTGAGGGGGAAAAGTAAATGTTTATAAAAACAGAAAGATTATTAATACGGAAATTTGAGTTCAAAGATTGGCAAGCTGTTCATGAGTATACATCAGATATCAATGTTATGAAATACATACCTGAAGGGGTTTTTACTGAAGAAAATACAAGAAACTTTGTGAATGAAAACATTGGTGAAAACGCTAAGAACTTTCCTGTAGTATTAATTCATAAAGATATTCTGATTGGTCATATAGTTTTTCATAAATATTTTGGTGAGCATACATATGAGATTGGTTGGGTGTTCAATCCTAAATATTTCAATAAAGGATATGCTTCTGAAGCAGCACAAGCTACATTGGAATATGGCTTTAAGGAAATGAAATTACATAGGATTATAGCTACATGTCAGCCACAAAATACCCCATCATATCGAGTAATGGAGAAGATTGGAATGAGAAGAGAAGGCTATTTCAGGAAGTGTATACCACATGGGAATGAATGGTGGGATGAATATTATTACGCTATTTTAGAAGAAGAGTAGTGCCTTGGAACGCATCATTTAAATTGACACTCCTATTCCTAAATAGGTAAGTTGACTATCTTTATTGGAGATTCTTGCTACTAAAGGCGAAGTTTATTTCCGGTATCGCTGACGTGCAAAACTTTGTATAATCTGATCTTATCTCTAAATCACAACTGTTACCCCATCACCATCAAGTTAAAGTTTCATTTTATTTTGCTAACTTGAGGGTGATGTGACGTAACCTTAATTATTTAAAAATTTTAAAAAGGCCCCTTAGCCATGTTAAAGGGACCTTGATCACGCAAATGATCTGTAAGCCAATTCATTTTTGATATACAGATCATTTGTATGATAATTTTTATAAATAATTGCTAAATAGTGAATTTACATAAATGCTTTTAGAAGTTCTTGAATTAATGGGATTGCTCCACCTATAAATTTTAAAACTGCCATTGCGATTTCCATATTATTCTCTCCTCTTTTTCGTATTAAAATGTAATAAATCTTTATAACTTTATTATAGTAAGCGCTTACAACAATAACAATACATTTCCGTATGCAATATTGCATATTTATACATTAGATCTCTATTATTCATTTTTTAATGGTACTATAGCGAGGTGAGAGTCTTTAAGGGTTCTCCTTAATAGGAGGAAATATGGAAAGAGTGCAAGCGATTTACAGTAATCAAAAATTTAAGAGTTGGGTTAAACAGGTATTAGCTGTAGGAGGAGTAATAGGGTGCTGTTATTTGGTGTTATATGTTTTCTGTTTCTTAGTTATCATGTAAATAGTATACAACTAAACTAGTAGAGTCTTGCCTAGAGAGGTAAGGCTCTTTTATTGTAGTACCTGGAGATGAGCAAACTACATACAATATCTCTCAGGTTTTTCAGATCACTTTGTAGGATTCCTTGTTTAGAACACTAATTCATATCATTGAAAACAGAATTCTATGGATAAAAAATATGTTTTTACTAGATACATACTAAAAAGATAAGCATAAATTATATTAGATTTTGGCAAAATCTTTTTGAATTGGAAAAGGATTTAAATCTTACTTATAGACTTGATTCCTTTTTATATACTATAATCCTTATATTGATACGTAAATATAATACAGTAACAATAAATTAAAAGCAAGAATTTTAGTAGCGGTACGTCCACACATCCATCAACTTAAGATTTTCAAACAAAAAATTCTTTTTTTAATTGATTAATAGTAAACGAGAAAGATTGGCAAATTAACAACTAAAGAGATTTCTTCAGGTAAAATCTATCAAAAGGTCCTTTACAAAATTTATACATAAGTCAATTATAAAATAATGTAAATATTATGTATTTTTGTAAAAGAAATTCATTGACACTTGTGTATATAAGTAACTATACTCGTTACATCAAATTGAATGCGTGATAATACGATTTTATTATTATTACAAACATGTAAATATAAAAATAGAAAATCTCAATTTGATAAATACAATGGTAGAGGTGTTTATTTTAATGAAGCACAAATTAATTGCAACAGGTATCCTTGCAGGAGCTATATTATCCTATTCTTCTAATATTTTAGCAGATACTCATAAATTCCCTGATGTTCCTACATGGGCTGATAAATCCGTTAACTATTTAGTTGATAAACAGGTATTAAATGGTTATCCAGATGGAACTTTTGGTTCAAATGACTCCTTAGACAGAGCTTCGGCTACAAAAATTATGACAAAAGTTTTAGGTATAAAAATTGAGCCTAATGCAAAACCATCTTTTACAGATTCACAAAACCACTGGGCTACTCCGTATATTGCTGCTGCTGAAAAAGCTGGTATTGTTAAAGGTGAAGGGAATAGAATCTTTAATCCATCCGGAAAAGTAACTCGTGCTGCTATGGCTACCATGCTAGTAAATGCATATAAACTACAAAGCACAGCAAATCATAACGAGCAGGTTAGATTTGAAGATTTAAAAGGGCATTGGGGAGAAAAACATGCCAATATTTTAATAGATTTAAAAATTTCTAATGGTACCGAGAACGGTTGGCAACCAAATAGATTTATAACACGTGCTGAAGCTGCTCAACTTACTGCAAAAACAGATATGTTACAACAAAATTTAAACGATGAAAAAGAGATTACTACTGCTACCTCATATGAAGATTTAAATTTAACAGTGGCTTCGAAAATTACAGCTCAAGAGATTGATAGTTTTATTGCAAAATATCATTCAGATAGTCCCTTAGTTGGACATGGACAAGATTTTATCAATGCGCAAAATCAATATGGCGTGAGTGCTCATTATTTAGCGGCGCATGCGATTTTAGAATCTGGATACGGAAAATCAGAAATTGCATATCAAAAACATAATTTATTCGGTCTACGTGCATATGATGGAGACCCGTTTAAATATGCGAAATATTTACCAAGCTACGGCGATAGCATTGCTTATAATGCTAATTATGTACGAGAAAGATATTTAGAAGAAAGTGGTATGTATTATAACGGGTCAACATTAACTGGCATGAACGTGAAATATGCATCAGATAAAGGCTGGGCTAAGAAAATTGCGGGTATTATGGAACGTATTAAACCGTTTCGTGTAGAAGACTATACATATGCAAAAAAATTACCAAAGAATCCTGAAACATTAGATGTCGACGCGTTATCTAATGAAATTCCATATAAAATGTATGCAGACGGTTCAAGCTCAAATGTTGTATCATCAGCTACTTACTATCAGGTACCTTATCCATTTAATTTAAAAATTAAAAGTAGACCAGATGTAGCTGTCGAGGAGAATAAAGTTGGTACAGTAACTCCTGGAACAACCATCTTTATTTATCGTGAAGATCCGAATGGATGGGTAGAATTCTCTTTTGAAGCTAATGGAGAAAAATATTGGACATTAAAAAATAAATTAAGTATGTAATTAAAAAGATCTATTTCACTAGTTTTAAAAGTATGGGATTGGACAATTGATTCTCTAGATTGGAAATACAATAAATTACCCGTTGATGTAGCAGCTGCAAAGATTATTCAAAATGTCTTAGCAGGTGCGACATCCGCATACTTTTTCGGGAAAATGTTGCGCAAAGTAGGTTCATTTTCAACACTATCTCCTGGTTCACCGTAATCTTCAATGATGTAATATTCCTTATCTTTAATGTATATATTGAATATACGAATATATTGTGTTATGATATGAATTAGAAACTCGCGTGTTTCAAATACAACATTTTTATCTTTTTGATGACCTCTTATCTTTCCGTAAGAGGTCCTTTTTTATCCCTCCGTATTGCATAGCCGCTAAAATACTATGAAAAGATACTAGAGACTACTACAATGTGATATTCTCTAGTATTTTTTCTTTATCTATATTATCTATTGTTAGGTAAACGACGAATTATTACTTTTTGTATAATTTTCACAAAATAACTTTGAATCATTATTTATTTCAATATAAAATAATAAAGGTATATATATGAATAGGTATGTCCTTTTTATGTGATGATAATGCGAATTGAAGCGTAATACTGAAACGGTAAACGAGAAGAATCAGGGCCGAAACAGATAGTAAGGAGCAGACAATACTTATAATGAAAACGTTCATAATGGACTGTCTATGGATGGAGAAAAAATACGAAAAGATAAAAGGGGCAAATGAATATGAACAGAGCCTTTAAAGGTACCGTATTAGCAGGGATAAGTGTGGGTTTCTTGCTAGCTGGTTGTACAATAGAAACATATGTCCTAACGCAGTCCAGAATATAAGCAAGTAGATTAAGTATTCTAAGCAGATAAATGAAGACTATAGCGATGAAGAAATTGAAAGACAACTAAGAGGTATAGCATCCTGACTTTCTAAATAACATGAGTGTTTCTATAGAATGAATCCTTAGGAGGGCTATTGTGGAACCTTTAATCAATGCTATTTTATACTTTGTATTTTTATTTGGAGCACTGTTTCTTATACTGGGTACTGCATTGGTTTTATTAATCGTGGCTGCATTACCAGTAATCTGGAAGAAAAATCTATCATTCCTAATGATTAGCTTAGGTATAAATATACTTGTCATTCCATTGTCTTTTTTTATTGGCGGGATGGCAACAGATTCCCCTGGTAGTACGATGCACGATTTTTGGGAAGTATTTTTGTTTATTCAGATATTTCCGTTTCCCCTAGTACTGCTATCTTTAGTTTGGTGGCTTGTGCGTCGAAAAAAAGAAAAAGTTCATGTGTAGCGTTTTTAATGCAAATAAGCTGTCCGTTTGGGCAGCTTATTATATTTATTACTAAGCGTGATTATTTCCAAAATGAATGCAATACCACTATACAGTTAAATTGAAGGTGAACCATATTGAAATCTTATCAAACTTTAGCCCACTTGTATGCATTAGGACTAGGCTGCGGACTTTGGAATAGAGAGGAGGTTATTTCATGGTGCGATAGGTTGATTGAAGCAAATGATCACCCGCCATATGAAATTATGGAGATATCTTTAATGTCTAAAGCAAAGCTGATATATATAGAATCGGCTTTACTGTCATATAGCCGCATAGTTGATGAAAACCCCTCGGTAAACATCCTTCTTTCAGTCTTAAATGAAAAGTTAGTAGCTCAGAAATGGAATATTAAACAAGCTATTACTTGCTCTACTCGATTACTAGTAAATAGAGGCCTGTATTGGGAAGAAGAATATTTTGATTTATACAGCCTTAATGATAGCTATGACTTAGCACAGGAAGGTATCCATTTTAATGAAAAAGATGTGATTTCTACTTATATCGATACATTAGGTGTTTTTCGCGTCCATTTTAACGAGTTTGAAGATCTCTATTTACAAGTCATGAAACAGAAGTGGCAAGGGTAGAAGGCAGGAAAAAGAATCATTGAATCGTAAGAGTTACTTCCTGTATTTATCACCAAATTTATCTAGCCAAGACAAATCTGTCTTCGTGTTGATGAATTTTTGTCTCTTAATAACTTAATGCTATCGTTTTTATTTTTTCCGACAGCAAGCTAAGTTAGCATGTTTAATGCATAATGAGACGCCTGTAAATGAGCATTACTATTTAAATTTTTACCAGAGAGTAATTTAGTTAATTAGTAGAAAAAGGAAGGGGCCTATTTGGCTCCTTCCTTTTTCTCATACATACATAACGCTTGTTGACAACTTATGAAATAATAGCATTCATCGCTATTAAAATATAACATTAAAAGCAATTAATTAGATATGTAATTTTGCATATATTGTACTATTTCATGAATAGGAACAAAACTATTTATCTCTTTCTGTATGGAGACAAATAGATTTAGGTTTACTTAAGTTAAGAAGATCTGATCATTGATTACTGGTTAAACCATATTTCTACGTATTTGAAAAAAATTATATTTGATGACGGATCTATTGTCTTTAAGACGGGAGATAAAGTAACAGAAGAAAAAATTAAGAAATTATATTGGGCAGCCAAGGAAGTAAAAGCACAATATCACCGTGTAATTGGAAATGATAAAGCACTAGAACCGGGTAATGCTGATGATGTACTAACAATAGTAATTTATAATAATCCAGATGAATATCAATTAAATAGACAATTATATGGATATGAAACAAACAACGGTGGAATTTATATTGAAGAGAAGGGGACTTTCTTTACATATGAGCGTACGCCAAAGCAGAGTATTTATAGTTTAGAAGAGTTGTTCCGTCATGAGTTCACTCACTATTTACAAGGAAGATATGAGGTTCCTGGTTTATTTGGAAGCGGAGAAATGTATCAAAATGAACGATTAACTTGGTTCCAAGAAGGGAATGCAGAATTTTTTGCAGGATCTACACGTACAAATAATGTTGTTCCGCGTAAAAGTATGATAAGTGGCTTATCATCTGATCCAGCAAGCCGTTATACAGCAAAGCAAACTTTGTTCGCCAAATATGGATCTTGGGACTTTTATAAGTATTCCTTTGCACTACAGTCTTATTTGTATAATCATCAATTTGATACATTTGATAAGCTTCAAGATTTAATCCGTGCAAACGATGTGAAAAATTATGATGTGTATCGTGAATTATTAAGCAAAAATACACAATTGAATGCAGAATATCAAGCATATATGCAGCAGTTGACTGATAATCAAGATAAATATAATGTACCTCAAGTAACAAATGATTATTTAATTCAACACGCACCAAAGCCGTTAGCTGAAGTGAAAAACGAAATTGTAGATGTAGCAAATATAAAAGATGCAAAAATTACAAAACATGAGTCGCAATTCTTTAACACATTTAGCGTGGAAGGCACGTACGTTGGTGGGATATCAAAAGGTGAGTCTGAAGATTGGAAAACGATGAGTAAACAAGTAAATCAAACTTTAGAGCAGTTATCCCAAAAAGGGTGGAGCGGTTATAAAACAGTTACAGCCTATTTTGTAAACTATCGTGTGAATGCAGCTAATCAATTTGAATATGATATTGTTTTCCATGGTGTTGCGACAGAGGAAAAAGAAAAAACGACTACTATAGTAAATATGAATGGACCATACAGCGGGATAGTAAATGAAGAAATTCAATTCCATAGCAATGGTACAACAAGTGAAAATGGAAAAGTTATTTCTTATCTATGGAATTTTGGGGATGGTATAACAAGTACAAAAGCGAATCCTACCCACATATATGGAGAAAAA
Source organism: Bacillus cereus group sp. MYBKT14-1 (assembly GCF_051915185.1). Classification (NCBI taxonomy): domain Bacteria; kingdom Bacillati; phylum Bacillota; class Bacilli; order Caryophanales; family Bacillaceae; genus Bacillus; species Bacillus cereus group sp. MYBKT14-1. The sequence continues at coordinate 108,974 of NZ_JBQAEF010000012.1, read as the reverse complement.
GGAACATATACTGTGGAACTAACTGTGAAAGATAGTAGAGGAAAAGAAAGTATAGAACAGACAAAAGTTACTGTAAAACAAGATCCGCAAACAGGCGGGTTCCTTGAAGAAGAGAAGATACTCCCGTTTAATACGCTTGTAAAAGGAAATCTGGTTACTCCTGATCAAACAGATGTTTATACGTTTAATGTTACAGATCCAAAAGAAGTAGAGATTTCTGTGGTAAATGAACAAAATATTGGGATGACATGGGTACTTTATCATGAATCAGATATGCAAAATTATGTAGCTTGTGGTGAAGATGAAGGAAATACTATAAAGGGAAAATTCGTAGCGAAACCAGGGAAATATTATCTGAATGTGTATAAATTTGATGATAAAAATGGTGAATATTCACTATTAGTAAAATAAATTCATTTCCGATATGTATACGAGAGTTGTATTTTAGGAGGAGTCTGTCACGATAGGCTCCCCCTATTTTTTTATTTATAAGGATGAAACTAAGCTTCCAACCTGTGTTCCGATTGGGAGGCATACAGGTGACACTCCAGGATTTAGTACTTTTGCTGAAGTACACTTGACGGAGGACGCATGCTTGTTATCAGGTTTGAGTAATACGAAAAGCGCTAACAGTCAGGATTCTTCTTCCATTTGGTGAGAAGGAAAAAATTTCCACGGAACAATAATTTCTCAAGTAGAATATTTTGTTATGTGGAAAATAAAGTAAAATGAATATTTACGTTATAGAAGAAGTGCTGTAAAATATTGTTTATATTAAGATTTTTTGTATATTTCAATAATTAATTCTATTGGCTTTCATTCCAATCAAAAAACTGTCATAAAAAAAGAGGGGGAAGACATTGTTTGCTAAAATTTGTTTGTAAAAGCTTTTAACCTGTTAAGAGCAATCCTAAGGTAGACTATTAATTTCTTTAATAATTTTTGCTTTCCTTTAGTACTTGGCATAATGCATTAAAAAGTTTAAATTTTGAAAGGAGAATTTGACATTTTATATATATAGTATTTTTTATTGTATTCCTAACCATTCAAAGAGAAGGGGATGTGATTAAGGTGAATAATACATATAATGAAAAGACGCATACATTGATTAAACAATTATTAAAAAAGTTTTCACCAAAAGTTCCTGGCTTTGCATATATGGCCAGTTTTGATAGCGGAGTAACGTATAAAGGTGCAGTTGGCTTAGCTTCTATAGAGGAAAATCTACCGATAACCACAAAGAGCGTTTTTAATATCGCCTCAGTTTCTAAACAATTTACAGCGTTTTCTATATTACTCTTAGAACAAGAGGGAAGATTGAGTTTAGATGATTCAATTGTAAAGTTTGTCCCTTCTATAGGAACATATGCTGAACCAGTAACATTGAGGCATCTAATTCATCATACTGGCGGACTAGTTGATTATATGGAATTGGCTCATGCAGAAAATATTAAATTTACTGATATATTAACTGTGGAACAATCGCTAAAACACCTTAATGGTCATCAAATTGCAAGGTTCCCTGTTGGCACAAAATTTGAGTATAGCAATACAGGATATTTTTTATTGTCATTGGTGGTAGAGAAGGTAAGCGGGAAGTCTTTACGTCAGTTTGCAAAAGAACGTATTTTTGATTCTTTAAATATGAAAGACACAACAATTGTAGATTGCTACCCAACTACTATATCAATTGCTAGGGGGTATTCAAAGAATGAACAAGGAGCATATATGGTCTATGAAAGCCCTTGGGAACATACAGGTGATGGGGCAGTTCATGCAACAGTCGAAGACCTGGTAAAGTGGGGAGAAAATTTAACTACAGGTACCGTTGGCGGAAAAGAACTTGTTAAAAGAATGAGCGAAATAGGTCCGGAAATTTCTCCAACTAGGGAAACGATTATTGACAATGAAGATTATGCTTTTGGGCTAAGGCTTGCAGAAGGTTTTAACTGTCGATACTTGGAACATTCAGGTAGCTGGGCAGGTTATCGTTCATACTTCATGCGGTTTCCAAAAGAATATTTGACTGTTGTAGTACTAAGTAACTATGATGGATTTGACTCTAAAAAATATGCTAATGAAATAGCAGGAATTATTTTAGAAAAGTAAAAAATAGGGTGTAGAAGAGTATCTGGATTTGGTTAACCACACGTTGTTTTAGGGTGTAATTGATTTTGGGAACGGAAGGCAGGCATATATTTATGCCTGCCTTTTTTGTATTAAAATGAACATAGATATTAATTTTTTTGTAAATATGGAACAATGTCATTACTTACACTGTCTATTAAGCGTTAAAACATTTTTTATTAAATAAATTACGAAAGGAATCATCATTTTTAACTAAGGGAGAAGATTGAATTGAAAAAATTATGGATGCTGCTTTTCGTTTGTTTCGCAGTTTTGTTGGTAGGATGTAATAAAAACGAACCACCAAAACAAGCATTTGAAGAATATATCAATTTATGGAATGATAGAAAATTTGCAAATATGTATGATCATTTATCAGACCATGCCAAAAAATCGATTTCTAAAAAAGAATTCACAGAAAAATATCAAAAAATCTATGAGGGGATTGGAGCTAATAATTTAAAAGTTAAAATGAAAGGAGAGAATACGAAAGATAAAGAGCTTTTTCTTTTTGAAGTTAAGATGGATACGGATGTAGGACCAGTTTCATTCATCCATGAAGCAAAACTTGTGAAAGATAAAGAGTCTTGGGAAATAGATTGGACACCAGACTTCATCTTCCCAGGTATGAAAAAAGATTACAAAGTACGTATGCAAATAGAGCAAGGAAAACGCGGAGAAATATATGATCGAAATGGAAAAGGGCTTGCAACGAATGGTAAAGCAACTGAGGTTGGAATTATTCCAGAGAAACTAGGCGAAACAGCAGCGCAAACGAAAGAAATAGTAGCACAATTACTTGATATGTCTATAGAAGAGGTCGAACAAAAGCTCACAGCGAAATGGATAAAACCAGACTCCTTTGTACCAATTGGCATTTTAAAAGAGGGAACCAGACAGAATGATTATATTGAATTAGAAGGAGTTTCATCTCACCCAGTAAATATTCGTACGTATCCATTAGGTGAAGCAGCGGCACACTTAACTGGATATATAGGAAAGGTGAATGCGGAGGAGTTAAAATCACTTCAAAAACAAGGTTATCAAGCAGATGATTTAGTAGGTAAGACTGGTTTAGAGAAAGTGTTAGAAAATAAATTGCGTGGTGAAAAGGGTGGACGCGTATTTATAGAAGATGAGAAGGGGAAAGAGATTAAAAACGTAGCAAAAAAAGAAGCAAAAGAAGGAGAAAATGTTACGTTAACAATTGATGCTGCAATTCAAGAAAAAATCTTTAATGAGATGAAAACTGAAGCAGGGTCTAGTGCAGCGATTAATCCTAAAACAGGTGAAACAATCGCACTTGTAAGTAGCCCTGCTTATAATCCAAATATAATAGTTAGAGGAGCATCGAAAGCCCAACGAGAAGCATGGAGTAACGACTCGAAACTACCAATGACGAATCGCTTTACACAAGCATTTGTACCAGGTTCCGTATTTAAAACGATCACAGGTGCAATTGGTTTGGAAACAAACACAATAAATCCGAAGGAAGAATTTAAAATTCAAGGATTGAAGTGGACAAAAGATTCATCTTGGGGAAATTACTATGTAACGCGTGTAAAGGATGCAAGTCCAATTGATTTTGATAAGGCAATGAAGTACTCTGATAATATTTATTTTGCTCAACAAGCTTTGAAAATAGGAAAAGATCAGTATGTAAATGAACTGAAGAAATACGGTTTTCATGAAAAATTACCAATCGAATACGAATTTCCTATTTCAATCATTGCAAGAGATGGGATAAGAAACGATATCCAACTAGCAGACACAGGCTATGGACAAGGACAAGTATTAATGACACCACTTCATTTAGCATTAACATATGCACCGATTGTGAATGAAGGGAATATTCCGTCGCCACATCTTTTAAAAGAAGCAAAAGTAGCAGGGAATTGGAAAGAAAATGTGGTTTCTAAAAAGAATCAAGAAATATTAAAGAGTGCATTAATCAAAGTCATTAATGACCCTGATGGTGCAGGGAGAATTGCAAAGGTTGATGGTGTAACGCTTGCTGGTAAAACTGGTACAGCAGAACTGAAAGAGTCGAAAGAAGCAGACGGAAAAGAACTGGGATGGTTCGCAGCTTTCGATGCAAATGCGCCAGACATGATTGTTACAATGATGATTGAAGATGTAAAAGGAAGAGGGGGAAGTAACGTTCCAGGTGAAAAAGTAAAACATGTATTTCAGAAATAATACTTAATTATAAGGTGAATTTTTTGACTACATTTATTACATGTTTGCTTAACTCAAAGATATAAATTGGGGAAAATATAGAGCAATGAAATTTCAAAAAAGCATTCTTTCTAATCGAGAATGCTTTTTTGCTGCGACTCTAGAAAGTTAATACCTTATCTTAATTTTCATTTCTGAAAAGTTGGCATTGCTAATGGTAAATAGAAGAGTATAGCAAGTTGAAATGGACAAGTGGAGTGTTACGTTAAATTCAAAAAACAGATTTTCATGAGTAGAATTTTATCATTGTATGCTTTACTTGTTTTTTAGTAGTATTATTCTGCTTGAAAAAAGATAAACAATGGAACAAATGAAACTTGTATCTTGTCTATATATTGAAACCATAATAAAAGTGAGGGCAGTTTTTATGTTTATTCAAATAAGTTTGAGGTGTGGAAATGGAACAGACGTTTATTGAAAAGTGTAATCATGATGAGCTGGACTATGTTATAGAAGACTATTGGCAAGATGTATGGAATTATTCATTTATTATTACGAAAGATCCACACTTATCAGATGATATCACGCAAGATGTATTTATAAAGGTGTTTAAAAATTGGAATTCATTTCGAAAGGAGTCATCTATTAAAACGTGGATTTTAAAAATCACAAGAAATACGGCAATAAACTATTTGAAATCCTCCTATTTTAAAAGGATATCTTTAATAGGATTTTTTAGTGACGATAAGCAATCCCTGTCAGCAGAACAAGAATTTTTTAACCAAGAAGAGATGAATGAGGTGTGGAAGGTTGTATTAAAACTACCTAAAAAGCACCGTGAAATAATTATATTGGACGCAAAATATGAATTATCATATGAAGAAATGGCTGAAACATTAGGAGTATCCATTGGAACTGTAAAATCGAGATTAAGTAGAGCGAGAAGTAAGGTTTCAAAATTAATAGGGGAGGGTAGTAGTGATGAACAATAAACAAAATCCTGACTGGTATAGAAAAATAAAAAAAGGCCCAATGGAGAATCGTAAAGATGAAGAAGAATTTATTTCTAAAATAAAGCAGTCTATATACGAAAATAATGAAGTGGATTTTGTAAAACATAAAAGACCATTTCATAAAAAAGCATTACCTATTGTAGTTGTTTTAGTTTGTACAATGTTATTTTTCATTGTTCAACAACCTTGGCTTGATGATAATAAATCACCAGTACAAAGTAGTACTCAAATTAAGCCTAAAACAAAAGATGAGTCTGCTCAAGATCCATCATTAAAACAATTTATGAATGAACTATATCAAAGTACGAACTCAAAAAATGAAAATGACTTGTACAAAGCGTTAAATGATGAAGTTCTATTCAAAGGGAAGAGTTATAAGAAGGATGAACTGAAGTTTGATGAAGATATTTTTCATGAGTTGCAAGTCGCCCTTACAATGGGGGGAGAGTTTGGAAATGATACAAAGCAAGTATATAAAGTACCAAGTGGATTGACGGAAAGTAACCAACCAAAGCAAGCACATTTTATATATGCAACTGTTACTGGAAATAAAACAAAAATTTTAGCAGAACCAAAGCGAGAATCACAAGTTTTATATGAAGTATCTAATGAAATGGTAAAAGCTTGGATTCCAGAAAAAGTGCAGAATGATGGATATATAAAAATATCGACAATTAACGGTAATACTGGATATGTACAGAAAGAGTACATTTTAACTGATATTAAATATTCATTTATGTTCGAAAAGAATAATGAAGGTATATGGAAAATAATAAATATAGATTCTATATGGTAAAAGAGGAAGGTTCACTTTAATGAACCTTCCTCTTTGTTTTTATTCTCTTTTTGAAGAGTATTCCAGTACTCTAAAATTTCTGATGTAACGAGAGCGGCAATGTTTTTTTCGGAATTACTGCCAGGAATAACGACAGAAACGGCAATTTGTGGATCTTCAGTAGGAGCATATGCAATGAAAAGAGAATGATTTATCATTCTTTCTTGCTCATTTGGAAAACCTGTAATACCTGTTTTACCTGCGACGTCAAAGGGCAACTTTTTAATTTCCTCTATATTTTGACTCATTCCACCTTGCACGACACTCCAAAAGTTCATCGGGTAACGATTTGAACTTTCTAAAATGGTTTTAAACTTTTTGGTTTCCTTACCATCTTGACCAATAATCGCACTTACGATTTGAGGTTTATATTTATCACCTTTACTTGCCAATGTTGCTGCATATTGAGCGAGTTGAAGAGGAGTATGCACTTCATTTCCGCCCCACGAGGCATTTAATAAAGCGGAGATTCCATTTTCAAACTTATTAGAAGGATGGAATTCATACTTACCGTCTTCTTCAAAGGGTAAATCAATCCCGGTTTTAGAACGTAGGCCGAATTGCATTAAATAATCTGTCCATATATGTGCCACTTTTTCTACATTTCCATTATTTTGGTTAAATAATGGTAGAGCAACTTTTGCTGTCATAAATGTGTTAGATGAATTAATGATAGCCTGCCTCGGTGTAATCTCACCTGTTGGTGTTCCAGGTGCATTTGTAATGTTATTTTGATTATCATACTGAAAAGTACCTTTATCTAAATAAGTATCTTCGGGTTGAAAAAGTTTTTCGTTTAATCCAATTAAAATAGTAAGTGGTTTTATAGTAGAAGCCATATTTACATAAGATTCACCATACTTTAATTTTTGAATCGCTTTATTTTGCGAAAGAGATTTAATATTTTCTTTTCTAGAAGATACATGTGTATTTAATATATTTGGATCAAAAACTGTCGAGTTGACCATAGTTAAAATCGCGCCAGTTTTTGCATCGCTCACTACAGCATAACCAGCTTTAGCATCAGGTGTTTTCTTAATTTGCGATCTTAATGCTTCTTCTGCCTTTTGCTGCAACTCAGAGTCTAAAGCTAGCCGTACATCTTTTCCTTTTTGTACTTTTTGAATGTTCCATAAGAACTTTTTATTATTCAATTTAAAAATAAGAGTTTTACCTGGTTTTCCTTTTAAATCATTTTCATATTGCAGCTCAATCCCGCTTTTTCCAACAGCCATATGCTTTGAATTAAGGTCATTTTCTACATACCCAATTACTTGTGAACCAATTTCGTGTTTAGGATAATATCGAATCCATTCATCTTTAATTATTACATTATTGGGTTTGTTTTTGTTTATGAATGCAAGTTCATTCTCAGTTATATCAGAGTATAACGGTATATCATTCATAGTCTGCTTTTTACAAGATTGTTGTAATTGAGATTTTATGTTCTCTGTAGAAATATCATGTTGAAACTCGCTTGAAAATTGATTAAAAAAAGCTAATGTGCTTGATGTATCTTGTTTCGATAGCTTTTCATCATTAGAAGTGCAATATAGAGACTTAACTTTCTTATTTGTAGCTAGTATTGCACCATTTCGATCAAAAATCTTTCCTCTTTCAGCTGAAGAAGTTGCGATAGTAATTGAAATGAAGTTGATTTTTAATAAAATTAGTAAAATCAAACCTACAATAGAAAGAACCGCAAATAATCTCCATCTTTTTGTATGTAACATATAACCCTCCCTTATGTAGCCTACTTCATCTTATATTTAATTATTTTTTTTGTAAATGTGGAACAACTGTATTGTTTAGGTTGTCTATTAAGTATTACAGCATGAAGAAAGGAATAATCAATATGAAAAGTTACTAGCAAGCCTATGTGTAAAATATAATATGAGTCACATTGCAAGCGACAAAAAACAAGTGAGAAAAAAGGAAGGGAGATTTATCAATTACGCGGCTATACAAAAAGGAATTAATACTTACAAAGATTTAGAAAAAAAGATAAGACACTATTTATAACCGAATAATGGTTTCAAATATATAGGGAACGTTTAAGTATTAGTGAGGAGTTCCGGAAGAATTATATGGAGGATTTATGAAAGAACAAAAAGGCAAGAAGCAGAAGACATATATATCTATTCGATTAAATATAATGTTCCTTTGTATATTTGTACTATTCTCAGCTATTATTATGCAGCTAGGAAAAGTACAAATCGTTGAGGGAGAGGCTTATAAGAACCAAGTGGAAAGTAGTCAAAATGCAATAACTAGTATTCCAGTTCCGCGTGGACAAATTTTAGATCGAGAAGGGAAAACAGTCGTTAATAATAAATCTCTTCGCACAATTACGTATACAAGGGTAAAGGGGATTACGAATGAAGATATTTTAAAAACAGCAAATGACTTGGCGAAAGTACTTGAAATGCCTGAACAAGATATAAATAAATTAACAGATATCGATAAAAAAGATTTTTGGATGCAGTTGAATTCGAAACGTGCGGAGACAAAGATTACTAAGAAAGATATAGAAAAGTTTAAAGAAAAGGGTATAGAGGGGAAAGAGTTAGATAAAAAAATAGAAGACTTAAGACGAGGTCGCGTTACAGAGGTAGAATTAGCAGAATTAACAGCACAAGATTTAAAGGTGTTAGCTATTAAAAGTAAAATGAGTTCAGGTTATCAACTAACACCACAAATTATAAAAAAAGATGTAACAGATGAAGAGTATGCGCGGATAAGCGAAAATCTTGGAGATTTTCCAGGAGTAGATGCCACTGTTGATTGGGAACGTAATTATGTAAATGGTAATTTATTTCGTTCTATATTAGGAAATATTACGAGTAGTGAAGAAGGATTACCGAAAGAAAATTTAGATTCTTATTTAGTACGTGGATATAACCGTAATGATCGTGTTGGAAAAAGTTATATTGAACAACGATATGAAGATGTATTACACGGCACAAAAGAAGAAGTGAAAAATATTACTGATAAATCAGGAAACATTGTTAGCACAGAAATAATCTCTAAAGGAAAAAGTGGTAATAGTTTAACATTAACGATTGATATGGAATTACAAAAGAAAGTGGAAGAAAGTATAGAGAAAAACTTGAGAGCTTTTAAGAGTTCAGAGCCACTGCTCGATCGAGCTTTTGTTGTCATGACAAATCCAAATAACGGACAAATTTTATCTATGGCAGGCAAAAAGATTGTAGAAAAAGAAGGGAAAATAGAGGTTGAGGATTTGGCGTTAGGTAACATGACAACTTCGTATGAGCTAGGGTCAGCTGTAAAAGGTGCTACTTTATTAACTGGATATGAGACAGGGGCAATACATCCAGGAGATCAATTTTATGACGCGCCGATGAAATTTAAAGGTACACAAGCTAAAAAATCGTGGAATGTATCCGGATTTGGTAATATTAATGATTTACGAGCTTTACAAGTATCTTCGAATGTATACATGTTCCAGACAGCTTTAAAAATTGCGGGAGTTAATTACGTACCAAATGGCTCATTGGATATTAAACAAGGAGCATTTGATACGATGCGCTATTATTTCAAGCAATTTGGTTTAGGTGTCCCAACAGGTATTGATTTACCGAATGAAATAATTGGACAAACGAGAAAAGTAGATAGTCAACCTGGTTTTTTACTAGATTTTTCTATCGGTCAGTATGATACGTATACGCCGTTGCAATTAGCGCAATATATTTCAACGATTGCGAATGGTGGTTATAGAATGCAACCTCAAATTGTACAAGAAATACGAGAACAATCAATAAAAGAAGAGGTTGGCAAAGTTATACGGTCCATAGAGCCTGTCGTATTAAATCGAATTGATATGAAGAAAGAACATATTGATCGGATAAAAGAAGGGTTTAGATGGGTATTCCAAGAAGGTGATGGAACTGGCGTGAAGTATTTCAAAAACGCGCCATATAAACCAGCAGGAAAGACAGGAACAGCCCAAACTGTATATGGTGGAGATGACCCGATTGGCAGAAATGCAAAAGGAGAACGTATGGAATGTTACAACTTAACGTTAATTGGATATGCTCCATATGATAATCCAGAAGTAGCATTTTCTGTAGTAGTTCCATGGCTTCATGATGATAAAAATGGAATTAATTCTATAATTGGAAAGGAAGTTTTAGATGTATACTTTTATTTGAAACAGCAACGTATACATGGTGAATCTACTAGTACAGGTAGTTCTAAGCAAAATTAAGATACTTTTCTCAGGGAAGAGAACCTGTTTGTATAAAGCCATTTATAAGAAAAAAATGAAATGTGAAATAAGAGATAGCGGCGATCATAGCTACTATCTCTTATTTTGTTAATAACTCTCATACTAGCTATAAAAATTTTTTCAGTTTATGGAACAAATTTGGTTCGGTGATTGTCTATTATGTGTACGTATAAAAAGGTACTAAAAATTTGGAAGGAATGATGATTTTGAAAAATAAGAGGATGCTAAAAATAGGAATATGCGTTGGTATATTAGGTTTAAGTATTACAAGCCTAGAAGCTTTTACAGGAGGGGCACTGCAAGTTGAAGCGAAAGAAAAGACTGGACAAGTGAAACATAAAAATCAGGCGACGCATAAAGAGTTCTCTCAACTTGAGAAAAAATTTGATGCTCGATTAGGTGTATATGCGATTGATACTGGTACAAATCAAACAATCTCTTATCGATCTAACGAAAGATTTGCCTTCGCATCAACCTACAAGGCTTTAGCAGCAGGAGTATTACTACAGCAAAACTCAATTGATTCATTAAATGAAGTAATCACATATACGAAAGAAGACTTAGTGGATTATTCACCTGTTACAGAGAAACATGTAGATACTGGAATGAAACTAGGAGAAATTGCTGAGGCAGCTGTTCGTTCAAGTGATAATACTGCAGGGAACATTTTATTTAATAAAATAGGAGGACCTAAAGGATATGAAAAAGCGCTTAGGCATATGGGGGATCGGATTACTATGTCTGATCGCTTTGAAACAGAATTAAACGAAGCTATTCCAGGAGACATTCGTGACACTAGTACAGCGAAAGCTATTGCTACGAATCTTAAAGCTTTTACGGTCGGAAATGCACTTCCTGCTGAAAAACGTAAAATTCTTACAGAGTGGATGAAAGGAAATGCTACAGGAGACAAACTTATTCGTGCAGGCGTACCAACTGACTGGGTAGTTGGAGATAAATCAGGTGCTGGCAGTTACGGGACAAGAAATGATATTGCTATCGTTTGGCCTCCAAATAGAGCACCAATTATCATCGCAATTTTATCTAGTAAAGATGAGAAAGAGGCAACTTATGATAATCAACTCATTGCAGAGGCAACTAAAGTTATAGTTAAGGCTCTTAGGTAATAGTATTTTAGTTTTCGCATTTTTAACATGAAAGTATTAAAAGTATAAAGTTAGAAAACGACTCTTTTCTTGTGATAAGAGTCGTTTTTGTATTCTTATTATTAAAAAGGTAAAAGTAAAAATATAACGAATATATATGACATATCTCATATGAAATTTCATGTACTGTATTATTTTATTAATTTAAATAAATTTCAAGAAAGTATAATATAATTCAGTTAGCATATAGAAGTGTTTGATGAGAATGTAAAGGAGAAAATATGAAAAAGAAGATTAATAGAATTGTAATGATTATTTGTATATTAGTAGGTTTTACAATCTTTTTATATTTACAGAACAATTTAATAAGTATAACTGAGGTTAAAATAACCTCTAGTAAAATACCATCCTCTTTTAAAGGGTATAAAATTCTACAAATTTCAGACTTACACAATAAAAAATTTGGCGATAATCAAGATGTGTTAATTCAAAAAATAAAAAGTATAGACCCAGATATTATTGCGATTACGGGTGATTTAATTGACAGTAAATCATACGATGCAGAAGTTAGTATGCAATTAATACGAGAAATTGTAAAGAAATATCCTGTATATTTTGTGACAGGAAACCATGAACAATGGTCTGGAAAGTATAACAGTTTAGAAAAAGAGTTGAAGAAATATGGTGTCAATGTTTTAAGGAATGAACATGTAGGCATTCGAAAGGGTGAGCAAGAAATAAACTTGCTAGGTATTGATGATCCAGAGTTTGGTACTGGAAACCGTGATGAAGGAAATATTATAATAGATGAAATTAAAAAAGCGAAAATTGAAATGCAGCCAGATAAATATAATGTATTATTATCCCATCGGCCTGAATTTATAAAGGAATATACGAATGAGCGGTTGGATTTGGTTTTATCGGGACATGCTCATGGAGGGCAAGTTAGATTGCCATTTATCGGAGGATTAGTTGCGCCAAATCAAGGTGTTTTACCTAAATATACAGCGGGTTTATATGTAGAACAAAATACATCAATGGTAGTGAGTAGAGGATTAGGAAATAGTATCATTCCGCAAAGGATTTTGAATAGGCCAGAAATTGTAGTCGTGCAGCTAAATTAAGCTGTACGATTTTTTTTATACAAAAATGAGTAAAGGGGCTTTCTGTATTTTGCAGGAGTAAACATTACAATTTTGTTAAAAATTTTCTACGTTACATAAAGTAACAAAATTTGACCCTCAGTGTTTGTTATAGTGTAAATAATCAAAAAACTTAAAATTTGTCGAGTGAAAATTGTGATAAGTAATTCATATAAAAAACTTAAAGGGGTGTACACATGCATAAAGAATATGAAATTGAAGAATACACGGCGATTGAGGAACAAATCCATTATTATTGTAAATGTTTATTAGTAAGTCATCCTGATCAAATAATAAAGTATTTAGAAAAAAGGTTAGAAAAATATGCAGAAACATTACAATATGCACATTTATATCCTGACACAGTTATTTTACCGTTACAGCAATTAGTTATCGAATATTCTTTAGACGTTGCTAGAATTCGGAAGTATATGAATTTAAAAACGTAAAGTGAAATTTATAGTTTAAATGAAACAGAGTCGACTTTAGGAAATGAAATTCTAATGTCGACTCTGTTTCATTGTTTAATATCGGTGATTGAACATACATACTAATCAACGAAGTTTGACATATAATTAAGCAAGAGTAAAATAAAAGTGAGTACTCACTCATTTTTATTGGAAAAGGAGGATGAAACGTGCAACAACCTTCAATTATTTTACGGACTGTATCAAAAAGTTTTGGAAAAAAAGAAGTGTTACACAATCTTTCATTGCAAGTTGAAAAAGCAGAGATTTTTGGTTTTGTTGGACCTTCTGGATCGGGGAAAACAACGCTCATTAAAATGATTGCAGGTATTAATGAGGCAACGAAAGGTGAAGTGCTTGTTAATAATACTAATATGCCTAATTTAAATGAAATGAAACGAATTGGTTATATGGCCCAGGCGGATGCATTATACGAAGAATTGTCAGCATATGAAAATGCAGATTTTATAGCAACGATGTATGGACTAAAGGGAAAACGTAAAAAGACAAGAATTGCAGAGGTTTTTGAACTTGTACAATTGTCACAGTATATGAAAAAGCAAGTACAACAATTTTCAGGTGGAATGAAAAAACGCTTATCATTAGCAATAGCACTCCTTCACGAACCAGAAATATTAATTTTAGACGAGCCTACAGTGGGGATAGATCCGCTTCTTAGAAAAACGATTTGGGAAAAATTTTATGATCTTAAAAAGAAAGGCACAACGATTATTGTAACGACGCACATTATGGATGAAGCTGAATTTTGTGAGCGTCTAGGATTAATTAGAGAAGGGAAACTAGTTGCGGTTGGAACAACTGAAGAATTGAAAAAACGCGTGTCATCTGGACGGATTGAAGATGTCTTTTTGTTGGAAGAGGTGGTGTCATCATGAGAGTTACTGGTGTAATCATTCGTATTATTCGCCAATTTTTTCGAGATAAGCGTTCGTTAGCGATGATGTTTGGGGCACCAATGTTATTACTTTGGCTATTATCGCTAGTGTTTACACAAAAAGACTATATACCGCAAATTGCTGTTGTTGATATGCCCGCTCAAATAGTAAAAGTGATGAAAAATCAAGAAGCGTCAATTTATGAATACAGTAAAGAAAAGGCGATTTTTGAGTTGGAAAAACAAAAGGTAGATGCAGTATTTCGAATAGAGAATGGAAAAATGAAACTTCTGTTGGAAGGTAGTGATTCGTCAAAAAATCGTGCTGTACTTCAAGTATTGCAAAAAAGCACAGAGAAGAATGATGTATCGATTATGAAACCTGAAGTAAATTATTTACATGGCTCTAAAGACTTTACGATGTTTGATGGGCTTGGTCCTGTATTAATTGGTTTCTTTACATTTTTCTTTGTATTTATATTATCAGGTGTATCTTTCGTAAGAGAACGTTTAAGTGGTACGCTAGAAAGGTTATTATCCACCCCAGTAAGAAGATGGGAAATAGTCGCAGGTTATATTATTGGTTTTGGAATCTTTGCCTTTATACAATCCATTATTATCGTAAGTTTTTCCGTTTATATTTTAGATTTATACGTAGCTGGCTCCATATGGCTAACGTTACTTATTACATGTATGCTCTCTTTAACTGCACTAACATTAGGTACGTTTTTATCGGCATACGCAAATAATGAGTTTCAAATGATTCAATTTATACCGCTTGTTATTGTGCCACAAATCTTCTTTTCTGGATTGTTTCCAATGGAATCTATGAATAAGTGGCTACAAATGTTAGGGAAAGTATTTCCACTCACATACGGCGCTGACGCAATGAGACAAGTGATGATTCGGAATCAAGGGTTTACAGAGATTGTATTAGATCTTACTGTATTATTACTTTTTTCACTATTATTTGCAGTAGGAAATGTATTTGCTTTAAAGAAACATCGCAAAATATAATAATGACAAAAAGGAGCTTTATAAATGCAGAAGGATTGGCTGGAGGAATTAATAGCTGCAACTAATACGGATAAACGAAATGAACGTCAAATGCGAATATTAGAGGCGGCTGTTGATATGTTTGGAGAAAAAGGATACGCTTCAACTTCAACAAGTGAAATTGCAAAGCGTGCTGGTGTAGCGGAAGGAACCGTCTTCCGCTACTATAAAACAAAAAAAGATTTATTACTAGCGGTCGTAATGCCAACTTTAACTAAGTTCGCTGCACCATTTTTCGTACAAACCTTTGCAAAAGAAATATTTAAATCGGATTATGAATCATACGAAGGACTTTTAAGGGTTGTAATTCATAATAGGTTTAAATTTGCTCAAAAACACTTTCCTATGATAAAAATATTAATTCAAGAGGTGCCATTCCAACCAGAACTGAAAAATGAAATACAGCAATTAGTAGAAACAGAACTGTTTTCACATTTCAAAAAGTTGATTGTGAAATTTCAAGAAGAAGGGGAAATTATTGAGATACCACCATCTTCCGTACTACGTCTTACTTTATCAGCTGTATTAGGTTTATTATTAACACGATTTTTATTATTGCCTGAAGAAAAATGGAATGATGAAGCGGAAATTGAAAATACGATTCAATTTATATTGTATGGATTAACTCCACGATTTTAATCGTTGAAGTGTGAATTACATACATTACTTTTAAGTAAAAATAAATCGCCTTTAAAAAGGCGATTTATTTTCATTATATATTTTTGATAAATAAGTACTTGTTTACTAAAAACATTCTAAATCAGCGTGTTTCTTTGTCTCTTCTTCTAAGACCTAATAATCCTGCTAGTCCTAATAAACCAAGCCAAGCCCAATTATTATTTTTATCACGATTATCATTTAAATCATTTGTTGTATTTACATTTCGAGTTCTTACATCATTATTAACTCTGTCTAAGTTATTGTCATTTACTCGAGTTGAAATATCAGTGTTATTAACTCTATTCATATTATTTCCATCGTATTCAGCTTGTGCAGATGTACCTAAAAACATTATAGATAGTGCTAAAACACTTAAAATAGATGATAATTTCTTCTTCATAAAGCTCCCTCCTTTCTTAATCATTAATTTCTCCGAAGCATGTGTGTATTATTCATTTCACAATATCTAAACCCTCATTAATAGGGCGCACATTTATAGAAAATAGAGTTGAATGATTGTTAATATATCATTGGATATATATTTCTCATAAAAATAACTGAATCAAACTTTGCTTAAAATGTTAATCTTAGTACAATTTATATTATACGGGCTAGCAATAAGGAGGTAATAAGATGCGACAATTTGCAAAACCTACAATCGTCGTAAGTAAGTGTTTAGAATTTGATGCTTGTCGTTATAATGGAGAGATGATTCCAGATGTAACAATACGAAATTTGCAGCCATTTGTTACATTTATACCTGTTTGTCCAGAAGTGGAGATTGGATTGGGGACTCCTCGTGAAACGATACGAATTGTAGAAGAAAATGGTGAGAATAGACTTGTGCAACCGTCGACACGAGAAGATGTAACTGAAAAAATGGAGCAGTTTTCAAATGACTTTTTACAAACGATACCGGATGTGGATGGTTTTATTTTAAAGAATCGTTCACCAAGTTGTGGTACGCGTGATGTGAAAATTTATTCTGGTTTTGAAAAAGCGCCAGCAAAAGGAAAAGGAGCTGGCTTATTCGGCGGAGCAGTAGTAAAAAATTTTTCGCATCTTCCTATTGAAGAGGAAGGTAGATTGTCGAATTTTATTATTAGAGAGCATTTCTTTACAAGGTTATTTACAATCGCATATTACAAAATGATTAAACACAATAAAAATATGAAAGAACTTGTATCGTTTCAGTCGGACAATAAATATTTATTTATGGCATATAATCAGGTGAAACAAAAGGAATTAGGTCGTATAATTGCAAATCAAAAAAATGAAAAGATTGAAGTGGTATTTGAAAACTATGAGAAGACTTTATATGAATTATTTATGCGTGCGCCCCGTTATACATCGAATGTAAATGTATGCGAGCACATTTTTGGATATTTTAAAACAAAGTTAAAAAAACAAGAAAAAGATCATTTTATAGAACTGTTACAAAAGTATGCAGAAAAGAAAATACCACTTAGTAGTTTACTTACAATATTAAAATCATGGGCTATTCGATTTGATGAAAAGTATTTATTAAGACAAACGTATTTCGAACCATACCCTGAAGCATTAGTAGAAATTTCTGATTCGGGAAAAGGTAGAGATTATTAAACAATAAATTACATAATTCGACACAAAATCTCCTATGTTGTTGTAGAACAATGTAGGAATTTTTTTGTGCATTAGTACAGAATCTGTTTTAAAATTAAGTTATGACAGAATTGTAGCAATTGTCTAACTAATATTCTTGTCTTTTAAGTTGTTATGTTTGTAGTAGAAACTCGCACGCTGTCGAAACTCAATATTCGATAAGGGGTGTGTAGCGGAATGGAATTTACTCTAACTCGCGAAAAACAAATGATTAAAGAAATGGTACGTGACTTTGCTGAAAAGGAAATCGCACCGAAAGCTGTATATTATGACAAAACTGCAGAGTTTCCATATGAAACATTTCAAAAAATGGGCGAACTAGGATTATTAGGCATCCCATTCCCAGAAGAGTATGGAGGTTCAGGTGGCGATACGGTATCGTATGCGTTAGCAGTTGAAGAAATTGGTCGCGCTTGTGGTGGCACCGGTTTAAGCTATGCTGCAACAATTTCATTAGGTGCTTCTCCAATTTATTATTTCGGTACAGAAGAACAAAAACAAAAGTATTTAGTTCCGATGGCGTCAGGTAAAACATTAGGTGCCTTCGGATTAACGGAGCCGAATGCTGGATCAGATGCAGGTGGTACTCAAACGAAAGCGGTATTAGATGGTGATGAGTATGTAATCAGTGGTGAGAAGTGTTGGATTACAAACGCAGAGTATGCAAATACAATTATTGTAACCGCTGTCAACGGTATTGAAGAGAATGGTAGAAAACGTATTTCTGCATTTATCGTGCCTACTACGAGTGAAGGATTAACGATTTCAAGTCCTTACGATAAGATGGGTGTTCGCGCTTCTAATACTTGTGAAATCGTACTTGATGGCGTTCGTGTACCGAAAGAAAATATTCTTGGTGATGTAAATAAAGGCTTTAAACAATTTTTATATACACTTGATGGAGGGCGTATTTCAATCGCAGCATTGGCAGTTGGTATTGCGCAATCAGCCTTTGAACGTGCATTACAATATGCGAAAGAACGTCAACAATTTGGAAAGTCAATCTCTAATTTCCAAGCGATTCAATTTAAATTAGCTGATATGGCGACTGAAGTAGAGCTAGCACGCAATTTAGTACATAAAGCAGCTTGGTTAAAAGATAACGATAAACCTTTCGGCAAAGAAGCGGCAATGGCAAAACTATTTGCATCGGAAGCAGCAAGCCGTATTGCGAATCAAGCAGTACAGATTCATGGTGGATATGGTTATATGCGTGAATATGAAGTTGAACGACATATTCGTGATGCGAAACTATTAGAAATTGGTGAAGGAACTTCTGAAATTCAACGTCTCGTAATTGCTAGACATTTAGGATGTAGATAAAAGGGAGGAATCACTATGTTTCAAAAAATATTAATTGCGAATCGCGGGGAAATCGCTGTTCGTATTATGAAAACTTGTCAAAAACTTGGCATTCGCACTGTTGCTATTTATTCTGAAGCAGATGAAAATGCCCTTCATGTGAAAATGGCAAATGAAGCTTACTTAGTAGGTGGACCGCGTGTTCAAGAAAGCTATTTAAACCTTGAAAAAATTATTGAAATAGCTAAGAAGACAAATGCAGAAGCCATTCATCCGGGTTATGGTTTATTATCAGAGAATCCGTCTTTTCCGGTTCGCTGCAAAGAAGAAGGAATCGTATTTATCGGTCCTTCAGAAGAAATCATTACGAAGATGGGAAGTAAAATTGAATCACGTATCGCAATGCAAGCAGCAGATGTCCCAGTAGTCCCAGGTATTACTACAAATATTGAAACTGCTGAAGAAGCAATTGAAATTGCAAAACAAATTGGTTATCCATTAATGCTTAAGGCATCCGCAGGCGGCGGAGGCATTGGTATGCAGTTGATGGAAACTGAGCAAACGCTCACCAAAGCGTTTGAAAGTAATAAAACAAGAGCGCAAAACTTCTTCGGTAACGGGGAAATGTATTTAGAGCGATATATAGCAGATGCGCATCATATTGAAATTCAGCTTTTAGCAGATACACATGGTAACACAGTGTATTTATGGGAGCGTGAATGTTCGGTACAGCGCCGAAATCAAAAAGTAATCGAAGAAGCACCTTCACCATTTTTAGATGAAGGTACACGAAAGGCGATGGGAGAAGTTGCTGTACAAGCTGCCAAAGCACTTGGCTATACAAATGCAGGTACAGTTGAGTTTCTTGTAGATAATCAGAAAAATTTCTATTTCTTAGAAATGAATACGAGATTACAAGTGGAGCATCCAGTGACAGAAGAAATTACGGGATTAGACCTTGTAGAACAGCAACTCCTTATCGCAAGTGGAGAGAAACTATCATTTACTCAGGATGATGTAAAACGTAGTGGTCATGCCATTGAAGCTCGTATTTATGCAGAGGATCCGAAAACATTCTTCCCGTCACCTGGGAAAATTACAGATTTAACATTACCGTCAAATGTACGAATTGATCACTTCTTAGAAAATCATGTAACGATTACACCTTTCTATGATCCAATGATTGCGAAAGTCATTGCACATGGCGAGACTCGTGAAGAAGCAATTTCGAAATTACATGATGCTCTAGAAGAATTAAAAGTAGAAGGTATTAAAACGAACACGCCAATGCTACTGCAAGTTTTGGAAGACGAAGTGTTCAAAGCGGGTATTTATACAACGGGTTTTGTAACGAAACAACTCGTTAAAAAATAAGATCTAACAATATTAAGGGGGAAAAAATGATGACGAAAGTATACGCATCGATGGCAGGAAACGTTTGGAAGATTGTTGTAGGAGTAGGAGATACAGTAGAGGAAGAGCAGGATGTCGTCATTTTAGAATCTATGAAAATGGAAATTCCAATCATTTCAGAAGAAGCCGGCACAGTTATGAAAATTAATGTGCAAGAAGGCGATTTTGTAAATGAAGGAGATGTATTATTAGAAATTGAATAGGGAGATATAGGGGGAAGCGAATTGAAACTACCTAATTTTGCTGTCATTAAAGAAGTAGGACCACGTGATGGTTTACAAAATGAAAAAAAGATTGTTGGCACAAAAGATAAAGTAAAATGGATTCAACTACTTACAGAAGCAGGATTGTCGTATGTTGAAGTTTCCTCATTCGTTCACCCAAAATGGGTCCCAGCATTAGCGGATGCAAATGATGTGTTTTCTGAGCTGAAAAGGGATCCAAATGTTACATATGCTGCGCTTGTTCCGAACCAAAATGGTTTGGAACGAGCTTTTTTGCAAAATGTAGATGAGGTGAATGTTTTTTTATCATCAAGTGAATCTCATAATAAAAGTAATATTAATAAATCGATTAAAGAAGCGTTAGTTGTAATCAAAGATATAACAAAACAGGCATTATTCGAAGGGAAAAAGGTAAGAGGCTATGTTTCTACTGTATTTGGATGTCCTTATGAAGGGGATATAAGTGTCACAGCAGTTGACGAATTATGTAATCAACTATTTTCATACGGCATTTATGAAGTTTCTCTTGGGGATACAATCGGTGTAGCGAATCCATTACAAGTAGAACAAGTATTAGAACATCTATTAAAGAAGTATGATGCTTCGCAGTTTGCCATGCATTTTCATAATACGTATGGAATGGCTCTAGCAAATGTAGTTAAATCATTAGAATACGGTATTACAACATTTGATAGTTCTTGTGGTGGACTCGGGGGCTGCCCTTATGCACCAGGAGCATCAGGTAATGTTGCTACTGATGACCTAGTACATATGCTCCATAAATTAGGAGTTCAAACGAATATAGACGAAGAAAAGTTATTGCGAGCTAGTCAATTTATTCAAAGTAAGCTAAATATCCAATTACCGAGTCATGTGTATAGAGCGCTTCAACATAAAACGATAAGTAGGTGAGAAGATGCTACAATTACAAAACATTTCAGTTGATTATGTAACACCTCACGTTGTAAAGATTTCGTTATATCGTGAAAGACAAGTAAACTCATTATCTTTAGCGTTATTAGAAGAGTTACAAAACATATTAACTCAAATAAGTGAAGAGTCCAATACGCGTGTAGTTATTCTAACAGGTGCTGGTGAAAAAGCATTTTGTGCTGGTGCTGATTTAAAAGAACGTGCTGGTATGAATGAGGAACAAGTTCGCCATGCTGTTAGTATGATTCGCACGACTATGGAGATGGTTGAACAATTACCACAGCCAGTTATTGCTGCTATAAATGGAATCGCACTTGGTGGTGGTACGGAATTAAGTTTAGCTTGTGATTTTAGAATTGCTGCTGAATCTGCAAGTCTTGGTCTTACTGAAACGACACTTGCAATTATACCAGGAGCGGGTGGTACACAGCGCTTACCGAGATTAATTGGTGTTGGTAGAGCGAAAGAATTAATTTATACAGGTAGACGTATTTCAGCGCAAGAAGCAAAAGAATATGGTTTAGTAGAATTTGTTGTACCAGCTAATTTACTTGAAGAGAAAGCGATTGAAATAGCAGAGAAAATTGCTAGTAATGGACCTATTGCTGTTCGATTAGCAAAAGAGGCAATTTCAAATGGTATTCAAGTTGATTTACATACCGGATTACAAATGGAAAAACAAGCGTATGAAGGTGTAATCCATACGAAAGATAGATTAGAAGGATTACAAGCATTCAAGGAAAAACGCACACCAACGTATAAGGGGGAGTAAATATGTTAGATCAAAAACAACAATCTAATTCATTTGAAGAACGAGTTGAAACGATTAAACAAGGCGGCGCACCAAAGTATCATGAACAAAATAAAGCAAAAGGAAAATTATTTGTTCGAGATCGTTTAGCGCTTCTATTTGATAATGGCGAATATGTAGAAGATGCATTATTTGCTAACTGTGAACAAACAGGCTTACCTGCGGACGGCGTTGTAACGGCAACGGGTAAAATACATGGTCGTACTGCATGTGTAATGGCCAATGATTCTACTGTAAAAGCTGGATCATGGGGATCACGCACAGTTGAAAAGATTTTACGTATTCAAGAAACAGCTGAAAAACTACGTGTTCCGTTATTTTATTTAGTCGACTCTGCTGGAGCGCGCATTACAGATCAAGTAGAAATGTTCCCAGGGCGCCGTGGTGCAGGAAGAATCTTCTATAATCAAGTGAAATTATCAGGTAAAGTTCCTCAAGTATGCTTATTATTTGGACCTTCTGCAGCTGGTGGTGCCTATATTCCAGCCTTTTGCGACGTTGTAATGATGGTAGAAGGAAATGCATCTATGTATTTAGGATCTCCTCGTATGGCTGAGATGGTTATCGGTGAGAAGGTAACTTTAGAAGAGATGGGCGGAGCTCGTATGCATTGCTCTGTATCAGGATGCGGAGATGTTTTATGCAAGACAGAAGAAGATGCGATTACACAAGCAAGACAATACATTTCATATTTTCCAAATAACTACTTAGAAAAGACTCCATTGGTTACACCTCAAGAACCGAAACAATTCGATAAAACGTTAGAACAAATCATTCCAGAAAATCAAAATGCTCCTTTCAATATGAAAGATCTCATTAATAGAGTTATTGATGAAGGTTCCTTCTATGAAGTGAAAAAATTATTTGCTCAAGAGCTAATTACAGGCTTAGCACGTATTGATGGTAAGCCTGTTGGTATTATTGCAAATCAGCCGCGTATGAAGGGCGGCGTATTATTCCATGATTCAGCTGATAAAGCTGCTAAGTTTATTAATTTATGTGATGCATATCATATTCCATTATTATTCCTTGCGGATGTACCAGGATTTATGATTGGAACAAAAGTAGAGCGTGCTGGTATTATTCGCCATGGTGCAAAAATGATTTCTGCAATGAGTGAAGCAACTGTACCGAAGATTTCTATCGTTGTTCGTAAAGCATATGGTGCTGGTTTATATGCGATGGCAGGTCCAGCATTTGAACCAGATTGTTGCCTGGCATTACCGACAGCCTCTATTGCGGTAATGGGTCCAGAAGCTGCGGTTAATGCTGTATATGCAAATAAAATTGCAGCTTTACCAGAAGAAGAGCGTGCTAGCTTCATTGCTGAAAAACGTGAAGAGTATAAGAAAGATATTGATATTTATCATTTAGCATCAGAGATGGTGATTGATGGTATTGTTCATCCAAACAATTTACGTGAAGAATTAAAAGGACGTTTCGAAATGTATATGAGTAAATATCAAGTATTCACGGATCGTAAACATCCTGTATATCCAGTTTAAAAGCCCTATTTAGGGCTTTCTTGCTCAAAAAGTTAAGGAGGGGAAAACATTGAAACAAGCAGTTTGGTTTCCAACAGAAGAGTACAAGGAAAAAACACGTTTATATGGTTGGATGAAATCATTGGGATATGAAGATTATGAAACTTTTTATAATAAATCTATCGAGGAAACAGCTTGGTTTTGGGGAGAGGCAGAAAAGGCAGTAGGCTATCAATGGATGAAACCTTATACAGACGTGTTAGATTTAGAAAATGGTACACCGTTTGCACAGTGGTATAATGGCGGAACATGTAACGTTGTAGAATCAGCTTTATCCCGCTGGCTTGCGGATGAAGAGACGAGAATACAGCCAGCACTTCAGTACGAAGGGGAAAATGGAACTTCAAAATCATTTACATATGAAGAGCTTGACAACTGGGTAAGTCGTGTTGCAAATGGTTTGAAACACGCGGGTATTGAGAAAGGTGACCGTGTAACAATTTATATGCCGATGATTCCAGAAACAGTTGTTGCGATGCTAGCTGTAATGAAAATCGGAGCAATTATTTCACCAATATTCTCAGGCTTTGCGTCTGATGCAGTCATGACACGTGTGCAAGCGGCAGGTTCAAAAATGATTATTACCGCAGATGGATTTTCACGCCGCGGTAAAATTGTTTCTTTAAAAGATGAAGTAGATAAAGCTTGTGAGTATTGCCCAACTGTTGAAAAAGTTGTTATCGTTCGTCATGCAGGAAATGATTTTACACCACATAACTATGATTTTTCGTGGAGTACGCTAGAAAAAGAAAAACCATTCATACATGCCGAGGAAATGCAAAGTGATGATCCATTAATGCTCATTTATACATCAGGAACGACTGGTAAGCCGAAAGGAACAGTACACACGCATGCAGGATTTCCTTTGAAAGCAGCTTTTGATGCAGGATTTGGAATGAATATTAAACAAGGTGATCGTGTATTATGGGTAACTGATATGGGCTGGATGATGGGGCCGTTTCTATTATTCGGTTCACTCATTAATGGAGCAACGATGGTTATGTACGAAGGTGTTCCAGACTTCCCAGAAGCAGACCGGTTATGGGAGACAGTTGATAAATATGAGATTACTCATCTAGGTATTTCGCCAACGTTAATCCGAGCATTGATGGCAAAAGGTGATGAGTATGTCAATAAACATTCTTTAAAGAGTTTGGAAGTATTCGCATCAACAGGAGAACCTTGGAATCCTGATCCATGGATGTGGCTGTTTGAAACAGTTGGAAAAGGAAATGTCCCAATCTGTAACTACTCAGGTGGAACTGAAATCTCTGGTGGGATTTTCGGTAATGTTCTTATTAAGCCAATAGCACCGATTAGTTTTAACGCATCTTTACCAGGAATGGCAGCTGTCGTACTGGATGATCAAGGTAAACCAATTCGAGATGAAGTCGGAGAATTATGCTTAGAGAAACCTTGGGTAGGTATGACGAAAAGCTTCTGGGAAGATGATGAACGTTACGTAAACACATATTGGTCGCGTTTTGAAAATAAATGGGTCCACGGTGACTGGGTCATTTACGATGGTGAACAATATATCATCACAGGGCGTTCAGACGATACGTTAAATATTGCAGGTAAACGTATTGGACCTGCTGAATATGAATCTATTCTTGTGAAACATAACGATGTAATCGAAGCTGCTGTAATTGGTGTACCTGACGAAGTAAAAGGTGAAGTTTGTCATTGTTTTGTAGTGTTAAGAGATCATGTAACATTCACAGGAGAATTAAAGAAAGAATTAATGAGTTTAGTAAACTCTCATATTGGAAAAGCGTTGTGTCCTAAAGACATCCACGTTGTAGAAGATTTACCGAAAACACGTAATTCTAAAGTAATGCGCCGTGTTATTAAAGCAGCTTACTTAGGAAAAGAATTAGGTGATTTATCATCGCTTGTAAATCCTGAAGTAGTTCCGTTTATTCAGGGGTTACAGTCTAGTAAATTATAAAGTTAGAAAGGATCTCTATATAAATAGAGATCCTTTTTTTTATGTTTATAAAAAGAAAAGAAGTGAATTTGATGAAGAAGAAAAATTTTACTATTAGTGTTAAGTATGTTTTTTAGTTTTAATCAAAATACGATATTATGGAATGTCTATTCAATGTAGAAATACTAATTTACAACAACAAGGTGATGACAAAGCGTGACTGCTTATATGTCTGTTTAAACCTTTACGTGTTAATATATAAAAAGCTGACTATAAGCAGTCAGCTTTTTATATATTACATTCTAGTATTTGCCGGGCAGTAATGCCCCCATCTAAAAATTCAGCAAAAGCAAGGAAGTAGGTGAGGGATCAACTTTCCGGAAAAGCCCGATTGGTTCCAAAAGACATATTCTTTCCTTTACGTTGACATTAAAAATATTACCAATTTTTTCTTTTACAATGGCAACAAATAAAGAAACATTTACAACGACACTTATTTCGTTTAGAACTCCAATCATCATCACGATGACACTTTTCTTTAGATTTCCACCAATCATCATTACAATGTTTTTCCTGAGAACTCCAATCGTCATCACAATGACACTTTTCTTTAGATTTCCACCAATCATCATTACAATGCTTTTTCTGAGAACTCCAATTATCATCACAATGGTGCTTTTCTTTAGATTTCCACCAATCATCACAACAATGCTTTTTCTGAGAACTCCAGCAATCATTTTTCCAGGACATTTATTTCTACCTCCTTTCAATAGTGTTCATATTATTCTATGTTTTAATAAAAAAATGGCTTGTTTATTAACCTACTATTTTATCTTTATATGATAGAGTGTCTTCTACTCGATATAGAATTCATACAAACTATGCTAATTTTTAAGAGAAAGTGGAGAGAACTACTACTAGTTATGGTATTTTTCAATAAACACTTGTTGAAGAAAATGTTCTGATTACAAATAATATCTTATTTTCGAGTACGCTTTTTAAATGTATATTTCACAATGAAAAATGGGAAATCCACAAATAAAGTCTATGTATATGTGAGTTAATGGGGAAATCTAGTGTGTTTTTAAGGGGCGTCTTATTTAAAAGAAAAAAGGTTTGTTTTAGAAAGTGGTGTCTAAACATTAAATGGAGTAGGACTAAATTCACGGCCGCTCATTAAAAAGCTTTTAATTAGGAGAAGTCTGTTTTTATAATGAATAATGAAAAGAAAGTTTGGTACAATTGTTTGTTTTTTTCTTTTTATGTGTTTGCCTCGTACCCTTTTAAGCTAGTGGACATACTTTACTAATAGAAAGGATTAGGGGGTGAGGTATTGGGTTCTCGATTTAATAATTGTAAAAAGAAGTGTACATGTAAACAAGATGATTGTTGGGAAGTATTCGAAGAGTGTAAAAAAGAACAGCATGAGAAATGTGATAATTCTTGTGTACAAGGAATTAGAGATGAACTTAAGAAATTAATTAATCGAACAGTTCAAATTAATACAGAGGGACGTACTTATGTAGGTACTGTTTCGTCTGTAAGTTGTGATGTAGTTAGGCTTGCGGCTATTCCTGGATCGGTTGGAGTAATTATTTCCATTTGCAAAATTGAAGCAATTTTCCCACCGGTTACAACGGTTACTGCTGACTTTGATTTTAATGGTATTGATGTAGCAAACAAAGCATAATTATGCTGCTTTTTTGTAAAGCCATTCACATGAATGGCTTTATTTTAATTTTATATAAAAGGAGAATATATTCTTTATATAGAAATAAGTTTGAGGTTATAAAGCATGATGTACGAAAGGAGCAAGGAAGTGATTAAACTAGAAAGTTTTAAGAAATCTGATTTTAAACAATTAATAAATTGGATTAATTCCGAAGAATTTCTAATACAATGGTCAGGAAATGCATTCACATTCCCTTTAGACGAACAGCAATTAGAGAAGTATATAGAAAGTGCAAATA
Organism: Bacillus cereus group sp. MYBKT14-1; assembly: GCF_051915185.1. Lineage (NCBI taxonomy): Bacteria > Bacillati > Bacillota > Bacilli > Caryophanales > Bacillaceae > Bacillus > Bacillus cereus group sp. MYBKT14-1. Next base: position 81,475 of record NZ_JBQAEF010000012.1, on the reverse strand, counting down.
CACTCGCTTTCAAAGTGGTAGATGAAGAGACTTCAGACGTTATTGGTCATATTTCGCTTGGGCAAATAGATAATATTAATAAGTCCGCTAGAATTGGAAAAGTATTAGTTGGTAATACGAAGATGAGAGGACGTTCTATAGGAAAACATATGATGAAAGCAGTACTTCATATTGCTTTTGACGAATTAAAACTACATAGAGTAACTCTTGGTGTGTATGATTTTAATACATCGGCCATTTCATGTTACGAAAAAATAGGGTTTGTAAAAGAAGGCTTATTAAGAGAGTCAAAAAGCGTAGGAGAAACGTATTGGAATTTATGGGAAATGAGTATGTTAGAATATGAATGGAAGAAGTAGCAACAATAGTAATTTATAATTATATTATGTTAACAAAGGGGCTTGGTGGGTATAGTGGATAATAAAACAAAAATAATTTCAATTGCAGCTGTTTCGGGGGGAGGTAAAACTACAATTACAGAAAGATTAAAGCATAAGTTTAAAAACTCAAAAGCTCTATATTTTGATAGTTATACATTTGATAACTCTCCTGCTGATATTTGTAAATGGATTGATGATGGGGCGAATTACGACGAGTGGGTATTAACACCATTAATTCATGATATTGAGCAACTTATACAAAATAATACCTTAGACTATATTATTGTAGATTATCCTTTTGCATACTTAAATAGTGAGATGCGAAAATTCATTGATGTAACTATATTTATTGATACGCCTTTAGATATTGCGATGGCTAGAAGGATTTTGCGAGATTTTAAGGAAGGTACAATAGATGAAATACATAATGATTTGGAACATTACATGACATATGCGAGAAAAGCTTATTTAGAGGCAATTCATACTGTTAAGCCGAATTCAGATATCATATTGGATGGTTCTTTATCTGTAAGTGAAATAATTAATCACGCTGTAGAGGAACTTGGCCGAAGAGAAGTGATTGTCAATGGTTAAATGTATAGAGGAATATATACAAGTTGCTGATTTTAAAATGTATACGAAAATATTCCAAGGAAAGAAGAAGCAGCCTGTTATTATATTGGAATCAGGCTATGGTGATTATTCGAAGGCATGGAATCAAACTGCTGAAGAACTGACGGAATATGGTACGGTACTTACATACGATCGGGCTGGATTAGGCAAAAGCGGGAAGAGTTCCAAGAAACGTATTAGTTCTGAAATGGTAAAAGATTTGAGAACATGCTTAAATCTTTTACAACTGAAGCCACCTTATATTTTTGTAGGACATTCTTTTGGTGGTATAAATGCACGTTTATTTACTGATTTTTATCCTGAAGATATGTTGGGAATAGTTTTGGTTGATTCGACACCAGAAAATTATAAAGAAGCATTTTTGCCAATCATGTCTCCAGAATTTCAAGAAGCTTACTATAAACAATTTGTACATGAAAGTTCTTATGAAGAGTTTATGTTTAGTCTGGGTGAAGCAGATAAATATTGTCAGTCGACGAGAGATATTCCACTCGTCGTGTTAGCTGCTGGTAAAAAAGCTTTTTATTCGCAAGATGCACAAATAAAATGGTTACAATTGCAAGAAGAATTATTAAGATTATCAAACAAAAATAAACTAATAATTGCAGAACAAAGTGGTCATTATATTCAAAAAGATGAACCACATTATATAACAGATGCTGTTAGGTGGATAATTGAAGTAAGGGAGAGAGAAATGTGTACACTTTATTTCAATATAATTGGCAAGTAAGAGATGATTGGTTTAAGTGGTGTGAACAACTTTGAGAGGAAGATTTACTTTGCAAACTGGGGGTATGTTAGAAACATGATTTCAAGTATAGTTGGATTAGTGCTCTTCAAGGAGAAGAAGATAGCGAACCGCAATTTAAAGATTATCAATCGATTCAAAAAGTGAAAGCGTTATCTGATTTATATAAACGAGAACTTGAAGTTTTTTTTGCAGTCATGATCATCTAGCCTAGAATGCTAGCACACTTAAAATAAGCCGTATAAAAAGTTAATCATTGGTGCTTTGATTATATAACGTCTGCGAAATAAATAGTGTGAAGGACAGCTATTCTAACAAGTATTTTATGTAACGTTCGTATATTTAAATTTTTTTGTAATTAATCGAATTCTAATTTTTTAGAAACGGATAATGAGGTATGGGTGGTGCTCTTTTTATTGAATAAAATGAGTTTATTTTTCGGAATTTCCTTACAATATAAAAATTAAAATTTTATTTGTTGTTAAGAAAATATATGAGGAAAATAAAAAAAGAGGGCTAATGCCCTCTTTTTCTTTTAATTTGGTAATTAATCACAGATTGGTATCCCAAGCACTCTTAGAGCTAATGCTACTTGAAGGGAAATCTCTAATCTAGCAATTTCAATACCAGCTACTGAAAGAACTAAAAAAGGTTGTCCGTTTACAAATACAACGCAACTATCCATAGTTAAGCCTCCTTTCTAGTAATCTACTATAGTATATGAGTAGAACTTTAAAGTGTAATAGTTCAATTGTTGGATTTAATAGAATTAATAGATTAACCCATTTAAACTAAACAAACGAACACAACGAAAGGAAACAGAGATGGATGTATGCCTCAAAAAACATAGGTTTTAAGACATGTAATGGGATATGAAATTTATCATATTGGTCAGCTATCTATATGGGCGAGAGAGTTAAACTTGCAACCAGTTTCAGCAAATTTGCTTGGAAGAGGATGATAGAATTAAAAACCGACTTGCATCTCAAGCGCAAGTCGGTTTTATATATATAAGAAGATTTCTTAATTGAAATCCTCGGATTTTTTCTGACGTATATGTAAAAACATTAAGGTGGTAATGATTAAAAAAATCATTATAGTTTGTATAATTAAATTTTTAAACTGAAGCAATATTGTCCAAGATGTAAGGGCGTCTTTAAAAGCTTGGAGTGCAGAGTACGAGGAAGGATCAAAACCATACTGGAGCAACTTTTTTGTTTCAATAAATGAAATGTTTTCTTCATCTGCATCTAATATTACTGAAATTAGTCTAGTATCTCCAAGTTTTGCTGTACTGACAAAACTATAATTACCGTTAGTTGAAAAACTAGTTTGTAAGCCATCAACACCTTGAAGTTTAATGTTTTCATTAAGGGAATATATCATTTTATTCGTATTGAAAACCTGGGAATCTTTGAAGGTAAATTGGTAAGAGGTTAGTTTCGTAATATTCAATACATCTGGAAAATCTTTTACTAATCGTGCTGCTAGTTTAGCTGCGTCTATCGCTGTTGTAGTTGATTGTTTATTTGTATTATTATTAATTCCAGTAGAGTTTAGAAATGGAGATGGTTGTAATAACTTTAGTTCTTTTGCTTTTTTATTCATTAATACTGTAAAGTTATCTTCATTTCCAGCAATGTGTTCTGCTAGGGCGAGTACAGAACGATTATTCCCTGCCAGTAGCAATGCATGAAGTAAATCACGAACCGTTGTTTTATCATTCGATGTTACTTGTATAGGGCTTGTTTCTACTCGGAAAACTTCGTTACTTATTTGTACTAAGTCATCTAACTGTATTTTTCTATCATTTAGTTGCTCCAATACGATATATTCTGTCATTAATTTAGATAAAGCAGCTGATTGTACTGGAGTTTCTTCATTTTTTTTATAAACAATTTCACCTGAATTAGCATTTATTAAAATAGCTGATTTAGCTTGAATAATCGGACCATTTACATAAAGATAAAAATATAAAACGATAAGTGCAGTAATAAAAAAAGATAATAATAAAATAGCGAATTTCTTTAAGAATTGCATAAGCGATCCTCCTATTATGACATCAATAATAGTATTGTAAAAAGGAATGCTTAATTAGGAAGAAAGAAAAGGTAAAGAATTTCTAAAGAATTATAAAGGATTATTAAATTTAGGGTAATTATGGAAAAAGTTCAATTTCTTATATGGTAAGAAATTGAACTTTTTATTTGTAATATTAACATTTGTATGGGAGTAGTTTTACAGTGAATGTTGTTTTTTCGTCATCACTATATACTTCAATTGTTCCTTTATGCAATTCGACTATACTTTTTGCAATTGCTAATCCAAGTCCAGATCCACCAGTGTTTGTAGAGCGAGATTTCTCAACGCGATAAAAACGTTCAAAAATATGAGGTAAATCCGTACTAGGAATAGGTTGTCCGTAATTTGTTATATCAATTGTAATCATATTATTGCTTTCATAAGCAGTAAGGTCAATATAGCGACCTTCGCTTCCATAAGCGATAGCGTTTATAATAAGATTTTCAAACACACGCACTAATTTGTCACCATCAGCTAATACCATGAGCTTTTGAGACGGGAAAGAAGGCCGACATTCTATATTAGCTTCTTGAAATTGTATACGGAATTGAACAGTTAATTGTCCAAGTAACTCTACAATATCAATAGGAACAGAATACAAGCTTAATTCTTTATTTTGAACACGTGTATATTCGAACAAGTCATTCATTAATGCATTAAGACGAGTTACCTTATCGTAAATGACTTGAATATAGTATCGCAATTCCACTTCATCTCTATAATTATCATGATGGATTAAATTTACGTATCCAACTATAGAGGTAAGGGGAGTGCGTAAGTCATGTGATACATTTGTAATAAGTTCACTTTTTGCTTGTTCAGCTTGTCTTTCTTCATCAATTGAGACTTTTAATTGTTCAACAATTTCATTGACCCCGATTGCTAATTCTTCTAGATAATTATGATTTACAATAGAAACTTTATGATTGAAGTTTCCATTTGCAATATAACGAATTTCTTCTATCATTTTTTTTATACAAGTTTCATAATAAAGTTTTTTCTCGTGACGATAAAAAATGTAAAGATAGGATGAAAAAATAGAAAATAAAAACAAATAAGATACAATCATCATCCATAAAGACTCTTTAATCCCTTTATACTTTTCATAACCAAAAATTCGAATGAATTCTTTACCGAGTTCGGTTAGAGTAAGTGAACTTTCAATTACACTCGTAACGAGGCGATAAATAATTAATTCAGTAATAGGAGTGAGTGTGATAGCTAATAAAAGCCAAAAAATAAGTTTCCATTTAGGAATATCTTTTAATATATCAAATGCTTCATTTCTCAATTTTATAGCCAACTCCCCAAACAGTATGAATAAATTTTTCTCCATTTATTACTGTTTCAAGTTTATCTCGTAAGTTGCTAATATGGACCATTACCGTCTTATTTGAACCATAACCATCTTCATTCCAAACGCGTTCGAAAATTTCTTCTGAACTAAATACTCTTCCTGTATTACTCGCAAGTAAATATAAAATATCGAATTCAATAGAGGTTAGTTTAATGTACTCTCCATTTACTTTAACTGTATGATTATGTTTGTGTATTTCAACAGAGCGAATACGAATAATACCATCTTCATTCTTTTGCGAAGTAGCATTTTGGAAAGAGGATCTTCGTAATAAAGCTTTCACTCTAGCTACTAATTCTAATGGATTGAATGGTTTGATCATATAATCATCGGCACCTGTCATAAGGCCTAATATTTTATCCATATCTTCTGCTTTTGCACTAAGCATTAGAATTGGTACAGTATTATTTTCACGCACTTCCTGACAAACTTCTAATCCGTTTCGTTTTGGCATCATAATATCCAAAATCATAAGGTCAACTTCATATGTAGAAACCTTTTGCAATGCTTCATCGCCATCATAAGCTTTATAAATGTTATAGCCTTCATTTCGCAAATAAACAGCAAGTAATTCAACAATTTCTTTATCATCATCAATAATTAATATATTTTTATTCATTGTGTAGTTCCTTTCCTTACAAATCATCAACATTACTATAATATCAAACATTTATGTACTTGTAGCGATGATTATGTATAAAATTTCATGTAACGTATTAAAAAGGAGTAAAAAGATTAATAACGAATATAAAATAACAAGGATATTTAGATTCTACATTATAATGAAAGTTAGTTATAAGGGGGATTTTCTATGTTATGTAATGATATATATTCATTTACTCCAACTGGAAAAATAGACAATGATATTAAAGCTTTTCTACTAAAATATAATAAAGAGTTTACATATAAACATTCAATTCGTGTGGCAAATGAGGCAAAAAAGATTGCAGAAAAGTTTCACGTAGATAAAGAAAAAGCAGCAATTGCAGGATATTTACATGATATTAGTGGCATTTTTCCAAACGAGGAGCGGATTGCAGTTGCTGAAGAATTTGGTGTAGAAATAGTGGAAGCGGAAAGAAAGTTTCCTATGATTATTCATCAAAAATTATCGAGGGTAATCGCAAAAGAAATATTTAAAGTCGAAGATGAAGAGATTTTAAATGCAATTTGTTGCCATACAACGTTGCGTAAACATGCAACGAAGATGGATTTAGTATTATTTGTTGCAGATAAAATAGAATGGGATCAAAAAGGGACACCACCATATTTAATAGAAATAAAAAAAGAATTGGGAAAATCTTTGGAAAAAGCAGCTTTTGTATATATTTCATATTTGTGGGAAAGGAAAGATACATTGAAAGTTATACATCCGTGGCTAGAAGAAGCATATTGGGATTTAAAAAGAATTGTACAGTAGAAAGGACAAGGAAATGCAATTAAAAGAATATATGAATCAAACATTTCCAGGAGTTACATTAGGACCCTACTTATATTCTCAGTGGGAAAATCATTTACATTTTGATTTCGGAAAAGATAAATATCAAATTGTAGAAGGAACCGACGATTTAAATATGGAATACTTTTCTCAACTTTGAAGACATATTTTCAAAAGAAGATGTAGTGTTTGTAGTGACAAATGTTTATAGATTTAAAAAGGAAAACATAAAAACTTCACAGAAAATAAATATATACAATAAATATATTAAGAAAAGAGATTTAAGATTTCATATAAGATAAGAAACGTTACCGTTTTTATTTGAAGATGAAGAAGCAGATTTATCCCGCTATTTGCCGGGCAGTAAGACCCCCCACTGATTAAAGTTTCACTTTATATTGTACATATCAATTTTCTTTTAAATGTCTTGCGGAAGATATTAAATATGAACCGCTGATACAAGCTGCTAATCATGAGGATTTTTCTGATCTGTATCTTCGATTTGGACGAAAAAAAGAAATCTCTTATCCAGATGTATTTCTCATAAATGCAAAGAAAGATATTGTCATGTTTATGTATGATGATAGAGGATGTGAAGTAATTGCGAAGAATAAAGAAATAATACGAGATTCATATAAGAAATACAAAGAATGGATTCCAGATTATGAACGAGAAAGTATAGATAACTTATTTAAATGACAATAGGGGAAGTGAAGCGTGTAATGAAACGTATTGCAATTGTATCTGCATGGGAACCAGAACTGACGTATTTGCATCAACATTATCCGAGTGAACGTGTTGAAAAAAGAGCAGCTTGGGAATTTCATTTTCATACTATTAATGAGCTGGAAATTATATCAGTTGTTACTGGTGTCGGTAAAGTAAGCTGCGCTAGTTGTGTACAATTGTTAATTAGTGAGTTTCAGCCAGATGAGTTGTTTATGACAGGAATATGCGGAAGTTTATCAAACAAGGTGAAAAACGGTCATATTGTAGTGGCACTAAACGCAATACAACACGATGTTACTGCAGCTGGCTCAGGGGAAGATGTTTTTAATTTATATAACGGTAGAACAGCACCTATTGAAACAACAAAATCACTTGTAAGAAGAATAAAAAAAATACGATCATATGATCCAATACATTTCGGTACATTTTTATCCGGAGATCAACGTATTCGTAGTTCAGAAATGAGATATTTACTCCATACCGTATATGGAGCATTGGCAGTTGATCAAGAAGTAGCAGCTTTCGCCTATGTGTGTCAAATAAATAAAAAACCATTTCTCTGTTTAAAAGCTGCTTCAGATCAAGCAAATGATAAAACGAAAGAAGAACAAAAAATCTTTAAAATGCTAGCATGCGAAAGAGCATGTGAGCATTTAATTGCTTTTTTACGTGTTTATGAGATTAATGTAGTAAATAATAGATAGTTAGAGGGTTTTAACATAAGTAATTGGAGGCATAATTATATTATGATTCAATATAAAAGGTGTAGTGATGTAAATATTGATTTAGTATATGAAGCTTTTAAAGTTGGATTTTCAGATTACATTATTAAAATGGAAGTTTCAAAAGGGGATTTTATACAACGTTTTTTGGGACCAGAAGGTAATTTGCTAGAACATTCTTTTCTTGCTTTAGAAGAAGGCAAACCTGTTGGCGTAATACTAGGTGGTATAAAGGATTATGAAAGTATTAAGACTATGCGCTGTGGAACATTAGCGGTTCATCCTAATTACCGCGGTATTGGTGTGAGTCAAAAATTATTTGAACTGCATAAAGAAGAGGCGATTCAACATGGATGTAAGCAACTTTTTCTCGAAGTCATTGTAGGAAATGACCGAGCGATTCATTTTTATAATAAGTTGGGCTATGAAAAAGTGTACGATCTTTCTTATTATAATTTAAATGATTTGACTAAAATAATGAATAAAGATTGTAAGGATATTGAAGTAAAACAATTAGAATTTCCAACTTTTAAAGATGAAATTCAGAAATGGTTAAACTTCCATATAAATTGGCAAAATGATATTGATTATATCAAAAAAACAAATCATGTATTTTATGGTGCATATGTCGATAATGACTTAAAAGGCTCTCTATGTGTAAATAAACAAGGTAAAATTAGTTTTATTTTCGTAGACAAAGATTATAGAAATATTGGTGTTGGGATGAAATTATTACAAGTAGCAAGAGAAGAATTAAATTTATCAAGTTTATCAATTGGGTTTCCTAACAATAATTTACTGGAAGGTTTTCTTAAGAAATGTGGATTTGAAAAGAATTCTTTAGCGCAATATGAAATGTATTTATTACTCTAAGAGCGGAAAGATTTATTCTTTTCGCTTTTTATTTTGCTGTTATGTTGGTAAATGCTCCGCAACTATAATTTATAATGAGAGGGATTTTGTTTATCCTTAAGTTATTTTTTAAATTGTCAATTTCATGCTAATAATTTTCTTTGTATAATATTCTAATTTTATGTAGAATAGATACGATGGGAGGGGATGAAATGAATAATGGATTAAAGTTTAAGATTTTTGAATTGCATTGTCTCGTTCAAAAGACTTATTCTGATATTAAAATAGCGTGTGATATTGCTATTTATCAAGAAAACACTTCTAAATATTTAATTTCATTAGGATTTTTAAATAAATCATATATGACTTATATAGAAGCAAAAAGATTCTATCGCGAAAATGAAGAGCTTGTAAGTGTAGAATTTGATAATTTCTTTGATATGTATGATAAATTAGAAAACGAATTAAAACAAGTTATTTCAACTGAAGATAAAAATCCTTCATTGTTACATAGCAGACTTGATCAGTTTCAGCAGAAAGTTGAAAATATAAATGACTTAATAAAAGTATTGCAAAATGCTCGTTAATGAATGCTTTTTTCTGTTCGTATAGAAATTATGTATTAAAAACATTTTAGGGATATTACATATTGAAGAGGTGGCTTTTGTAGATTACAAAAGTCATCTTTTTATGTTAGGAATAGATTGTATACATTTTAGCAGTTTCATATAAATAATAGAAATTTATACGAGGTAAATATCATGGGAAATAAAAAAGAAATAGCTATAGTTGCATTAACAACAGGATTCGTTTTAACAAGTGTAACACCATATGGAGTAGGGCATGCAGAGGAACCTGGTCAAATGCAAGTTGAAATTCAAGAGGATTCGTTCCGTACAGGTGATCTGACACAACCATCAAAAAAGGCACCAGAGAATGTAGTGAAAGATGCACTTAAGGAAAATACGGAGCATGCTTTGTCTCCAAAACAAGTTAGTGCAGAAACAGGAGTAGATTACAAGGTTCTTCAAAAACGTGGTTCTTATGATGGAACTACACTTGTGCGCATGCAACAAATATATGAAGGAAAAGAAGTATATGGCCACCAGTTGACTGCTCACGTAGATAAAAAAGGTATTATTAAAAGCATTTCAGGAGCTAGCGCACAAAATTTAACACAAGAAGATTTAAAGAAACCTATTAATTTATCAAAAGAAGAAGCAAAACAATATATTTATAAAAAGTACGGAAACGATACTAAATTTATTTCTGAGCCAGAAGTTAAGGCAGTTATTTTTGTTGATGAAAATCATGGGCAGGCTAGCAATGCATATCAAGTTACATTTGCTGCTACAACACCAAATTATGTATCTGGAACCTATTTAGTGAATGCTCATAATGGTGAAATGTTAAAAGATATGGTACAAGAATCAAGTTTGAAAATAAGTGAAGAGTATGTTGAATCCGTTAAGGAAAATAAAACTAGCAATTTTACATCATTAACTGGAACAGGAAAAGATGATTTAGGCGTAACTCGTACATTTGGTATTTCTAAACAGACCAGTGGGAATTATGCGCTTGCTGATTACACAAGAGGACAAGGAATTGAGACATATGATGTAAATTATAGAGATATTACAAATGAAGAAAGTTATTATCCTGGTATACTAGCAACTAGTGTTTCAACAACATTTAATGATCCAAAGGCGGTAAGCGCTCATTTCTTAGCAACAAAGGTATACGATTTTTATAAAGAAAAATATAAGCGTAATAGTTTTGATAATAAAGGAAAAAAAGTAGTTTCAGTTGTACATGCATGGGATTCTGGAGGAACAAATGATCCTGAAAATTGGGAGAATGCATTTAGTACTAATATTAATAACATTAGTATGCTTTTATATGGAGATCCCATGGTAAAAGCGTTCGATATAGCCGGTCATGAATTTACACATGCAGTTACATCAAGTGAATCTAACCTTGAATTTTCAGGAGAATCTGGGGCAATTAACGAGGCATTATCGGATATTATGGGAACGGCTATAGAGAAATACATAAATAATGAGGAATTTAACTGGACAATAGGAGAACAAACTGGATCGATTTTTCGTAATATGAAAAATCCAACTGCAATTAATTTTTCAGAAGGACTACCGTATCCGGATGATTATAGTAAATATAATGATTTAAATGGAGAGGATTATGGAGGCGTTCATTTTAACTCAAGTATTATTAATAAAGTTGCGTATTTAATGGCACAAGGTGGTACTCATAACGGTGTAAATGTAAATGGTATTGGTGAAGATAGAATGTTTGATATTTTCTATTATGCAAATACTGATGAATTAAATATGACTTCTAATTTCTCTGAATTGAAATTGGCATGCCTTAAAGTGGCAACTAATAAATATGGAGCGAACTCAATTGAAGTTCAAGCAGTCCAAAATGCTTTTGATGCGGCAAAAATTACAGGAACGGTGAAAGAGAACGAAAAAACAGCAGAAAACCAAGCTCCAGAGTTAACTGTACCGTTTACGATTACACTACGTGTAGGTGATACGTTTGATCCAATGAGAAATGTAAAAGCTGTTGATAAAGAAGATGGTGATTTAACAAATAAAGTAAAGCATAAAGGCGATGTAGATACTTCAAAACCAGGTACATACATTGTGGAATACTTGGTCGTTGATTCCCAAGGGAGAAATACAACGGCTAGACAGACTGTAATTGTAGAGGGAAATGGAGAAACATCAGATTTAGAACCTAAATTAATAGTGCCTGTTGGAGCGACAATTCATGTTGGAGATTCATTTGTTCCAATGGCAGAAGTATTAGCTATCGATAAAGAAGACGGTGATCTCACTTCTAAAATCAAAGTTGATGGTGAAGTAGATACAACTAAAGCCGGTACTTACGTATTAACGTACACGGTTACAGATTCTAAAGGTCATGAAGTAACGGCGAAGCAAACTGTAACGGTCAAAGTTAGAGAAGAAGTAAAAAATGATAAACCAATACTAAAAGTACCTGCTACAACTTCAATTACTGAGGGTGATCAATTTGATCCATTGGTAGGGGTATCAGCTACTGATAAAGAGGACGGTGACCTTATTTCTAAAGTAGCGTATGAAGGAACTATAGATACAACTAAAGCTGGTACTTATGAAATAATATATAGTGTTAGAGATTCCGTGGGTAATGAGGTAAATGCAATACAAAAAGTATTAGTGAAAGATAAAGAAACTAGCAAAGCTAATGGCCTTGCTAATAAGGAAAATAAGAGTAATATCTCAAACAACAGTAATAGCGATAAAAAAGAATATACATATAAGGAGCTTCCAAAGACGGGTGTAAGTACAACTAACAGTGCAGCAATCGGCATATTGATGATTATTACAGGCACAGTACTCACTTTTGTTCGCAAATTTAGAAAGATACAAAAATAATAGTAGGGATCATTCGTTTGAAGAAAAGAGTTCATTATTCAAAAGAAATAAAGTAGAAAGTAAGTAAAACAAAATATGGATTTTTTACTTAATAAGATTTTAGTAGTTAAGCGGTGCATTTGGCTTCTATAAAAATTTGTAGTTGGATCATGTTCTGTCTACAAAATTACATTACATAAAAAACACGTTACTATTCTCATTAAAATAAAAGAATAGTAACGTGTTTTTTGGTTTGGAAAAGCATAAATCCTATAGTTCATGAATCTGGGAGTGCTTCTAATCTGCCATTGATGAGTTACTGAAAACATTTTGTTTTAATGGAAGTTTCACTCTAAATGACAACATGAGATTTTCGATATTTACCAGGTGTTTCATTGGTGAATTTTTTAAAAATTTTAGTGAAATAACTTTGATCGCTAAAATTAAGCGAAGCGCATATGTCTGATAAAGGATAGGTGGTGAAAGTTAATAATTTCTTTGCTTCTTCGATTCGTTCACGTTGAATGTACTCAATTAATGAAATACCGACTTCTTTTTTTAATAATATAGATAAATAATCTGAATTCACATTTGCAAATTTAGCAAGTTGTTTAACAGATATTGGATTGTAAATATTTTTAAAAATGTAGTTTTTGCAAATAGCAATAGTCTGTGAATGTTGCTGTGTTTTTTGTGCCTTTACACGGTCTGCAAAGGTACAAAAAGCATTTTTTAATAAATCCCAAACAGATTCTTTGTCTTTTAAATCTTCTGTTCTTTGAATATATAAATCATAAATTTTGTAAGCAATCCCAGATGGAAGTCCCCCTTTTATCGCATATCTAGTAGCGAGCGTGATGGATGAAATACAAATGTTTTTATGACGTCTTAATTGATGGAATGAAGATAAAGATGAAAGAGTCTCTTGTTGGAATTCGTAATAATATTTGAGTACGGTTTCTTTATCCCCGTGTTCTATAGAACTAAGTAGTTGCTGCTCTATATATAAATTATGATAAATGGATTCGTCTTTTTGCATTGAAATATATACATCTTCGTTTAAGATGCTGCTATGACTTATATGAAGTGAGTCACTGTTATTTGAAAAGGTGCTTACATCTGAATTTTTTTTATAGAGAATGTTATAGAACAATATCGCTATATTTACAAAGAAATTTTGATCTTTGACTGACAATGAAAAATAATGGTCTCTTGTTCTTTTATAATTTGGAATAAAATTAAGGTTACTATCCGCTTTACTTGTAGAAGAATTCACATGTGTCAAGGGCCCAATAATAAGAGTACCGTTCACCATATAATCGCTCTTTATGTGAATTAAAATAAAGTGCCCTAGATATTCGTGAGTTCTGAAGATGGGGGAATTATATGTATCATTTCTCTGAAAAAGCATATGTAACTCTTCTATTTTTGATGTATATAACGAATGTGAATCATTTTTTGATTTAAATTCTAAAAGAATATTTTTGTTACAATCTAAAAAACAAACTGGAATTTCGAAAGATTGAAAAAACATATTGCAAATGTACTCTATCTCAACTAGACTGAGTTTTTTAGTCATATTCTTCCTCCTTACAGTTATGCGTAATAGTTAAATAAACATATATTCCTTTTTCATAAGTAGATACGGAAAACCTTTATCAATAAAAAATATAAATAAAAGTTATAAACTTCTAAGAATAATACCATAATTTAACATGAATAGCACATATTATTTGAATATACAGGTAATAGTTTTGGACAGTAACGTAAAATATGAATCGTCACACTTATTTGTTGGTTATTACTTATATGTATTAAAAAATGATTAAGATTGGATTTTAAATAGGGATAGGAAGTGAGAAATGAATAGATTGACAGTAAGTGAATAGTCGAAATTAGCGGTGAAAGCTATTATGTAACAAATGTAATGATTCTTGAAATAGGGATATACGTGTAATTTAGGGGAGAAAATTACATATATCATGTGGAGAGACAACGTAATAATAGAAGATAAGAAAAGTGAATAAGTGATTGTAAACAATGGATTGTTGGACGACTATGTTTTATGTTATTCGTTTAAATCTGATACTTGGCACACTATTGCTTTTAAGAAGGTAATAGTAATAAAGAGATTTTTAAAATGATAGAAGTAGTAAAGGGGATAAGAGAAATGAAAAAAATATTTAGTGTGCTTTTATTGTTTTTCTTAACATTTTCTACATGGTCTAGTGTATTAGTAAAGGCGGATTCACCATCTAAAGGTACTTTAACGATTCATAAGTATGAACAAGAAAAAGATGGAGCACAGGGACTAGAAGGTGACGGTTCTGCAAATCAAGAGGTGCCAAAAGATGCGAAACCATTAAAGGGTGTAACGTTTGAAGTAAAAAGGGTTGCTTCTTTTGAAAAAATTTCAAACGATGGGAAAATCGTAAAAGAAGACGTGAAACCTGTATTGGGAGCCACTCCAAATCAAGTAGTAACAGATGATAACGGACAAGCTGTATTAAAAGATCTTCCGCTAGGACGTTATGAGGTGAAAGAAGTGGCAGGACCTCCACATGTGAATCTAAATCCCAATACGTATACAGTGGATATTCCATTAACGAATAAAGAGGGTAAGGTGCTAAACTATGATGTTCACATGTATCCAAAAAATGAGATTAAACGTGGTGCAGTGGATTTAATAAAAACTGGTTTAAATGAAAAAGCATTAGCAGGTGCAGTATTCTCTTTATTTAAAAAAGACGGTACAGAAGTGAAAAAAGAGTTAGCAACAGATGCTAATGGTCATATTCGCGTGCAAGGATTGGTGTATGGAGAATACTATTTCCAAGAAACAAAAGCTCCGAAAGGCTATGTAATAGATCCAACTAAACGTGAGTTTTTTGTTAAGAACTCCGGAACAATTAATGAAGATGGAACTATTACTTCTGGTACAGTAGTTAAATTAGAAGTGAAAAACTATGAAGAACCAATAATTGATAAAAAGATTAACGGAAAATTGGAAGCGTTACCAATCAATCCGTTAACTAATTATAATTATGATATTAAAATATTAATTCCAGAAGACATTAAGGAATACAAAAAATATGTGGTAACAGATACTTTGGATAATCGTTTAGTGATTCAAGGAAAGCCAATCGTGAAAATTGATGGAGCAGAAGTAAATGCAAGCATTGTAGAGGTAGCTATAGAAGGTCAAAAAGTAACAGCTACAGTAAAAGATTTCACAAAATTAGATGGTAAAAAAGAATTTCATTTGCAAATTAAATCTCAAGTAAAAGAAGGAGTACCATCTGGTTCGGAAATTTTAAATACAGCAAAAATACATTTTACAAATAAAAATGATGTAATTGGAGAAAAGGAATCTAAACCCGTAGTTGTTATTCCGACAACTGGAATAATTGAGTTAACAAAAATTGATGGTGCTAATAAGAATAAATTAAAAGGTGCAGAGTTTGTACTTAAAGATAATAATGGAAAAATAGTTGTCGTAGCAGGAAAAGAAGTAACAGGTGTATCAGATGAAAATGGTGTTATTAAATGGTCTAACATTCCATATGGAGACTATCAAATTTTTGAAACGAAAGCACCAATATATACAAAAGAAGATGGTACAAAAGCATCTTATCAATTATTAAAAGAACCCATTGATGTAAAGATTAGTGAAAATAATCAAACGGTTAAATTGACGATTGAAAATAATAAAAGTGGATGGATTCTTCCGGTAACGGGTGGTATAGGAACGACTCTTTTTACTGTAATAGGCCTTACTTTAATGCTTACAGCGGCATTTGTTTTCTTTAGAAAAAAGTTTGCTAGAAATTAAGATTTTAGGAACATGTAACCATATGAAAAGGGGAGAAGCAAAATGCTTTCCTCTTTTCGATATTTAAGCGTATACAGAGGTGGAAATATGAAACGAAATCTTGTTTTGGGAGGTATTTTCTTATTTGGATTAGGTATTTTTTTATATCCTACTATTAGTAATTGGTTGGCGACTCGTGCACATTATTCTGAGATTAGCTCTTACGATAAGAAGATTAAAGCATTACAAAAGAAAGAAGTCGAACGTAGGGAAAAAGAAGCAGCCGAATATAATAAACAAGTTCAAACTTTTGCGAAAACATTTACAGATCCATTTTCTGAAAAAAAAAGTAATCATCAAGCGTATGCTGATGCGTTAAATTTAGGAGATGTAATGGGGTATATTGAAATATCGAAAATTAATATAAAACTGCCAATCTATCAAGGGACCTCTGAGGAAGTATTGAGTCGCGGGATAGGTCATTTAGATTTTTCTTCGCTCCCGGTAGGTGGAGAAAATACGCACACTATTTTAACAGGGCATCGTGGTTTACCATCAGCAAAATTATTTACAGATTTAGATAAGTTGAGTGAAGGAGATCTTTTTTATATTTATTCTTTAGACAAAGTTCTTGCTTATAAAGTAGATCAAATTAAAGTAGTGTTACCACACGAAATGGAAGATCTACAAATTGTAGAAAATAAAGATTATACAACTTTAATTACGTGTACGCCTTATGGAGTAAACACCAATAGATTGCTAGTTCGAGGTGAGCGTGTGGAGTTAAACGAGAAAGAAAAACAAAAAGTGAGTACAGAGATATTTATGTTTAATAAGTGGACTGTAATAGTTCCACTCCTATTGTTATGTGTGTTTCTAGTCGTAATTTATAAGAAAAGGTTTACTCGATAGAATGTATTTATTTATCCTGCATTAATGGGAAGTGGGACCGGAAATTCAGAGATAAGTAAAGAAGGTATATAGGGGATTGAAGTAAATCATCATTAATAAAAATTTCATTTTATTTGACTATAGAAAAAATACGGTAAAGGTGGGAACAAAGGAATTGAGGCTACGATTAAAGCTGGTAAGTATTCATTTTATTGTTTTGTTAATGTTAAGTGTAAGTTTTGTCGTATATGTACCCAAAGAAGTATATGGATCCACGACAAACCTAGAAAGTCTAGGTGATATATCGCGTTATAATGCTGTTGTCTTTGGCAACCATAAAGCAATAGGTGGTGACATTGAAGGAGCAATCGCAGTTCAAGGTGATATGGATGCATCGGGGTATACGATTGTAGGTGCTGCAGCGGGAACATCTAATATAGTAGGTGAAAAATGGGTTGATGAGGGATATCCGTCCTTGTTATTGTCTGGAAAATTTAAGAAATCAAGAGAAGAATCTTTTATCATTCAAAACGGAATGGTTGTAATGACAAAAGAGAGTGATCCAGATCGCATCATACAATCTTCTTATGATCGTATCGTTTATAAAGAACAACTAGAAATTGACGCGAAATTTAATGAATTTCGCAATATAGTGAACCAAGTCAGTAAAAATGCAGGTCAATATAAAACGAATACCCCAATTCCAAATATGAGTCATGGAATCGGAAAAGATATAAACAATCCTAATATTTATGTTTCATCAGAATTGACAGGGAAAATTAATTTAGATATAAGAGATGTATTTTTACCGAGTGCTAAGGACAAAGATTTTATTGTTATGTATTCGAATGCAACAGAGGTTACATTTAAAAATGGCTCTATTCTATATGACACGAACAATATTGGAAGGGCTACAGATATAGTTCCTACATCACAACCATATTCTCCTAATTCCCCGTTTACTGAGCTATACGGGAAAGTGATTTGGGTTTTTCCAAATGCGAAAAAAATTACAACAGAGGGATATGGTGTCGTTGGGAGTGTGTTTGCCCCAAATGCTGTATTAGAAACAAAAGGCGGCTCGATTAATGGACAAGCATTTGTCGGCGCGGTACAACAAACTGGTGGATTTGAATTTCATAATTTCAAATTTAACTGGCAACATTGGAACAAGCCTAGTACTGGAAAAGTAAAAATAAAAAAAGTTGATAGTAATAATGATAATAAAACATTGGCGGGAGCAAAGTTTAAAATTGAAGATTCAAAAGGAAAAATAGTTGGAGAACTAGTAACAAATGAAGAAGGAGAAGTAATATCAAAAGACTTACCAAAAGGAAACTATACCTTAGTGGAAGTAGAAGCACCTAAAGGTTACGAATTATTAAAAGATAAAATAACTGTAAAAGTAGAAAAAGATGCAGTAGTAGAAATTAAAATAGGAAATAAGAAATTGCCAGATCCAATGGGGAAAATGAAGCTTGTGAAAGTAGACATAAGTGATAAAAATAAAAAGCTAGCAGGGGCAAAGTTTCATATAGAAGATTCAAAAGGAAAAATAGTTGGAGAACTAGTAACAAATGAAGAAGGAGAAGTAATATCAAAAGACTTAGCAATAGGAAACTATACCTTAGTGGAAGTAGAAGCACCTAAAGGTTACGAATTATTAAAAGAAAAAATAACTGTAAAAGTAGAAAAAGATGCAGTAGTAGAAATTAAAATAGGAAATAAGAAATTACCAGATCCGACTGGACAATTTGAAATTGAGAAAGTTGATGATATGGATAGTGAATTAAAGCTAAAAGGCGCTGTATTTCAAGTGTTAGATAAAGAAGGGAAAGAAGTTAGTAGATTAATAACGGATGAAAAAGGAAAGGTGATTTCCAACCAATTAGCAATTGGAAAGTATACGATTAAAGAAATAAAAGCACCGAACGGATACATGTTACTTAGGGATCCAATAGAAATAGAAATTACAGAAGCAGTAAAGACACAAAAAATAACAGTGAAAAATGCGAAGAATAATTGGGTAATTCCTAATACTGGTGGGAGCGGAACAACAATTTTTTACGTAATTGGTATTATGCTAATGTTTGCTGTGCTATATTTCTGTAAGAAAAATCGTATATTATGAACTAATTTTATAGAGTTAGACAGATCGTTACGTTAGAGAGTTTTTAGGACATGAGTTCGGTATTGTACTGGACTCATGGTACTAAATTTGTTAAAGGAGGAAGGATAATAGTAAACATAGAATATATTAATGAATTAAAATATTTAAGAGGTGAACATGGTGGCAATAAAACAAGACGAAATTAAAGTAGTTGTCGGAGCTGGAGTGTTTAATAATAATCCAGGTTGGATTCAAACGCAAGAAGATGAACTTAACTTACTAGATAAAGCTACGTGGGAAGAAAGATTTGAATACAACTCTATTTCAGCTATTTTAGCTGAGCATGTATGGGAACACCTTACTTTTGAAGAAGGTGTAAGAGCAGCTGAAATTTGTTATGAATTTTTAAAACCATCTGGTCATATTCGGTGCGGAGTCCCTGATGCATTCTTTCAGGATGAGGCATATCAAAATATAGTTCAAATAGGGGGCCCCGGTCCGAAAGATCATCCAGCAGCAAGTCATAAAATCGTTCATAATTATATAACATTAACAAAAATGTTTGAAACTGCTGGATTCGAGGTAGTTTTACTTGAATATTGTGATGAAAATGGTCGGTTTTATTACAACGAATGGGATGCAAACGACGGTGTTATTTTCCGTTCGAAAAGGTATGATTCTAGAAATAAAGGCGATAAACTTGGTTTTCCATCGCTAATTGTCGATGCGATTAAGCGCTAATCATTCAACAAAAAAAGGAGTTAATCCTATGATTTCATAAGTCGCAAATGCGGCTTTTTTTATTTGTACGTAAATCTATATTTAATTTTCAATATTATATAACTCGATTTAGAAAATATTTAAGTTTTTCTCAGCACCATTCACTTTAAATTAACACTTCGTTGTTATAAATATTTATTTTATATTTATATTCGTGTAAAATGAAGTGAGAACATACATTCTATATAAGGAGGCAATCAAAATGATAGCTGAAATTGGGAAACTAACTGATGGATATATTGTAAAATTTGAACGCGAATTTCCATATACGGTAGAGGAAGTTTGGTCTGTATTAACAGAAAACAGTAAGCTGAAAAAATGGATGTCCAATTTACAGATTGAAAGCCTTAAAACTGGTGGAATAATAAAGTTCGACATGATGGACGGTTCATTCATAAACATTGATATTTTAGAGTGTAAAGTAAACTCAGTACTTGAATTTACTTGGGATAAAGACCGTGTCCGATTTGAAATACATAAAGAGGAGAATGGTACTTTGTTACTTCTTAAAGAGTACATTCATGAATTAACAGATCATACACCGAGAGATATAGCTGGTTGGCATATTTGTTTAAATCTTTTTTCTTACGTTTTAAAAGGAGAAGAGAAAGGATTTTCTAAAGATGAATGGCAACAATGGTTTGAAATATACAAGGATAAGATTCATGAAGTGAGAGGATAATTGCATAATAGGTAATATTCATTATGTAATTATTATATTGTAAAAATGCTTTTGTGAATAAATAAGAATAGAGGTTAATATGAAAGTAAATCAATTAATTGCTAATAACATAAATAAATTAGATGCAACTATACCGTTTAATAAATCGTTTGGAATTGCTGGTTTATCTGGATCGGGTAAAACAACTTTTTGCCAAACAATTGGTGAAGAATCAAAAAAACGATTAGTTTCTTTATTACCAAAGGCTGAATATCAATATTTATTTCCTAACATTATGGAAACAAATTTTAGTGCCATTAAGATGGAAGAAATGCCTTTAGTACTTTTTCTAGGAAAATCATCGATTTCGTCTAATCCGCGTTCAACGATTGGTACTCATACTGGTGTTTTTACAGAGGTTCGGGAAAAACTTGCTGAAGTATTTAATCTTTCTCCAGAGGTCTTTTCATTTAATAATCAATTAGGCTGGTGTACTGGTTGTAAAGGCCGTGGTACTACAAAAAATGTTGAGTGTAAAAAATGTAAGGGAAAACGTTATAGTGAAGAAATTGAACAACATGAAATTGATTTGTTGGCCAAGCCACATTCAATTTCAAATATTAATGATTTAAGTGTTGAATCTATTCTTTCACTAGCAAAAGAATTAAATATTAGTGAAGAAAAACAGCATATACTGCAAAATATTATTAATATGAACATTGGTTATTTAACATTAAATCGAATTATGGGTACGTTGTCAGGTGGAGAGTTAACACGACTTTATTTGGCTGAATTCATGGCAGTAAGTGAAAATGCTGTAATTATTATTGATGAGATTTCAGTTGGACTTGATCATGAAATATTATTACAAATTTTAGAAGAGATAAAACGATTAGGGTGTAAAAATCAAATTTGGCTTATTGATCATTCAGATACGGTACTAGATACAACTGATGAGCAATTGTTCTTTGGACCTGGTAGCGGAAAATATGGCGGGAAAATTGTGAAAGAATCACCAAGACCAAAGTCAATACTGTGGGATCGAAATAAAGAAATACCAACAGAATATTATACATTCTATGATTTATATTGCCGTAATATCCAAATGGAGGAGTTTCAAATTCCTAAAAACAGGCTTGTAACGGTTACAGGAGAATCAGGATGTGGGAAATCTACACTTGTCAATGAATGTCTAGCTACAGATTTCTTGAAAAGATATCCAAAAGATAAATTAGTTATGGTGGGACAAGACCGAAATCAATCAATTACAAGTCGATCAACTGTAGCAACTTTCCTAGATATTAAAAAGAAACTAACAAAGTATAGTGAAGACATTGATGATATTTTTGAGCGCTCGATTGAGGATATTATTGATGAACTTCCAAATGAAGATATCGCTTATAAACGTTTGAGCCTACTAATTAAATTAGGACTTGGCTATTTAACATTAGAGAGAAAAACACAAACATTATCGACAGGTGAGTTTCAATGTGTTCATTTAGTTTCGGAATTATTTGCAAACACTAGAAATCCACATACATTATTCATTTTTGATGAGCCTTCAAAAGGTTTATCACAAAATATTTTAAATCAATTTATCGATAGTATTAGAGGTATTCTGCAAGATGAATCAGTTTCTATCATTATGATTGAGCATAATCGTTACATGTTAGAAAGCTCTGATTATATAGTTGATTTTGGAAAAAGGCAGAATGAATCTGTAGAGCATTTGGATGTTGTTAATCATGAGGATTACTATCGTCAAAAAAGTAATGTGAATAGCACAGAGAAAATAAATATCTCTTCAATGCTTAAGCAGAAAAAAGGAGTTCACTATTTAGAAGAAAATCATATTAACTATTTTAAAAATGCCGAAAATGTTTATAAGGGCGGTATTTTAAAAAGTTTATCATCAATGGCTAGGTTAATTTATGGTGAATATGAATCTGATAC
This sequence comes from Bacillus cereus group sp. MYBKT14-1, assembly GCF_051915185.1. Classification (NCBI taxonomy): domain Bacteria; kingdom Bacillati; phylum Bacillota; class Bacilli; order Caryophanales; family Bacillaceae; genus Bacillus; species Bacillus cereus group sp. MYBKT14-1. Next base: position 58,906 of record NZ_JBQAEF010000012.1, on the reverse strand, counting down.
AATCGCACCTGTTATTGCTATTGATCTTGAAAGACATTTATATAGTCAATATAGTTTCTTATATGAGATTGGTGGATTAATTAATCATATTGTAGCTGCTCATCCAATTAATAAAGATACGAGAAGTTTTGATTTCTATTCACAGGACAATCATTGTCCATCTTGTTCTGGACGTCTTCAAATTGAAGTTTTTGATAAAGATATTGCCATTCAAGATAAAAGTGTTCCATTTTGGGATGGGCTATTCGATCCAGAAATCATGAAGGTATTAAAGTTTTATCAGCATGAAAAAATAGAATTTCTATTCGAAGAAATAAAAAATGAGCTTGGTCACGATTTGTCAAAGAGCTATAATGATATGTCAGAAGAAGAAAAGCATACGTTTTGGTACGGATATTTTGAAAAATCATTTTATGATAAAAAAGGAAAGACACGCAGAACATGGGTAGGATTTAATACAATTATTGGTGGATATATTGTTATTTCAAAAGCATCTATTAAAGAAGAAATTAAGAGTTCAAAAAAAATGATGAAATGTCCAATTTGTGAGGGGACGGTTTTAAATCATCATAAGCCACTTAAATTTGGTAACGTAGATATTCGTGAAATAATCAATCAGCCTATTAATAAAGTATTGAAAACAGTTGGTGATTTACCGGCACTTGTTACATTGAAGTCTATTGTTGGTGGCGATATGGTATTGACGGAAGATGTTTCTTTATTGCCAAGAAAAGCACAAGTTGCATTGAAAATGTTTGAATTAGAACAAGCAAGCTTTTCAAACTATGAAATGGTGTTACAAAATGTCTTACCATTCTGGAGCGAAATAAAAGGAAATATCGAATCCATTAGTGTTAATAATCAGGTAACTGTTTGTGATTTCCCTAATGTTTATGAAACGAGAGAAGCCATTATAGATAAGTATTTCACAAATGGTAAATATAAAAAACTTACGTATGTATACGAAGCGTTTGGATACAAAAAATTAGTTACTCAAATTAATAAAATTAAAAAAAGTAATCCATGTCCATTTTGTAAAGGTAAGAAAGTGATAACCGAAGATAATCTACATGATGGTGTCTTTAAACTAACAATTCCATGTGTAACTTGTAATGCAAGTGGTATTAATGACGAAGGGTTAAAAGAAGTTGTTGAGGGCGTGGATGTACAAACGTGGTTAACTGGAAAAGTAAGTGATGTTGTGGATGAAAGCTTATTAACAGAAGCTGTTGCGCAAATACCAATTTTTAATCGCATACGTGAGTTGGATAAACGAGATATGATGGCGGTTTATGAATGTCTGGAGAGTAATCAGTAAATTTTATTAGTTTATGTGTTATTAACATAAATTAATAAAACATATATTCTTTATAATGTATATATTAGCGCAGCATGATTAATACAAGGTAATGAAAGAAGATTCAATTTCTTAATATCAAAATTAAGAAATTGGATCTTTTAGTATTTTTATGTCTCCATACAATATTTTTCAATAAGAAAAGAAGTATATGGAAGGAGAGATACAAAACAAATAGTGATAAATGATAGTATATTGTGTAATTATTATATTATAAAAGCGAAAATTAAGGTTGAAAACCGTTCGTAAGTGATATGTTTTGTTTATTAATTTATTTTGGATTGTCTGATTTTTTAAATTTAACAGAAATATATACTTGAATGAAGTATATATTTCTGTTAAATTTATCCTATGGATAGAACAAGTTTAATTAAAGGTCATTTAGAAATGTGTGTATTATCTATTTTGTCGAAAAAGAAAAGTTATGGTTATGAGATTATGAAAGAACTTGAAATAAACAATTTAAAATTGAAAGGAGTAGGAAGTATTTATCCTATTTTAACTAAGTTGAAAAATCAAGAGTGGGTTAATACTTATCAAGAGGTAACAGACAGTGGTAAAGTAAGGATTTATTATGAAATTAATGAAAATGGGAAAATACGTCTTGAGAAGAAAATTAATGAGTGGTTAGAATTGCAATTGGACATTCAAACATTATTAAAAAGCGGTTTGAAAGGAGACCTTCTGAAATGAGGAATAAATTGATAGGTAAAGAAAAGCAATTTTTAAGAGACGTACTTAAGGAATTAAAGCAATACGATATTAGTTTAGAAGAAAGGGAAAATATTAAGCGACAAATATTAGAACATATTCAAGAGTGTCGTGAACATGGTGAAGACAGTATAGATGATTTAGGTACCCCTCAATTATTTGTTAAAGATTTTATAGAAATAAATGAAATTGATTTACAAGTTAAAATGAAACAACTTCAAAATGAAAAAGGAAAATTCAACACATTTATCTTACGTGGCATATTCATCGCATTTATTACTTACCTCATCTCGCAAACTACATTTTCAATATTTTTAACTGAATCATTTAATTCAACTAATAGAAAAAATACATTTAATTATAATATTTTATATCGCATATCAGAGAATCAATGGTGGAACGTTTTATTAATAATGATTAGCTTTATGCTCTCTGTAGTAGTGTTTATTAGCTTAGTAAGTTATAAAAAAAGAAAGCTATCTAAAGTATAATGAAGAAAACTATCTATAAACTATTTCAAATCTATATTCTTTGTAATGTAATAGTATTATGTATCATTCATCCAAAATCATATGCTCAGCAAGATATTAAAGCTACTTTAGATAAGTATATTGAAAAATTTATAAAAGAACAGAATATTCCAGGGGCTGCTGTTGCAATTGTACATAATAGAGATGTATTCTTCACTAAAACGTGGGGGATTACTGGGGAATCTGAAAAAAAAATAACTAGTAAAACACCATTTGCAATCGGCTCAATAAGCAAATCTTTAACAGCTTTAGCTATAGTGAAATTAATAGAAGACAAAAAGATAAAATTAGAGGATTCAGTTCAACAACATCTTCCTTGGTTTAAACTAAAAGATTCTCAAATATCCTCATCTATAACAATCCAACACCTTTTAACTCATACAAGCGGAATAAACACATATGAAGGCTTATTAATATCAGATAAGCAATCCAAAAGTTCTACAGCATTAAAAGAAAATGTAATGAGACTTTCAAATGTAAAATTAACTGCTCTACCAGGAGAAAAATATCAATATAGTAATGCGAATTATATTGTTTTAGGTGCACTTATTGAGGAAATTACAAATGATACATATTCCTCATATATGGAAAAACATGTTTTTCAGCTATTAAATATGAATGGTGCGGCAGCAAGTAAAGAAACTGCATATGAAAAAGGCTATTTAACAGGTTATCAGTCATGGTTTGGCATACCAAGAAAAAGTGTAGTGTCCTATGATAATGCCGGGGCACCGTATGGTTATATTACCGCAAATTTGGAAGATATGATTCAATTTATTATGTTTTTGAATCGACAAGAAGATACTCAATTTTTAAAGAAAGAAAACATCGACCTTTATCTTACACCACTTTATAACATAAATTCAGAAAAAAGCTATGGTTTTGGATTAAGAACAACAAGTATAAATGAAAGCGAAACGATGATTTGGCATTCAGGATCAACGCCCGATGCTCGTACAGAAATATTTACTTTAAATAAAAGTGGCTGGGGTGGTGTGATTTTAACAAATAAAAATCATGTATTAGAAGAACCAGCACTTTCAGTATTAAAAAAGGGGATTATTAATATTTTGAATGAAGAAGAACCGGTTGATCCCCATAAAAGCATACCATTTACACAAATTGTTATGTCTACAGTTATACTCGCGCTTTTCATTTCATCAATTATGTTAATTAAAAAATATAAACATAAGAAAACTGTAAAAAAATTAACTTGGTTATTCGTAGGGACTCTATTCCTACTATTATCTATTATTTTCATCCCACTTCTTACTTATTGTACAAGCTCACCATGGCGTACGATAAAAATATTTGCGGCAGATGTAGGTTTACTTACAAGTATTATAGTAATTTTATTAGCTGTGAACGGATTATTATCAATCTTTATAGGTATAAGACAGAAGAGTGTATAAGGGTAAATAATTAAAGAAATATAATTCAAACGTTATAAACAGTTGACCCTCACACAATGTCATTGTTTAAGATAAAGTTGAGCTTCAAAGTAGATGTAACTTATAGGAGGAAATCATGTTTAAAATAGGGGATTTTTCAAAACTATCTTCCATTAGTATACGAATGTTGAGACACTACGATAAAGTGGAATTACTACAACCAGTAAAAGTCGATGAGCAGAGTGGATATCGATTTTATTCAGCAGACCAATTAAAACAAGTAAATCAAATTCAAACGTTAAAAGCTATGGGGTTTAATATTGCTACCATCAAAGAAATAATAGAATGCGATAATATAGATACCATAAAAGAGCAATTTTTAAATCGTAGTGCTCAAATTAAAGAAGATATGAATAACCTCCAAAAACAATTACGTCTCCTCGAAGACTCAATGAAAACGATGAGAGAGGATGTTGTTGAGATGAATTATCATGTTTCAATAAAAGAAATTCCAGAAAGAACTGTAGCTAGTGTTAGAAAGATTATTCCATCGTATAATTGCGAAGGTGATTTATGGAGTGTATTAATGCAAGAAATTCAAATGAAAAATATTAGTATTGCCCAACCGAGTTATAGTATTGCGGTTTTCCATGATCGTGAATACAAAGAAAATGATGTAGATATAGAAATACAGCTAAGTATTCTAGGTAAGCACGAAAATACAAAAGACGTTACATTTAAAAATATGGAATCGACTAATGTAGCTTCTATAACAGTTAATGGAAGTTATGAACAGATGACAGCTGTAAATGAGGCTGCGGCAAAGTGGATTGAGACAGAAGGTTACAAATTAGCAGGCCTGATGTTTAATATTTATCATGTGAGCCCAGCGATGGAATCGGATCCTAATAAGTGGGTTACAGAAGTTTGTTATCCAATAAACAAATAAGTAATAAAAAAGGCATGTTTTATGCCTTTTTTATTTTATTAATATCTCAAAATATATAATTTTTCCTCTTTACAGTTTTCGTATCGGACTACATAAGGCAATAAATACTTCAATTATTTTAGTAAAAGCAGCTAAAGCAAATATAAATACAGGATTGTAGGCTGAAATAATTCCACCTACTAATGCCCCCAATGGCATAGATAATCGTGTAAGTACACGAGAAAAACCTAAAACGCGTCCTTGCAAATTGGATGGAACAGTTTCCTGCCGAATTGATGTAACAATCGTATTCCATGTGATATTACATGTCATCGCGATTCCGAAAGCAATTCCGGGAGCGAGCCAATATGTACTCCACAAAGCAAATGTTAATCCAAGCGCTCCCAAAAATAGGAGTAAAGGAATAAGTACACCACGTCGAAATTTCTTTTCTAAAGGAACGGCAATTAAGCTTCCTAAAAGCCCACCTATTCCTATTAAAGTATAATTATAGCCACTTTGTGCGGAGGTAAGATTTAATGTCGATAATAAATAATACATAAGTATACCTAAAACAGCACTTGCTCCAAAGTTACCTACCATTGCTTGAAGTGACAAAGCTATATTTAACCGATCATTTTTCAGCCATTTAAATCCATCAAACAAATCATTTAGTACATTTTGCAATGTTTTTTTATCAGTATTCTTTTTATTTAAGTTTTTCATAGAAGGTAATATAATCACAGCAATTAATGTAGCAATAAATGAAAGAACATTAATCCAAAGTACTTGAAAGCCGCCAATAAAAGATATGAAAAGCCCAGCTATGATTGGACCAAACAAACTAGCCAATTGATTAACCATTTGATATAAAGAATTAGCCTTCGTTAATGATGCACCTGCGATGTGTGGAATGACTGTAACTGTTGTTACATCAAAAAGCATGGACATAACTGCTAACATAAAAGTAATTATGTATAAATGCCAGATTTCTAATAGATGTAATGAATGTAGTATTGGAACAAGACTTACTAAAATAATATTGCTAATATCCGCTACCAAAAGTAACCTTTTTCGATCATAACGATCAATTATTACACCAACTAAAGGACCAAATAAAACGATTGGCAATACGTTAACAGCAAATAAAGAACTCATAATTACAGCTGAACCAGTTAATTGATAGGCAATCCAAGGCAGTGCAAAAGTATATAATGAATCCCCGATTCGTGAAATGAGTAAACCAAAAATAAAAATCTTGTATTCTTTTGAAAAAGTTGTCTTGACAGTTAATCTTCGTTCTTGTACAAATTTCACAATTGTATGACCTCCCTTTTTTATAGAGGAATTTGAAAATAATCCGTCCAATACGTATTAAATATAGAATTCTGTAAGAAGTTGTTGAATCCTACTTTATAATATTGATTTTATATAAAATTGTAGGGAATAGAAATTAGGGCGGTTTTTATGCGAGGAGGCGGAATGATTCGAGAACAAAAGGGGTTGCTGGATAAAGAGTTAATCTTATGACCTTTTCCGCAATTATTGTTGTTAGCAGAACTTTTGAAAGAAGATCCTACATTAATATATCCCTTTTTTAGTTAATAATAGCCTCCTTAATACTAGTTAATACAAGGAGGCATTAAATTTTTAATAATTAATGGTATGTGTACCCTCCATCAGGAAATAATACATTACCCGTAGTAAAACTATTTTGCATTAAATATAGGACAGTATGTGCAATTTCATCATTATATCCAGCTCGCTGTACAAGTGAAAGAGATTTATAAGCTTCGTAAGCAACTAGTCTATTTTCATTTTGTTCATTTTCTCTTTGTATTGTTCCAGGAGAAACAACATTAACTCTTAAAGGAGCTAATTCAACAGCTAAAGCTTTCCCTAAACTTTCAATAGCACCATTGCAAGCTCCATAGGCAGGTGCGCCTTTAAGTGGTCTTTGACTAAATGCACCAGACATTAACACAATCGATCCAGAGTTTGAAAGAAAAGGAATTGCATATTTTACGGCATAATATTGAGGCCAAAACTTTCCGATGAAGCTACTTTCAGCAATTTCCTCTGTAGAGGTAATTGGTCCAAGTGTGTAAGAGGCTCCCGGTGTGAATAAATGATCAAAGTTCCCAACTGTCTTGAAAAAATTTTGTAATTGCTCTTTATTTTGATTATCCAATACGTAAGTTTGGAGACGATTGCTATTTATTAATTTTTTAGCAATCTTTAATTTTTCTTTCGAACGCCCTGCAATAATAACATGTGCTCCTTGTTCAATTGCTTGTTTTGCCGTTGCGAATCCAATACCAGAACTCCCACCAATGATAACAATACGATTATCTTTTAATGTAGTAATAGACATATTTTAGCCACTCCTTTAATAAAAAACTTTAGAATATAACTGTGCTATGCTTTTATTATTTGCTAAAAGGGAGCAAGTGAAAAGTACGCACTTTATATGTACATAGTCGCAAATTTCGTACTAATTGCTATTTATGCGGATAAGTAATACGAAAAATTTCTAAATATGGTTTATCCCGCATTAACGGGCAGTAAAACTCTCACCTCAAAGTTAGGAAAATGCAAGGAAGTTAGGTAAGAGATCAACTGCCCGTAAAAGCCCGATTGGTTCAACTAATAATCAGTGTGGGATGAACAAAACCCCCACTGATTAAAGTTTCACTTTATGATATCTGAGGAGAGGTGAGAAAAATGGATTTACAAGAACCGAAGTTAAAAGGGGTAATAGCAACATTACAAATAATCGGTGGGAAATGGAAGCCGCTCATTTTGTTTATTTTGCTAACAGATGGAACGAAACGTTTTGGTGAATTAAAGAGATTAATACCAGATATATCTCAAGGGACGTTAGCAAAGCAATTACGTTAATTAGAGCAAGATCAACTAATAAAACGCGAAATTTATCAAGAAATACCACCTAAAGTAGAATATAGCTTAACTGAACATGGAAAAACAGTCAGTACTGTTTTTGATAGTATGTGTAGTTGGGGAAGAGGGCATTTAGAATATATAGATAAAGATAAACCATAAAAATGTTATGTAAACTTATTGTGGTGTGAAGGGAAATATTGTTTTAATAATTTGTATTTTATAATATATAATTAAGGAGTGTCGTAGGTTATTATACATATTTAATTTATTTTTACAAAGGGGAAGTAATAAGATGAACGAATTAGAGTATAAAAGCTTCTATGATAAAGTAGGAAGATTAAATGGATGGGATTTTAGCAAAATAAAATGTGAAACTGTAGGAGATACATGGGACTTTTATAGTGAGGTAAAAGAAAGGTGTAAACCATCACATATTTTACTTGATGTTGGTACAGGTGGAGGAGAAAATGTACTTAACATAGCATCCTCAGCTAAATTGTTAATTGGAATTGATAATTCTAATGGCATGATTAAAACGGCACATTCCAACTTAAAATTATCAGGTGTACAAAACGTTGAGTTTTTTCAAATGGATTCTGAAGCGTTAACGTTTCCGCTTGCCCATTTTGATATCGCTTCTAGTTGTCACGCACCGTTTATAGCATCTGAGTTAGCAAAAGTAATGAAACAAGGTGCTTTTTTCTTAACGCAACAAGTAAGTGAGAATGATAAATTAAACCTGAAAGAAGCATTTGGCAGAGGACAATGCTTAGGTGAACGAGATGGCACTTTAAAAGAAAAGTATATGGATGAACTTATTAGTGCAGGATTTGATCTCGTGCAAGTACGTGAATATGATGTTACTGATTATTACAGTACGCCTGAAGATCTTATTTTCTTATTAAAACATACGCCTATTATTCCTAGATTTGGAGAAGAGGAAGAGGATTTTACTATTTTACAAAAGTTCATTGAAACGAATAGTTCTGAAAAAGGGATTCGTACGAATTCAAAAAGATTTATGATTATCGCTGTTAAATTATAATATATTTTAGTGTAAAAGCTGCTTTTCATTTAAAGAAAAGCAGCTTTTTGTGTGGAAAAGAATACAGGAAATACTTGAAAATAATAGAAATAAATAAAGTGTAAATTAAAAAATCAAAATATGGAGGATAAATGTTTTGAAACGATATTATATTAGCAATGAAAAAATAAATGTACATATTACTGAATGGGGGAATAATGACAAGCCCGTTATCTTTTGTTTACATGGATTAGGTAGTACGAGTTTAAGTTTTATAGAAATTGCTGAGGAATTAAAAGAAGAGTATAGATTTATCTCCGTTGATGCACCTGGACATGGTAAAACACCGCCATTTGAAAGAACCGAAGATTATGAGATGCAGAATTTAGCAAATTGGTTAAATGAAATAATAAATGAATTGAGAATCGAATACTTCTATTTTCTATCACATTCATGGGGAAGTTTTGTAGCGTTATTTTATTTGTTAAATCATCCAGAAAAAGTACAAGGAAGTATCCTTATTGATGGTGGATATCAAACAAAAAGGCTTCAAGAAGAAACGTTGGAAGAAGAAATTGCTTATTATGAAAAGGACTTTGATGAATACGTTTTTAATAATTGGGACGACTTTTTCAAAAGTGAAAAAGAAGCTTATACTAGGTGGTCTTCATTGTTAGAAGTTGCTGTAAAGGACCTAGGGATCGAAAGGGATAATAAAGTATGGTGGCATGCCAGGGGGAATACAGCTAGTAATATAATAAGAGGTATGCATAAAGATGAAACGATAGATATATATGAGAAGCTGCCGGCTAATATTGTATTACTTCGAGCTACAGTTCCACAAGTTTGGGCGGATTATAGAGATAAGACAGTAAATGTTTTCAAAGAGAAAACTGACAGTATAGTAAAAGTAATTCCTGATACTACCCACATGTTGCACTGGGATAAACCAGAAATTGTTATAGCAGAAATAAAAAATAATTGGAGCTAACATATTCATACTAAAGTTGTAGTTTCTGTATGAAAAATCCATCCTTCCGTTTGATTTTATCTATTTATAAGTGTAATACAATACGAATAGATAATAAGAAATGAGGGGGAATGTAAAGTGATTACACATATATCAGATATAAAACTACAAACGGTTTCCATAGAAGGGGTAAAACAAGTTTATAAGGACATATTATCTTTTCCGATAAAAAAAGAAACAGCATCCTTCATTCAATTTGAAGTAACACCTTATACAACAATTATTTTTCAAGAAGTGTATGAACCAATTGCACCTGCGCACTTTGCTTTTGAAATCCCATATTCAAAATTTCATGAAACAGCAAGATGGCTTGAGGAGTCTGGATTACTCGTTGTGAAATGGAAAGATGGTCATATAATTGATGAAGAGGATGGTCGATTCAATTTATACTTTAAAGACGGAGATGGAAATCTACTCGAAATTATCGCGCATAGTTATGTTAAAGAAGATGTATTAGTACCGCAGTCACCTTTAAACATTTTATATGTAAGGGAAATTGGTCTTCCTGTTAAAAGTGTACCTATTTTTACGGAATGGCTGAAATCAAATTTAAATATGAAAACGATGGAAGACGGGGATATTTTTAACTTTGTAGTTGGTGGCACTGCTTATGTTGTCGCAACTTGGTGGCAGCGACCTTGGATTCCAATCGCGATGAAAGCTTTACCACCGAAAGTACACGTTTCTTTTGGAACACCGAATCCAGCATTTTTACGGCGCATCCAAAATAACTTTAAGAAAAATAATATTCCCTTTGAATGTAAACATAATGAAGTATCATTTATTGAGCAGGGATATACATTTTCTATTGTGTATACACCAGAGTTTCATTCCGATATTCCTAGTAAAATAAACTTACCGCTTTCTATATAGTTATAGAAAGCGGTAAGTTTATTTTGTTTTAAGGAAAATTAAAGTCTAGTTATTATGTTGATTTAACATTTGAGCTATTCCTTGACCAAATGACCAATTCTCCATAGGTGTCTCGTGTAGTGTAATGAAAACATCAGCAGTAGAGATTTGTAAAATATTAGCCGTACTAGTGGCTATAGCTTTATATAAATCTTTTTTTTGATTAATTGTTCTTCCAGGTCCACATGTAATAGAAATATAAATCATATTATTGGATCGTTTTAACGAACCTTTTAAAAGATAAGATGAATTATAAAAAAATTGATGAGAAGGATAAGGTAAAAACATTTGAAAATAATCATTTTCAGGAATATTGAAATGTTCAATTAACGAATGGTGAATTTGATTGCTTACATTTTTTAATAACTTATTATCGGATAATTTTTCAGGATGATAAACAGTGACAAATGGCATAGTAGATGACTCCTTTCCTTTTTATTTCATTTTACTTCCAATATTTCCATTTGTATAATTGAAAATATATTAACTGATTATCAATAAAATCGATGAAGGTGGTGTATGAAATGGAAATAAAAGAGTTACTTACATTTAAAAAAATTATTGAAGAAGGTACGTTTTCACAAGCTGCTAAAAAATTAAACTATGCACAATCAACAGTAACAACACATATAAAAAAGCTGGAAAATGAAATTGGTTTTCTGTTATTTGAAAGAGGATGGGATGCAAGATTAACAGAAGAAGGAAAACTTTTTGCAGAGGAAGTAGAAAACTTATTAACACATTGGGAATATTCTATAACTCAAGCACAACGTATTAGTAATGAAGAGAAAGGAAGTTTGAGAATAGGCCTATTAGAATCCGTTGCTAAAAGGTTAATACCAATAATATTAAAGTTTTTAAATGCTGAAAAACCATATATACATTGTGATTTTGTAGTGGGAAATACAGCACTTTTATCAGAAATGATAGAACATAATAAGATTGATTTTGCGGTGTGCGGAAATAATGAAAATAAATCAAAGGTAAAATTCATCCCAATATGTGATGAACAGATTGAATTTATAGTGAATAATCCCAAGCATCCTTTGTTACAAAAAGAATCCGTTGAAGCATTTGATATTATAGATTATCCAGTTATTGTAGGAGAAAGTAATTGTTATTCCTATCAATCTGTAAGTTCTTTCTTGGCGGAAAACAATTTATTTTTTAAAAGAATTTACAATTGTAGTGCTTTAAACCTCATTCCAGAAATGCTTTTTGAAAATGCGATAGGAATTATCCCGAAAGGTACAATTTTGAATGAAGAAATACTATCTTTTAAGATTAAGGACTTTAATTCTAAAATCCTGATTGGTATATTAATTTCTACTAAAAATAACAATTATTTAAGTCAAACGAAACAAAACATTATAAACATCATTAAAGAAGCGTTATAAACGCAGGGGAAATAATGAAAAAGCTATATTCAAAAATCCCCTTTAATTTGATAAATAATGGAAACTTGTCTATCATCTCTTTTGGTAGTTCATTTTCCTCTTGGTAGCCTTCAAATAGTGTTTTTGTAATAGAATACTCATAGTCAACGATATTCCCATTTCCAGAAAATAGATATTATATCGCACTATAAATAGGAACGGCTAAATCGAATATGTAAAAATGTTTTTGGAATGAATCCAAGAGAATACCAACTTAACAAAATGCCTATTCAATCATTTGTTAAACTAAATTTAAATAAAGAAGGGGCGTTTAATATGAATATTTCTAGAAAAATAGAGGTTGAACAGTTACGAGATAGGAAGAGTGAGCTATTTGATAAAGAGGTACTTAACATATTAAATGGTCAAGTTATGTATGAAGAATTTAAAAACGAAAAGCTAATGGGTGATTCTGATTATGCACCATTTAATGAAGCGATGTGTGTAAACCGAGTTACTACACGAGTTTTTGATGAAGAATTTATTAAGGTAAGGGCAGTGGGACATAACAGTTCAGTAGAAAGTTATACAAAAAAGGTTATAGATCCATTAAAAAAACTTTTTATAAAAAAGTACAAATGTATTGTTTTATGGTTTGGTGAAGATATGTTTTGCCAAATGAACCTACTTACCATACTTTCTCACCTTGAACAGTCTGTTTATGAAGGGAAGGTATACTTAAATAGCTTTAGAGAGGATGAATTTAAAGTAAATCAAATTGAACTTGAATTGGGGAATTATTCTTCTATATACAATGAAGTATTAGTAAACCATAAAAAGACCTCTCATAAAGTACCACCTGTAATGTATCAGGCTATAGACTTATTTTTAGAAATGTTAACAGAAGATAATGCAGTAATGAAATTCATCTCTAAAAATAAAGATTTATCAACTCGTGAATTATTAATAAAGTTGTTTTATCTTTTTCCAACAATCGGATATGGAGATACTCAGTACATAGAGCTGATTAATAAAATAAAGAAGAAAGCTACACCCAAAATATAGGTGCAGCTTTCTTCTTATAATTGCTCAAGTAATTCTAATTCTTTTTCTACAAATAGCATTAGTTCTTTAATTGTTTCACCAGAAAAATCAAAACGAATACCGGCTGCATCATACACTTCTTTTATAGATTGCGAGCTTCCTAGTGATAATGCCTTTTTATAATTTTCTAGCGCTTGCTTAGGATCCTCTTTATATTGTTTATACATTTGTAATGCACCAAGTTGGGCGATCGCATATTCAATATAATAAAATGGTACTTCAAAAATATGGAGTACAGGTAGCCAACTCGTTGCTATCCAGTTTTCGTAGCCATCAATATGTATGACGCTAGACTGATAATGTTTTTGAAGTTGTAAGTATTTTTCATTTCTTTCTTCAGAAGTATGACTTGGATTTTCATACAGCCAGTGTTGAAATTGATCGACAATAAGCATAATAGGTAAATATGAAATAACATCTTTAAAGAAGTTAATTTTTGCTTGTTTTAAATCTTTTTTGTCTGTATAGAAGGTATCCCAATAATTAAGCGAGAATAACTCCATTGTCATACTGGCTAGCTCAGCTGTTTCAGCTGGAATTTCTATATACTGTCGTAATTTTAATGGTTTTATGAGTTCGTTATGAATACTATGACCCATTTCATGTATAAAAGTGACAATATCATCTTGTGTATAATTTAAGTTCATAAAAATATAAGATAATTGTGAAGCTGGTAAGTACTCACAAAAGCCACCAGCTGCTTTTCCTTTGCGGCTTGTTAAATCAAGACAATTGTGTTTATACATTCGGTTTAAAAGTGCTGAAAATTCAACATCTAGTTTATTAAAGATATGAGTGCTCTTTTCAATTAAATCATTTTCATTTGCAATAGGTTTAAGTACTTTTTGATCTGGAGTTACAGCTGATACATCCCACGGGCAAAGCGTATCCAATTGCAGTTTATCTTTTTTCTCAAGCAATATTTTATCTTTAAGAGGCACAACATACTTACGTATGGATTCAGCTAGTTCATAGCAATCTTTCGCTGAATAATCAAAACGCTCGTATTTTTTGAACATATAATCGCGATAATTCTCTAGTTGAATATTTTTTGCTTTTTGATGGCGAATTTCAATTAATTGATTTAATATGTTTTGGAGTTCTTTTTCAACAGATAAAAATTGTTCAGAAATAATGGTTTTTGCCTTTTTACGGGTGTCACGATTCGAATCTTGTAAATAGGATTGTAATTCTGTTATCGTTTTTTCTTCTCCGTCCCAAATTCCACTTAATCCTCCAGTGATTTCAAAGTACTCTGTGACTAATTTGTCTTCCTTTATTTCTAATTCGATATTTTCCTCACAAAATAACTTTTGAGCATTTTTTATTTTTGTATCTAATAAACCATATACGTTAGAATCTAATTCCATTCGAAAAGGTGACTCTAAATATTTACTATCCAATAAATTTTGGTACCGCTTTAAAAGTGGCTTTACAAATTGTTGATCATGTTCAAAAGTATCCTTTATTTCTTCATCATCCGTATTACATTGAAAGGCGATGTAATGTGATCTTAATTGTTCTTCGATGTCCCAAATTACTTTTGACTGCTCTTTTAACCAATTTTCAAGGTCTAGTTTTGAAGAAATCATTTTATTTAATAAAGTCGAAAGAGTTTTTTCCAATTGTAGTACATTACTAATATCAATCGTATTTACACGTTGCATTATATATCCCTCACTTTTTATTTATTCATAGAGATATTCTATTTATTAATTGTAATTCCCTTGTTAAGTGGGGTAAATGTGAAATAATGTTAAATTTAATAATTAAAGAAGGTATTTATATGTCAAAGTAAAAAGTTTATCGTAAATGAAAATATATGGAGGGGTGCTGCATGAGAAAGGAAAAGAAGTTACTTGTATTTTTATTTCCACTTGCTTTATTATGTGCCTGTGAGAATGACATTGAAGATGCTAAAAGTGAAGAGTCTATAGTGATAGATATTGCTACAGCTGCGGTAAAGGAGGAATCTTTTTTTAGTGCTGCTATAAGAGATGAAAAAGAAAGAATATTAGATTTAGAGATTGCTGATAGCGAAGATAGTAACGAAATAAAAAATGATATTAATAAAAGATTGGTGATACAAGGTGTAACGTCTTATAAAATCAATATAACTCAAAGAAATAGAGAAGTTGTAAAGGCAGAGAGTAGATGGAATCAAGTTTTTGGACATATATTTGATGACGTATTCAGAAAAAATGGATATGAAGGGTTTGGTATTCAGCAAATAAATTATAAAAAGAATCAACCTGTTACCATTGATATAAAAACTAAGATTAGCGATGATGAAGTAGGGGCGAGAGAACTTGGACAGAAAATAGAAAAAGAAGTTGAAGGGGTACTTAAAACAGAAGCAGTAAAGAAATGGATTGAAAATGATTCATATGCTATTGGGATTTACGATATAGATGATCGGAAAATTAACTAATTGAGGAATGAATGCTATATGAATGAAAAATCGATATAATTAAATATAGAATTACTGAAGGAGGTGTAAGATGTATAAGTATTTACATATTTTAAATGACATAGAAAATATGATTCAAAATGGAGAAATAAGAGAAGGAAAGAAATTACCGTCTATACGGTCACTCGTTACGCAATACGAATGTAATAAGGCAACAGTTATACGTGCTCTTCATGAATTAGAAAAGCGTCACATTATATATTCTGTCCCTCAAAGTGGATACTACGTTGTTAAAAAATCAGAGAGTACTATAGAAAATAACGAGATAATTGATTTTGCCTCCTCAGCACCAGATCCAGATGTTTTTCCGTATTTAGATTTTCAACATTGTATTAATAAGGCTATTGATACGTATAAAAATGATTTATTTGTATACGGAACACCGAAAGGGTTACCATCTTTAATTCCAGTCATTCAAAAACAGTTGGCAAATTATCAAGTGTTCACGAAAGAAGACAATATTTTTATAACGTCAGGTGTGCAGCAGGCACTTGCAATATTAACTTCTATACCATTTCCGAATGGAAATGAAACGGTATTAATTGAACAACCAACATATCATCTATATATTGATTATCTAGAAATAAATAAAGTTCCTGTAATCGGTATTAAACGTACGAATGAAGGTATCGATTTGAATGAATTGGAGCAAATATTTCAAACTGGAAAAATAAAATTCTTCTATACGATACCGAGATATCATCATCCGCTTGGAACGTCTTATTCTAAAGATGAGAAAGAAAAAATCACACTATTGGCTAAGAAATACAATGTATTTATAGTGGAAGATGATTATTTAGCAGATTTAGAAACTGATTCAAAAGCAGATCCGTTATATAGCTTGGATAATTGTAGTCATGTCATATATTTGAAAAGTTATTCGAAGATTATTTTTCCAGGTTTACGGGTTGGAGTTGCGGTCATCCCACCATCCATTGCAAATGCTTTCTATACATACAAAAAAATACTAGATATTGATAGTCCGATGATTTCTCAAGCGGCTTTAGAAATTTATATAAAGAGTGGTATGTTTGAACGTCATAAAAACAAAATTAAATCTTCCTATAATGATAGATCTAAAAAACTAGCAGAAGTATTAGAAAGAATGTATAGTGAAAACCCGCATTTATTCACACATAAAAAGCAAAATACAATTGGAATCCATACTTGTTTAGAAGTACATAAAACAAGTATTTCGGACATGTTGATACAAAGACTAAGTGAAATGCAAATCAGTATTGATACGATTGATAAGAATTATGTGAGAGGTTTTCCGAAACAAAGACTATTAAAGTTGAACGTATCGAATGTAAAGGAAGATAGGATTGAAGAAGGAATTCGTAAAGTAATGGAGGAAATCAAACAAGCTGAACGTCTAAATTTTCAATTTAAAAAAGAATAATGCAAATAAGGAGGGTTGTTGTGAGTCGAAAAATAGTAGCTTTTTTTGTAGTGCAATAATAATTGGAGAATGGTAGTTGTTAAATATTATATGGAAGACTTACCTTGGGTTTTAAGTATCTATTCATTAGATTTAAAAAGTGATTCATTAAAATTTGTAAGTAAAGAGTCTATTTCCTTTGAAGAAGGTAAAAAAACAGATAATGATTGGTAATTTTATGATGTATTTAATGGTAATTTATTGAATTTTTGATTAATTAAATGACTTCATGGTTAGTAATCATATTAGAGCTTTGAGATGTATTTCTTATCTAGATTAAGATTTAATTTTGTTTCCTATAAACAAAATTAAATCTTTTTTATGACAAATTTTTAATAGGAGTTTCAAAAGATATTTATAGACTCTTCTTGAAAATTGTAAAATATTTTACTTTTTTTGGAAGGGATAAACTATATAATAACTGAAGAACAGCTTACAATAGGACGAGGACAAAATTTGCTGAGGTGGCTAAAAACTTAGGGATTGCTACAAGTACTGAGCGTAAATATTGCAATACCTTGAAGAAAGGTGAGTATCCTTTTGAATCCGATAGCAATAACTTTTGAATTTTTTTATAACAACTATACAATGAGGACAATATAATTTAGAGTTAATACAAAGGAAAGGTTGGAGTAACATAGAAAGCTTTTATGAAAGAACTTCAAGGGATAAACAAATGATTACGGTGAATAAGAAAAAGAAAGGGATCGATTGTGAAAATGAAAATTTAGAGGTTATTGGTCGATTGAATGTTAGGTTAAATAGAATAGGATATATATGTGTTAGAAATTAATAATTTCAATTAGTTAATAATATTAATAACTTCTTATAAAAATACTTATTTTTGAAGTGTATCAAAAATTTTTTATATTAAATTTAGGTGATTTGTCTAGACATAGAAAAAGCCTACCGAATATATAGGTAAATATAACATGTAAATTTAAATAAAGAGAGGTTGGGTGGCTATGTATTATCAAAATACTTCTGAATATGGTTATGTAGAGGATTTTCGTCAACAACAATTTCAAAATTTAGTGGGTCAATTATTTACTATTCCACAACCTGTTACATTACCTAATGGGCAAACTCTTCAGGCTGGTACACGTGTTTTTATTCATAGAGTTACTTTTACTCAAACCGGTCAAGAAATGGTTACAATAGTGTTTCCTTCTGGAATTGGTGGTAATGCAGTAGTTGGGGTTACGCAAGTTTCAGGTTCTCAACTTTCAGGTGCACCTGTTCAGTTTTTGCTCCCACAAGGCCAAGGTTTTCAAGGACAGTGGCAAAGAGGATATAGTTATTAAAAAAGTTAAAAAGTGTTTAAGGGTAGTTGGGAATGTGGTGAGTAGTTCAATTTCATACAAAATAGTAAAAACCAAACAAATATTGTAGTTAAATATTGGTTTGGTTTTTTATAAATTTATATCGAGAGATGTAATCTAATGTACTTATCTATATTGCTTTATATAAATAAATTTTCCAAGCGGATGTCTTTGATATAAATATTTTCTCGATGGATAAATTGTTTTTCACTGCATTTTCAATAGGGACAGCAGAAAATATGTAACGACAACCCATTTTTTTGAAATGATCTATATTTAGCTCTACATTTTTTAAACGTTTTTTCGAATTTTTCTTAAACATATAGTGTTTTCCAAGTTCATCGGTGAAAATATAACAACGGACACCCCATTCGTCAAAATACGTACGAATCGTTTTATTTTTCGGAATTCATATTTGTAAGATAGAGGATAAAAATTGTTGTATGTGTCAAGTGTATAGAACCCATTGTACTGAGCGATAGCTGGATGTAAACCAATATTAGCGATACGGTACTGTTCCACAGATAAACCTATATACTCTTTTATCTCCTTAAATTGTTTTTCTGCAAAAAATTCCTTTACTGAAGGTTTATTTTGATAAACAATTTCTTCATTTGAATAATAAACAAAATGACCAGATACTTATCGCATTGGCCACTTATGTTTCGACACTAATATGATAACAGAGCGCGGAGTAACATGTACGGGGATTTTTTTAATAGGTACAATGGCTTGGGTAAACAGAGAATGGTTTTTGCTCTTTCATTATGTACAAATAGTATATTATCTTTCTCAATGTACATATTAAGTAAAGTGTTTAATATCATACATAAAAGGGGGGATAACATGGATGAAAATAAGAAAAATAAAGAATTGATTAAATTTAAGAAACAATGGTTTAATGAAGATAATCAACCAGTAGCTGGTATAGAGTTAACTTTACCGCCGGATATAGGCAGCGTGTTAGACTCCAAATCAGTTGATGATGAAAGTGGAAAAAGTAATAATGAATAAGTTTAATCTATACGCATCCATTCGGGTGCTTTTTATTTTTTTGAAAATAGAAGATAGATCATCAAATCCTTATTGAAAAAAGATTGAGCTAAATAGATCTATTTTTAGTATATGTAAGTTTTGATTTTCATAAAAAAGTTTAATTAAAATTCATTTAGAATGATAAAGGGTTAATAAAAAGAGCGGCTTTTACACCAATCTTTATATTAGATATATGCTTATTATTATGCTATATTCAATAGAGCCAAGATGAATAAGGTAAGTGGTATGAATAGAAGAAAAAACTATATAGCAACAACACCATATAACAACAACACAAAAAACTTGCCTTTAATTTAATACTAAAATGGATTGAAAATAAGGAGATAGAAACATAATGGAATTTTGGGAATCAAGCTTTGCTGAGAAAAAAACGATGTGGGGATTTGAACCTACAGAATCTGCAATTTTGACAAAAGATTTTTTTCTTGAAAAGAACGTTAAAGACATATTAATTCCGGGTATTGGATATGGAAGAAATGCAAAGGTTTTTATCGATAATGGTATAAATGTAACAGGTATTGAAATTTCAAAAACAGCCATTGATTTAGCAAAGCAAAATGGACTAGAAGATGTTAGTATGTATCACGGTTCAGTAAATGAGATGCCTTTTAATAACAAACTGTATGATGGGATATTTAGTCATGCACTTCTTCATTTGTTGAATGAACAGGAAAGAGAGAAATTTATTGAAGATTGTTATAATCAGTTAAAACCAGGCGGATATATGGTTTTTACAACTGTTTCTCAAAAAGCCCCAATGTACGGAAAAGGAAAACAGCTGGAGCAAGACTATTATGAAATAATGGAAGGCGTAAAAATGTTCTTCTATGATTCTGAATCTATAAAACGAGATTTTAATCAATATGGATTAGTACAAGTTTCGGAAATTGATGAACCAAATAAGAACGTGGTAAATAAACCTTCAATCAATTTTTTTACGATAAAATGTAAGAGAGAACTATAATTAAAAGTTATTAAGAATGATTAAAGATGTTTATATATTGATTATGCACAAATAAAAAGGACAAGCATATAATAGAAGTACCTATTAACTTTAAGTAACCTTAACTTTCTTTAATAGGGTATCTCAAAATCCCCAAAAGAGCACTTGCGGAAACAAGTGCTCTTTTATTTTTTGTTTCATAAATATTTATAGTTGCAAATTTCGTGCAATAAAAATAAATCTGAGAGAAATAATCATATCTTTATTATACGATTATTTCTGAACTACAAACGATATAGCATTTGTTTTTAATTGAATGTGTCTTTCATTTCGAACAATATCATAAGCTAATTCTTTTATTTCAACTTTTAGTTCTTTCCATTCTTTATAAATGCTTTTTAAAGTACTTATCATTTCTTCGGTTGAAAGATTAATTTCAATTAAAGCTTCTAATTCCTCATTCGTTATTGAATCAATTTCTTGTATGTTAGAGTTAATAATTAAACAATTAATACCGCCGTTTTTTGTACCTCTTTTCATAGAGTGGAGTACATTTTTAAAATCTTCTTCTGATCTGACATGTTCTAAACTTGATACTGCAACGATATAATCATAAGCGTTAGAGTCAATATGATAGTTTTCAATTGCTGCTTCTTCTGTTTTTATAACCTCGAATACATCATGTTCTTTGCTATAAATTTGTAGCTTTGTTAAAGCGGAATTAAGTAAATCAACACATGTAACGGTGCCGCTAGTATTTTTTATTTTTTTTGCAATTGGAATGCTATTTCTCCCAACGCCAGAGCCAAGGTCAAGTACTTGCAAGTTGTTTTGTCCGTCAAAGTGGTTCATCAAGTCCATAACCGTTTTAACTGGTTTGAAAAGCCAAGAGCCAGCTTCAAACAGTTTATATTGTTCATAGCAAAGGTCGTGATATTTCTTTTCTTCTTGTCTTATGTAATCGATACGGTTCACATTGTTTCAGCTCCAATATTTTTATTGCAAAATGAATAGGTGGGACAGCCTTTAACATTTGTTTGAATTCGAAAAATACCACCAGCATGTGGATACTCTTTTAATTCGTTATCACTCATTCTTGTTCTGGCTGTTGTAACATATAAATCTGTTAAATTAGGCCCACCAAATGTACATGATGTTACATATAACGCGGGAATTGGAATGCTTAATATTTGTTCTCCAGTAGAGGGATTCCATCTAGTTATTTTTGAACCTCCCCAATGTGCAATCCATAAACAACCTTCTTCGTCAATTGTCATACCATCAGGTAGACCATCATTTTCAGAGAAATTGATTACATCACTTGGATTATGAATGTCTCCAGTACGTATATTATATTGATAGCGAACCACTTTTTTAGTAGGTGTATCTATAAAGTAAAAGTATGTATGATCAGGTGACCAAGCAATTCCATTTGATGTATTTACATGTGAAACTTTTTTCTCTACACTTAAATTATGATGTAAACAATACAAGGAACCTGCAGCATTCATACCGTATGTATCTGTAGAACCTGCCCAGAAACGACCAGCTGGATCACATTTTCCATCATTGAAACGATTTTCTATTAAATGTGGTTCAGGGTCAAAAATATGTGTCAGTTTTTCTGTATTTACATTAATAGAATAAAAGCCGTTTTCCATAGCTAAGAGTAGTACATCCTCTAAATATGGAACAACACAGCCAATTTGTTGATTGAGAACAATTACTCGGTTCGTATTAGCGGTAGGATTATATATGCATAATTTTCTCTCCATAATATCAACCCAATATAAAAGTTGCTTTTTTCCATTCCAACATGGTCCTTCAGCTAAACTTGCTTTAGCATCTAAAACTAATTCTATATTACTGAACAAGATGTTCACCTCGCGTTATAAGATATTAATATAATTCGATAAGAATAGAGGTAAACCTTTTAGTCAAAGGATATTAAAATTTATACTGTAGAAAAATGACCTTCTCAAGTGATTAAAAAAGTGTATAAACAAGGAGAGGAAAATGCATATGATGTTTTATGAGATTGTTTGCTTTTCTTGTAAGAATATATTTCGTGTTTACGAAGGCAGTGAAAAATATAAGCGATTTAAAGAGAAACCAAAAGGGGCATATTGTTGTGATGAGTGTAGCCACAAAATTCAATTAGAAGCGATAAAGAATTTTTTTAGATAATTTTACGATTTCGATTCGGAAAAGTTTGACAATAAAAGTGTTATAAATTATCATATTAAAAAACTAATATTTAAGGCATAGAAGAGAAGAGTAGTTAAGAAAGAATACGTACAGAGAGCTCTGGTAGCTGAGAAAGAGCGGTATACATCTTAATGAAAAAAGACTTGGAGCTGCGCAAGGAACTAATTTATTTAGGGATGGTGCGACGGGTTCTCCCGTTATAGAGATAGGGTATAAGCATATTTTGCCGTACCTGAAGAGGTTAATATGGTGACATATTAACAAACTGAGGTGGTACCGCGAAGCTAACAACTCTCGTCCTCAAGATGAATAATCTTGGGGGTGGGAGTTTTTTTGTTGCATAAAACTGGAAATGAGAAACAAAAAATAATTGAGGTGAGTAATATATGCATTGGGCGTATGAAGTAGCACATGAATTAATTAGGAAACATCCAAATAAAGAAATGTTTGTTTGTGCATCTGGAATTAGTCCGTCAGGTTCTGTTCATATTGGGAACTTTCGTGAAATCGTAACGACTTATTTCGTAGTAAGAGCACTTCAAGATTTAGGGAAAAAGACTCGTTTTATATTTTCGTGGGATGATTATGATAGGTTTAGAAAAGTTCCAAAAAATATTGATCCATCTTTTGCAAAGTATATTGGTATGCCATACTGTGATATTCCAGATCCGTATGGATGTCATAACTCGTATGCGGAGCATTTTGAAAAAGAGTTTGAAAAATCGCTTCAAGCATTTGGAATTGAAGTAGAATTTATTTATCAACATGATGAATATAGAAGCGGAAGGTATAACGAAAATATTTTAGAGGCTTTGTATAAACGAAAAGAAATATATGATATTTTAATGGATTTTAAAACTGGAGAGTGTAGTGAAGAAGAGCGAAACGATTTTTATCCAACTACATTATATTGTGAGAGGTGTGGAAAAGATACAACAACTATTACACATTTTGATGAAGTATTAAAAACAGTCCGGTATGAATGTGAATGCGGAAATGAAAAAGAGTTATCCGTATTAAATACAAATAAAATGAAACTAAACTGGAAAATCGATTGGCCGATGAGATGGATGATAGAGGATGTTATTTTTGAACCGGGTGGAAGAGATCATTCATCAGAAACAGGTAGTTATAATGTATCAAAAGAAATTGCAAGGAAAATATTCAATCGAGAAGCGCCTCATTACGTTTCTTACGATTTTATTGGTATTAAAGGGAATCATGAAAAAATGTCTAGTTCTTTAGGGAATAGTATTACACCAAGCAATTTATTGAAAGTGTATATACCAGAAGTAATTCTCTTTATGTTTGCAAAATACAAACCAGGCGCTGCTTTTCATATTGGGTTGGATGAAGATGTGATTCGTAATTATACAGAGTATGAGCGATTGAAAGATAGTTATGAAAATAAAACGCTCAAAAATGAAGATTTATTTGATGCAATTAAAATCTCTAAAGTTGATAGTGAGTTTAAAGAATATCCGAAATTTAATCAAGTAGCAGGAACGTTACCATTATTAAATTTTGATTCAACTATTTTACAGGAGATATTAAAGAAAATAGATAGGAGCTATGCATTAGATGAAATGAGAGCGATAAGTAATCGCGCAGAGTATTGGATAAGAAACTTTCAATCTGAAAAATTAATCGCGGTAAATGAGGAGAAAAATGCAGAGTTTTACTACACATTAGATGAAAGGCAGAAAGAATGGCTAGTAGAAGTTCGTAAAATACTTCGTTCTAATAAAGATTACTCTAACTTAATGGAGCAATTATATGCGATTTGTCATCATGAAAATAAAAAAATAATGAAAGAAAATCAAAAACAATTATTCACTATTATATATAAGCTCATTATGAATCAATCAAATGGTCCTCGTATACCATTATTAATACATGTAGTAGGCATAGAAAATTTCATCACACTATTAGATTTCTAAAACACAGTTAAAAGCAACGCAAGTACCAAAATTTCTAAGTACTTGCGTTGCAAATTTTACTATCGTGAATACATTTTCGGACATTCATCACCACTTGGTTCATAAAAACAATGGCTTTTAAACTGTCCTACAAATGGCTGATTATACCATTCAGGCGGACAAGCTCCAACTGGACGGAAATACCAAAGAGCCCATCGTGCAGGCCAGCGCCATTGACCTTGTAAAACTTTTCGTGCGATTTCTTTTTCTGATTCACGAGCGCGTTGATAAAAATATCCATATTGTACTGCTTCAAATCCGCCGGGGCTTTGATATACAGCGTCTCGTACGGTACGGAGTTGTTTAAAATCTAAGCAATCACAAAATACACGGTTTACTACAACGCATCCAACTAACTCCTCACCTTGGCGACCTTCGCCTTCAGCTTCAGCACGAATTAATCGAGCTAGTAAATCAACATCACTTTCGTTGTATGGAATAAGGGGCATAGTGATACCACCTTTCTGTTATAGTAAAGAGTGTATGTTATAAAACAATCTGCGTGCTTTTTTACATAAAAATAACATTTAATTTTAAGAGGAGCTTGTATAAAAAGAACTAATTAGTAATAGTAGATAAATATAAAAGGGAGAGGTATTATGTATCGAATTCATAAAGACCATATTATTTACGCGATGTCATCAGAGAATAAACCATGTATGGTGTAGTTTTGAAATAAAGTTGCGATGCTGTATCTCTTTAATCAAAGAATTGTAAATATATGATCAAACTTTTTTATAAAACATAAACCTGCTGGATAAGAAACCATTTGGATTAAACTTTTTTCAAAATGGTTTCTTTTTATTCAACATAGAATACGGTTTAACACAATATTTTTAATCAAACTTTATTTTAAAGCCACACATTGCTTTTTCTTATGGTGAATTTGTTTCTTAGTTATTTCCTGCATTTTATATCATTCACCAATCATGTAATGTTAAGGGAGATGACAAAAGAAAGGAAGGATGTACAAATGAGTATAGTAAAAAACGGAACATTGCAAGTAATTGGAGCAAGCATCTATTATGAGGTGCGTGGCTCGGGTCCAATTCTTCTTTTGATTCATGGTGGGGGTGGTGATGCCGACAAGTTCCATAATATTGCCGACCATCTTGCTAAATGGTATACCGTTGTTACTTACGATCGTCGTGGTCATTCCCGTAGCAATCTCGTCAATAAAACTGAGGATTACCATGTGCAAACACATAGTGAAGACGCTCACCGGCTGCTAGCCAATTTGACCAATGAACCGGCTTATATATTCGGAAGTAGTTCTGGTGCTGTCATCGGACTTGATTTGTGTATACGCCATCCTGGGCAGGTACAGTTACTAATCCCACACGAACCGGTTTTATTACAACTTTTACCTGAAAATGAGTTGAAGCAGGCTATAAATTTCATGGAAGACCTTAAAGGGAATCATAAAAGTGAGGTCATGAAGTTATTGTCAAATATCGATGATAGCAATTCCGGACTATCGAAGGATATGCTAACAAAGCGACTACTCGGCAATTCGATTTATTTCACTGAGTATGAAATCCCGGGAATTCTCAGCTATACTTTAAACATCGATGCATTAAAGCGCTCATTAAAACCTGCATCGATACAGGTACGTCCAGCCGGTGGAAGTATTTCACGAGAATTTTTTCCTTACCATTGCGCATTCAACTTGGCAGAACACCTCGGAACAGAATTCGCAGAGTTTCCAGGAAACCATGTGGGCTATAACACAGTGCATCATAAAGAGTTTGCTGAGAGGTTACACGAAATTCTTGAGAATTAATCCGGAAACGTATCAATCGGTAGTGTATGAGCACACCAAAGAGTTATAAGACACTTCGTAATTTAGGGTTTTGTCTTTATGTCTAAATTATAATACGATGCATGTTGTTCAAGAAAAGGGCGCGTTTGTTGAAGAATAAAGATAGAAAATGACCAAACTTTTTATAGTATAGAAACTTAAATTTGTTAGATAAGAATTCATTTTGATCAATCTTTTTTCAAAATGAATTCTTCTTGTTTACCATAAATTACGAGTCTGTGAGGTATGTTTAATCAAAGTTTATTTCAAAGCAACATATGGAAGTAGAAATTGGGAGTCGTCTTATATTTGGAACATATGATTGCTTTGAGAATCAAATTGACTCTGAAGATGTTGCGTTTCAAGAATTTGATTGAAACCGAATTAATCCGACGACTGGACCTGTATATATCAGTGGTGCAGAACCTGGTGACATATTAGCTGTAACGATTGAAAAGATAAAAATTGCAGAGCAAGGTGTTTTAACTACAGGGGTGAACCTTGGCGTAATGGGTGAAGATCTACATGAAAATACAATAAAAATCGTCTTAATACATAATGAACATGTTTTGTTTTCAAATGAACTACAAATTCTGATTAATCAAATAATTGGTGTAATTGGTACTGCACCGAAAGAAGAGAGCATTTCATGTGCCACACATCAGCTGCCGGTGATTTAAAAGTTTGTCAAGTTGTGGATCCACTTAAAACGGCACGAATGGAACTAAGTATGGATTATGTGGAGAAGCTAGGTTTTAATTGCAGTAACTTTCATATTAAGTAAGAATAATAGAAGAAGGATACTTTTGTATAAAAGCATCCTTTTTTTAATTTACGGATTTTGTGAAAAGAGGTAGTATTTATTTTATATAAGTATATTTGAGATTGTGGATTAAAAAGGAGTTCAATAATGGTCAAAATTATGATTGTAGAAGACGATATGAAAATTGCAG
The DNA here is from genome assembly GCF_051915185.1 of Bacillus cereus group sp. MYBKT14-1. NCBI lineage: Bacteria > Bacillati > Bacillota > Bacilli > Caryophanales > Bacillaceae > Bacillus > Bacillus cereus group sp. MYBKT14-1. The sequence goes on along the minus strand of NZ_JBQAEF010000012.1, from coordinate 31,466 downwards.
AACTATTATCAACATATGTTGCGAAATATGGTTATCAAGGAGTTATTGTATCGGACTTTCAAAATGTATTAGACATTTTTTTAGATGAACAACCAGAGTTAGTTTTATTAGATATTAATTTACCGAGTTTTGATGGTTACTTTTGGTGTCGTCAAATTCGTAGTGTTTCTACATGTCCGATACTATTCATTTCGGCTCGTGAAGGTACGATGGATCAAGTTATGGCGTTAGAAAACGGTGGCGATGATTTTATTCCGAAGCCTTTTCATTATGAAGTTGTAGTGGCGAAAATTCGTAGTCATTTAAGACGTGCATATGGAGATTATGCACCGAAACTAGAAGAGCGAATGATTGAGCAACAAGGCCTTTGTTTATATCCTGAAAGACTTGTATTGAAACTTAGAAACGAAGAGATTGATATAACGAGAAACGAAGCTATTTTATTAGAGACATTAATGAAAAATTATCCGCGTGTTGTGAGTAGGGAAGTGTTGTTAAATAAATTATGGGATAGCGAATCTTATGTTGATGATAATACATTAAGTGTAAATACAACACGTGTGCGTAAAAAGTTACAAACGTTACATATAGAAGGTGCGATTGAAACGATTCGTAGTGTTGGATATAGATTGCATATTACTTGGGATACTGGTATAGAAAAATGATAAGGTTGTTTATACGTGATCATATACCACTTATTTGCTTTACTATAATTCAACTACTAGCTATATTTCTCGTATATTGGTTTGATGGACATAATCATATTACAACGGCGTTATATGCAATGTTTCTAGGTGTTTTCTTTATGGGAAGTTATTTAGTGTTTCGTTATTTTACACATCGTTCTTTTTATGAGCGCTTAGCAAACCCGATGCAATCTTTGGATGAATCTGTTCAAAAATCTGATTTTGCAGCTGTATCGGCTGCTCTTCAAGAACTACTTGAGGTGCAATATCGACATTATCAAAATCAGCTGCAAATGCAAGAGAGAAAAAATAATGACCATTTAACCTTTATGAATCAGTGGATTCATCAAATGAAAACACCTTTATCTGTAATAGAATTAATTACACAGGATGAAGTAGATTCACGTTTTGAAAGTATAAATGAGGAAACTGATCGATTAAAAAAGGGATTAGAAATGGCTCTGTATGTCGCACGTTTAGAAGCATTTACACAAGATTTTTATGTAGAAAGAGTACAACTACATAAAATAGTGAATGATTCGGTACATGAGCATAAACGTTTCTTTATCCGGAATTTTGTATATCCAGAGCTTGAAATTGATAAGGACATTACTGTAGAAAGTGATGCGAAATGGTTACAATTTTTAATCGGACAAATACTATCGAATGCGATTAAATATTCATCAGGTAGTAGAGAGAAAATTAAAGTGAAAGCTTGTAAGGAAGGTAATAATGTTATACTTGAAATTGCTGATAATGGTGTAGGTATACCGAAGCAAGATTTACCAAGAGTATTCAAACCTTTCTTTACAGGAGAAAACGGTAGAGATTTTAAAGAATCAACTGGAATGGGGCTATATCTCGTATATGAAATTACGAAGCAATTAGGACATAGTGTAGAAATCTATTCAGAAGTTGGTAAAGGTACCGTTGTACGTATTATATTTTTTAATGTGTAAAATGACTCAGGCTAAAGAACTTTTGAAATAAGTTTTTTAGCCTTACTTTATATGGATTAAATGAAATGATATACAAGACTGGTAGGATTCTAATAAAAGGTCGTGTAAGTATGTGTAATGACACAATAATAAATAAGGCTGTTAAATGAGAGGGATTTAATAATTTATTAATATATAAATAGTTTATTGTAAGAAAAAAGCTCGCCCTTTAAAAGAGCTAGCTTTATGAATTTTAATTAAGTAAACAAACTTAATAATTTATATCCAATTAATCCCAAAATAGTGATAGGAATCATCATTAAGAAAGAAGAAATTCGATGAGCATTAGAGCGTTCTAATACAAGAATCAAGATAATCCCGACTATGACTTCGGTATATCCAACAGGTAACATGTGACTATAGTCTTCAAAATTTAAAAGAATGTGAAGTCCATCTGTTACAAAAACTCCACTAATAAGTGAGCTTCCGAATTTATGAAGTGGATTTGTAGTATCTTTCCATAGAAAACCTGCAATTCCAAAGATAGTTCCTCCTATACATGCACATACAATCCATACAGATATAAAATAAATAGAGTGAGCTATATTTTTAATAACTATTGCATAACCATAGTAGCCTAATACCATTCCGAATAGTGCAAGGATACCAGAAAGTATAGCTGTACGCTTAGAATAACTAAAGCTAGCCACAAAAAAGGATGGAACTAACCAAACGCTTCCTAGATTAGCTAATGAATTCCAATGTCCAGGAAGTATACTTTGCCCCAATTTAGTTAGTATACCAACAATTATCCCTACTATAATCGGGATGAGAAAAATCATTAAAAACATATTTAACTTTGTGATTTTTAATGTCCTGTCCATAAAATCAATCCTTACATTAATATTTTCTGTAAAAATATAATAGCTTATTACAAGGGGATAATCAATAAAAAATTATCGATAAACAATAATTTATTGTTGGGTAATGAATAATATTTTGTTGTTATACAAAATTTATCCCGCTTTAATGGGCAGTAAGACCCCCACCTCAAAATTCAGCGAAAGCAAAGAAATTAGGTGGGGGTCGGGCTGCCCATAAAAGTCCGATTGGTTCAACTAATAATCAGTGGGGATGAAGAAAACCCCCACTGATTAAAGTTTCACTTTATATAAGAGAGAGTGCTTAGAAGTTTACTATTGGGGAAATCTAAAGGACGTAGTACAATCAATGTAATTTGTGCTTGTTCAACATGAAGCTAAGAAATGATAAATAAGCCTAAAAGAAAGCAATCTTTTTAACAGCACAAATAATTGCATTTACTCATACAGTACTAGTATGGTACAATATGGTTATTAATGACGGAAAGGAATGATGGGTGGACGATGATTAACTAATCTTATTTTTAAATGTTGAAATTCAATAAATTTCAATTTCTAAAAAATAGGATTAGTCTGCCCAATTCCAAACAACGGTATTGCTATTTATATTGCGCAATAGCTTATTTGGGTATAAATAATGTAATGACTAATCCTGCCAAATTTATTTGGGAGGATTTTTTTATTCTCCCTTAATGAAAGGGATCGATATTTATGAAAGAACTATTAAAATTAAATGATGTTTATGTTGAAATAAAAGAAAATATGTTGTTAGAGAAAATGAATGTGACAGTAAAACAAGGGGATGTTATCGGATTAATCGGTAAAAATGGTGCTGGTAAATCAACGTTACTTCAATTAATAAATGGGAAGATTGAACCTTCAAAAGGTACTGTTGAATGGATGCAAATGAATATGACAACAGCATATGTTGAGCAAGAAATAGAATCTTTTATTAGTAATGATGTAATTGCAAAAGAAGCAGAACTTCTTGCGAAATGGGGCGTGCCAACGAACGATTTTCATACTTTAAGTGGTGGTGAAAAGCTGAAAATTCGATTAGCAAAAGGATTTGCTGAAAATCCTAATGTCTTAATATTAGACGAACCGACAAATCATTTAGATGAGATCAGTACGGGATTTCTCATTAAACAAATAAAAAACATGAAAGGTACAGTTATCGTTGTATCGCATGATCGATATTTTTTAGATGTTGTCGCAACAAAAATATGGTCAATTGAGGACAAAAAATTAATTGAGCATAGTGGTAATTATACGAGCTACATGAAAGCACGTGAGCAAAAAAGAAAGTCGCAGCAGCGTGAATATGAAAAGCAGCAAAAAAAGATAGAACAAGTAGAAACACATATAAAAGAATTGAGTTCATGGTCACAAAAGGCACACGCGCAGTCTACAAAACAAGAAGGTGTGAAAGAATTCTATCGTGTAAAAGCGAAGCGAATGGATGCACAAGTGAAGTCAAAACGAAAACGACTTGAAAAAGAGCTGGAGAAAGCGAAAGTAGAACGTGTGAAAGAAGAGTATTCAGTTGAGTTTTCTATTCAAGCGAACAAAAAAGTAGGAAAACGTTTTTTAGAAGTGAAGCAATTAAAAAAAGACTTTCATGGGAAAGTATTATTTGAAAACGTTAATTTTACAATTCAGCACGGTGAGAAAGTTGCGATTGTTGGACCAAACGGTAGTGGGAAAACAACATTACTGAAGATGATTATGGGAACGGAAACTGCTGAAGGAGAAATATGGATTTCACCATCTGCGAACATCGGCTATTTAACACAAGAAGTTTTTGATTTACCGCTTGATAAAACACCAGAAAATTTATTTTTTAAAGAGACGTTTGAAGAAAGAGGAAAAGTCCAAAATTTAATGAAACATTTAGGGTTCCAAGCTGCTCAATGGAAAGAGCCGATTGAGCATATGAGTATGGGAGAAAGAGTAAAATGTAAGCTAATGGCTTATATTTTAGATGAAAAAGATGTACTCATTTTAGACGAACCGACGAATCACTTGGATCTACCTTCACGTGAACAACTTGAAAATACATTAGCTGAGTATAACGGAACATTAGTAATTGTATCTCACGATCGATATTTTCTGGAGAAAACAACTAACACAAAACTCGTGTTTTCAAACAATACGATACAAAAGCAGCTAGAAGAACCTACGAAAACAAGAGATGATATTGAAGAGCTACGTTTAACGCTAGAAACAGAGAGACAAGAAGTATTAGGGAAATTAAGCTTTTTAACTTCTAAAGACAAAGAATATAAAGCACTGGATGAACGGTTTATGGAACTTACGAAGCAGATTAAGGAGCTTTAATGTAAGTAAGGGGAATTAACATGGATGAAGAGAGATTCACTAAGTTATTTAAAATAGATTGTGGAGAAATATATCTACAAGAGTTTACAGTCGAAGATGCAGAGAGTATTTATAACATATCCAATCAACCAGAAATAGAAAAGTTTTTACCGGACTGGAAATCGACGAAAGAACAAAGGGTTAATTGGGTTGTAAATTATGAAATACCAGAAAATAAAGCGTTTCTTCATGCAGTGAGAACTACGACTAACATAGATGATCACATATTAAGACTAGGAATATTTAAGAAAACCACAAATGAATTTATTGGATGGTGCTGCACAGGTATGAAAGAAGAACTCCCTTCACCAAACTGAGAGAGAATGTATGCTATCTCAAATGAATATCAAAATCATGGCTATGCTACAAAAGCGACTAAAGGTTTAAGTGACTTTTTGTTTAAAGAAACAAATTTAAATGTCCTTAACGCAATTGCTTTAATTAACAATGTAGCATCAAATAAAGTTATTGAAAAATGCGGGTTTATTTATAAGAGCCAACAGAGGATAGAAAATCAAATATATAATCATTATATATTGAGAAAATCTGAGTGGATAAAAATATAACGTTGGGTAGTAAAAGACCGATAGCAATCGGTCTTTTACTCATTTATATAATAAAGATTTATTATACATTATATTTCCTACTACTATACAATTATTATAAGATAGTTATGCGTTAATTTTAGTTTGAAAATAGTTTTATTATCAGTTTTTTCAGAAATCTTACAAGCGTGTAAGATAAATGAAAGACGAATCAATATGAGCTGTAAGACAATTCATTTACACTCTGTTATGAGACGTGCAAATGAAGGGAGAATATACATGGAAATTTTACATGCAAAAAGTATTAGTAAAGTATATAAAGGGAAAGTACCTTATAAAGCATTAGTTGATATTGATTTATCAATTCAAGAAGGTGAATTTGTAGGGATTATGGGGCCATCTGGTAGTGGAAAAACAACGTTATTAAATATGGTATCTACTATTGATTCCCCATCATCGGGAGAAATTTTAATAAATGGTACAAATCCTTTCCAATTATCATCAGAAGATTTAGCGTTATTCCGCAGAAAACAATTAGGATTTGTTTTTCAATCATTTAATCTTCTTAGCACACTTACTGTAAAAGAAAACATCGTATTGCCGATGACTTTAGATGGTATTTCCGTGCAAGAAATGAACAAGCGATTGGAAGAGATTGCAGAGAAGTTAAATATTACAGATATCTTGAATAAAAGAACGTTTGAAATATCAGGAGGACAAGCTCAAAGAACAGCAATCGCTCGTGCAATCGTTCATAAACCGCAATTATTACTTGCAGATGAACCGACAGGGAATTTGGATTCTAAATCCTCAAATGATGTAATGGAGATGCTTGATACTCTTAATAAAGAAGAAAAAGCAACGATGATGTTAGTTACACATGATCCGTATGCAGCGAGTTTTTGCAGTAGAGTAGTATTTATTAAAGATGGTCAACTATATAACGAAATTTATTGTGGTGAAAGCAGACAAGCATTTTATCAAAAGATTATGGATGTTCTTTCTTTGTTAGGAGGGAAAAGGCATGACTTTTCGTCAGTTCGCATTTAATAATATTTTTCGTAATAAGCGTACATATGCTGCCCATTTTTTAAGTAGTACATTTTCTATTATGGTTTTCTTTATGTATGCTCTTTTATTATTTCATCCTGATTTACAAGGGGAATTAAAATCAACAAGTGCAACAATGAGTGCATATGGTACGATGGGATTTACAATTTCGCAAGGTTTGATTTTTGTATTTTCATTTTTCTTTATTTTATATTCAGTTAGTTCGTTTTTAAAAACTCGTAAGAAAGAATTTGGCATATTAATGATGCAAGGTATGTCAATGAGACAGTTTAAGAAATTATTATTAATTGAAAATATGTTGATTGGACTTGGTTCAATTTGTATAGGGATTTTCATTGGACTCATATTTTCTAAACTAGTTTTATTGATAAGCGCAAGTGTATTAATGATTAATAATGGTTTGCCTTTTTATACACCAGTGAAGGCTGTATTATTAACAGTTATCACTTTTCTTTTCTTATTTTTCATTGTTTCACTATTTACATTTAAAATGGTAAAAATAACGGAACTTGTGGAACTTATTCGAGCAGAGGAAAAACCAAAACCTGAACCGAAATCTTCAATTTTATTATCACTGCTTTCTTTAATTAGTATAGGATATGGATATTTCTCAGTATTTCGCTTTATTTCAAGTTCCAGTTTTACTACACTTGGAATGGGTGTCTTACTAGTAATTATAGGAACGTACTTTTTATATACACAGTGTAGCGTTTATATATTACATCTTGCTAAAAGGAGAGAATCTTTCTTTTTAAAAAGAACAAATATATTAACGTTTTCTGAATTAATTTACCGTATGAAAGATAATGCAACGATGTTTTTTATTGTATCTATTATTTCAGCAGTTGCATTTACAGCTATTGGTACAACAGCTGCTATTGGTAATAGAAATTTAGTGTGGATGACAAACCCATATACATTTCTGTATGAAAGCTCTGAAAACAACAAATTGGTAGATAAACATCTCTCTATTATAAAAAAACATCTCTTGGATGCAAATATTCCGTATCGAATGGCCTCATCTTCAAGTAAATTTACAGAAAGTAACGTAAATGTATTGAAATTAAGTGAATATAACGAACTTACGAGAGCACTCGGGTACCAACATGAAACGATTGAAAAAGAAGATGAAATTTTACTAATCCCTGGGAGGGTGTCACAAAAGCAAGAATTTAAAAATGGTGACTATAAAAAAAATATTGAAGTCATTCAAGGAGATTGGACAAAGACATTTCGTGTGAAGAAAACTGTAGAGAATTTAGTTTTACCACATGATTCTAGTAGTATTTATATTGCTGTTCAAGATCATGTGTATGATGAAATTCCTCTGACGAGTAATCCAGAGGATGAAGATATTCAACATCGTACTTACGGATTTGTTGTAGATGATTGGATAAGAACGAAAGAGATTTCAAATCAATTAAAGAGTATATTCGATAAAGATCTTAGGGACAGTGATTTCTACTTTGAAGCTTTAACATTAAACTTGTTGGAGGCAAAGCAAAAGAATGGTTTATTACTTATGGCAAGTGTTTTAGTCGGAATCGTTTTCTTTACATTTGCTGCTAGTTTTATTTATTTCCGATTATACACTGATTTGGACCGTGATCAACAACAATATAAAATGATTTCGAAAATGGGATTAAGTAAACAAGAGTTAAAAAAAGTTGTAACGAGACAGTTATTATTAATGTTCTTCTTACCGATTGCTGTTGCGGTGATTCATACTGTAGTAGCGTATACGGCACTGCAACAATTAGTTAGTTTTTCTATTTTAAATAGCTCGATTTTTATTTTAATTTCATTTATATGTATACAAGTTTTATATTTCTTTATTACTCGTTGGCGTTACCTACAAAAGCTTTATAAGACTATGGAGCAATAAAGGATATCAACTAATAAAATTACAGAAAAGCATGTAAAAAATGATATGAATTATGAAAGGAACCGTGATGAAAAGAACTTTAACTATTTTTATGTTAACTATAATACTTTTAATAAGCTTTAGTTCATGCTCTAAAAAGGATAACTCATTTCCTGCAAACGGTGTATTAATTATTGGAGATGAAAATAATATTTCACCAATTATTAATCGTTATCAGGAAATTACGAAAGAAAATGAAGTGTTTTCTGTGAAAAAAGGTGAAGTTGGAAATGGACATGTATTAATTTTAAATGAATCTACAGCACTAGCACTGATTAAAGAAAAAATTTTTCATAAACGAGGTAATGGCTCCAATTATATTTTAGATACGTTACCAAAATTCCCAAAAGAAGGATCGCTATTGTTTACAAATGAAGACGAAAAGACTATGAAAAGTATTAAAATAGAAGGAAACGAGATTCCTGTTACATACGATAGTGACACTTGGATAGGAAACACTCGTAAATTTCCAACGCAATCGTATGTGATTGTAGCAAAAAATAGCGTATATAAGGAAATAAAAGCAAATGAAACGAAAATGCACCTTCTTCAATTAAAGAAATCTCTAGGTGATGAAAGACCTAAAATGTCGACAGATAATACAATGGTTAATGAAAATGTCAAAGTAAAAAAGCTAATTAAAGGTTTGGAAGGAGAAGTAGCTTTTCAGTTTGTAACGATTGGCGAAAAACCTTAAAAAAGAGTTCGGAGTTGATAAAAATTTCATCAGCTTCGAACTCTTTTTAGTTTATAGACAAATCAATTATTATACTTTACATTACTTCATTTAATCGAGTCTCACTCGTTTCTTCAATCGCATTTGAATTTTGAACTGAATTATTTTGTGCTTCTTTTTCTTTACGAGCCTTTTGTAGCATTTCAAGGATGATCCATAAAGGAACACCTTTATCTTTTAGCATCTTCCATAAATCTAATTCATTAAATTTATGCTCAGGCTGTTTCATTTCTTTTTCAGATAAACGAATATCAAACTTGATAGGATCATTTATTTTCTTACTTTCAAGTTTAGTAGAAGAGATAGTATTATGCTCAAGATTAGATGGAGTTATTTTAGTAGGTTGAGACAATGTATGAATATTTGATCCGATTTGCATGATTTTTCCTCCTTTTCAAGCAATGAGATTAGTTTTCTTATGGTTTTTAAATCTTTTTAACATGAGGCAACTATATCTAATTATAAATCTAAATAAATAGATTTACAAGTTATATTGTAAAAAGTAAATATTTACTTGAATTAATATTTATCAACATTTGTATATGTTTTCTATATATACAAAGTATATAAAATACTTTACATTATGTTTAAGTTGTTAAATTATTCTGTTAATTCTTTAAAAAGAAAAGTGTAAACGTTTTATTAGGGGGGAGAAAGTATGGGGAAGTTATTTTTAAAAATATGTTTTTTTGCATTAGTGACCGTATGTTCATTCGCAGCGAAAATATCATACGCTGAAGAGAGGCAACAAAATAATTATCCTATCATATTAGTGAATGGATTTGCTGGATGGGGTAGAGAAGAAATGCTTGGCGTAAAATATTGGGGTGGTGTTCATGATATACAGGAAGATTTGAAACGAAATGGTTATACGGTACATACCGCAGCTGTTGGACCTGTTTCTAGTAACTGGGATCGTGCATGTGAATTGTATGCACAAATTAGCGGTGGGACAGTAGACTATGGTGCAGTCCATGCTGAGAAACATGGACATAATCGTTTTGGCAGAACTTATAGTGGTTTTGCGCCGAATTGGAGTGAAACAAATAAAGTTCATTTAGTTGGACATAGCATGGGTGGACAAACGATTAGAACATTAGTACAGCTATTAAAAGAAGGTAGTTTTGAAGAAAAGAATTATGTGAAAAATCACCCAGACACCAAAATATCACCACTATTTGAAGGCGGAAAATCATATGTTCATAGTGTTACAACATTAGCAACCCCTCACAACGGTACAACACTTGCGGATGGTAGTCTTCTACTGCCGTTCGTTAAAGATTTACTCATTACAGCTGCAAGCTTTGGGGGAAACAATAATTTATCATTATATGATTTTAAATTGGATCAATGGGGTATAAAGAAGAATGCTGGAGAGTCCTTTTTCCAATATAGTAATCGTATTCTAAATAGTTCACTTTGGAAAAATACAAAAGATATAAGTCAATGGGATTTAAGTACAGATGGTGCAAAGGAGTTAAATAATTGGGTAAAGACGCAACCAGATGTGTATTATTTATCCTATAGTGGACATGCATCACAAGCAGCACCTATAACAGGTTTACATTTGCCTCATATAACGATGAATAAAGTGTTAATGGGAAATGCATTTTTCTTAGGTTCTTATGCGAGATATGAAGAAAATCGTCCGCTAGTTGATACTTCTTGGTGGCAAAATGATGGTGTAGTAAATACAAATTCTATGATTGCACCATCTTCTAATGTTACTGTAAATAATAATGAGTCATTACAGATTGGAAAATGGAATCATATCGAAACGAAAGCGAATTGGGACCATCTCGACATGGTAGGGTTAAGTGTTTCAGACTCGTTAGGTTTTTCTAGCATTCAAGAGTTTTATAGAACAATTGCTGAAATGCTATCACGTTTACCGAAATAGGTAATAATAAAGCGCTCTCGATGGAATTCGAGAGCGCTTTATATTATATTGAAAGAGGGATTTGGCAGAAAAATATGGGGGGATATTATGAAAATTCAAGTTGTATTATCAGGATACGGAACAGTAGGTAGAGAGTTTATAAAATTATTAAATGAAAAATATTCATATATATATGAAACATATGGGATTCAATTAGTTGTAAGCGGCGTATTAGGGAGAAATATCGCAATACATAATGAAGACGGCTTATCACTTCATCATTTATTAATGTATGGTGGCGGTACCGCTGCAATTGAAAAATATTTAGAGTATCATCCGAAGGAACGTGCAACAACTAGCATAAGTGGTACTGTATTGGTAGAATCAACAGTTACAAATCTTAAAGATGGAAATCCAGGGAAACAATATATGAAACAAGCGATTGAAAAACAGATGGATATAGTAGCAATTTCTAAAGGTGCGCTCGTTACAAATTGGAGAGAAATAAATGAAGCAGCAAAAGGCGCAAATATACGAATTCGATATAGCGGTGCAACAGCCGCTGCACTACCGACACTAGATATCGGACAATTTAGTTTAGCCGGTTGCAGTATTGAAAAAATAGAAGGAATATTAAATGGAACAACTAATTATATTCTTACGAAAATGTATGAGGAAGATATGACATTTGAAGAAGCACTGAAAGAAGCACAAAATAAAGGAATTGCTGAGACAAACCCTATATTAGATATAAGTGGTTCAGATAGTGCGTGTAAATTGTTACTTTTGACAAACAGCTTAATGGAAACAGAGAAAACACTTACTGATATACATATAAAAGGAATCGAGCACGTTACAAAACAGCAAATTCGAAATGCTAAGGAACAACATAAAATTATTAAATTAATAGCATCATCATATAAGGATGAGGGAGGCAATGTGAATTTAAATGTTGAACCGTGCCAAATAGAAAAAGATCATCCATTAGCAAAAGTAAATGGAACCGAAAAGGGAATTACGTTCTTTACAGATACGATGGGACAAGTTACTACAATTGGTGGGGCTTCTAATCCAAGAGGCGCTGCAGCTGCAGCTTTAAAAGATGTAATAAACTTATATCGAAAAGATTTGTAAGACCGTACCGCCCTTTATAAAAAATACATATGCCGTGGACCTTTTGAGAATGAAATAAATATGCAAAAATGATTGCAGGGGGTAAGAAATTGTTTAAGGATTTTAAAGTTGTTAAAGAACGTCCCGTTTATATTCAATTGAAAGATTATTTGAAGAAAATGATTATGAAAGGGCATTTGCTCGGGGATCAAAAAATCCCATCAACAAGGGAACTAAGTGAATTACTAAGTGTGAGTAGAAACACTGTACTCGCTGCTTATGCAGATTTAGAGCAAGAAGGACTCATTTATGCAGTTAAAGGAAAAGGGAACTTTGTTGCGAAGGTGGATATATCTAACAATTCGTCTGTTGAAATAGATTGGAAAAATAAACTTAATACAGTGACCGCATTAGCGGATGAATTAGATTTAATGAAACATGGTGTTCGTTGGGAAAAGGGAATGATTGTTTTTAATAGTATAGCCCCGGATGAGAAGCTATTTGATGTTGAAAATTTCAAAAGAGCTTTTCTTACTCGTATGTCCATTGAAGGGGACATCGTATTGAACTACGGATATGCAAAGGGATATAGACCGTTAATGAATTATTTACTTCATTACATGGAGATGAAAGGTGTAGACATTTCGAATAAAGATATCCTAATTACAAATGGATTTACAGAAGGATTGGATATTGTACTCTCTTCTTTATCAAAAAAATCCGGTCGTGTCATTTGTGAGAATCCAACTCACCATGCTGCACTTAAGCTTTTCCGTTTACATGGACTTGAAGTTCATGGGATTGATATGCATGAGGATGGTATTGATACGAATGCAGTTGAAAAAAGTTTGCGTGAAAAAGATTTTGATTTTGCTTATTTAATTCCTTCTTATCATAATCCAACCGGTATTGTTACGAGTTCAGAGAAAAGAACGGAATTGATGAGGTTATTCTCAAAATACAACGTTCCTATTATAGAGGACGGATTTAATGAAGAATTACGTTATTCAGGTTCACATTTAGCTCCATTATTAACTTTTGCGGGAGCTGGCAATAATGTGATTTATATTAGTAGCTTTTCAAAGGTACTTTTCCCTGGTTTACGTGTAGGCTGGATTATTGCAGATAAAGAGCTGATTCATTATTTAGAAAGCGTAAAAAGAGCAAGAACGATTCACACATCTACGCTAGATCAAGCTGTTCTGTTTCAATATTTACATGAGGGATATTTTGAAAAATATTTAAAAAAGGCAAGATCTATTTATAAGAAAAAATATGAGTTAGCTGTCGGGGCATGTAACCAGTACATTCCTTTTAAAAGAATGACTGGAGATGGTGGGCTGCATTTATTTATAGAGCTAGAAGAGCATATGAATGCCCGCACACTTTTACAAAAGTGTTATGAGAAAGGCGTTACGTTTTCACCTGGAGATGTTTTTTACTCTGATGGAGAAGGAGCGAATACTTTCCGATTAGGGTTTTCACGCTTGAAAGAAGAAGAAATAGTTCGGGGAATTAAAATAATTGGTGATACATTAAAAAATGAAATTTGGAGTTGAGAAAATGAAAATCGGTGTTATTATGGGCGGGGTATCGTCTGAAAAACAAGTTTCAATTATGACGGGGAATGAAATGATTGCTCATTTAGATAAAAATAAATATGAAATAGTTCCAATTACATTAAATGAAAAAATGGATTTAATTGAAAAAGCGAAAGACATTGACTTTGCGTTGCTCGCATTACACGGAAAATACGGAGAAGATGGGACAGTTCAAGGAACACTGGAGAGTTTAGGGATTCCTTATAGCGGAAGTAATATGTTATCTAGCAGTATATGTATGGATAAAAATATTTCGAAAAAGATTTTACGTTATGAAGGTGTAGAAACACCAGATTGGATTGAACTTACAAAAATGGAGGATCTAAAGCTTGACCAGTTAGATAAGTTAGGATTTCCATTAGTAGTAAAACCAAACTCTGGCGGATCGAGTGTCGGAGTGAAAATCGTTTACAATAAAAATGAATTGATCTCAATGCTAGAAACTGTATTCGAATGGGATTCTGAAGTAGTAATTGAGAAGTATATAAAAGGTGATGAAATTACATGCTCAATTCTGGATGGAAAACAGTTACCTATAGTTTCAATTCGACATGCAGCCGAGTTCTTTGACTATAATGCAAAATATGATGATACTAGTACAGTTGAGGAAGTTATCGAACTTCCAGCAGAAATTAAGGAACGTGTAAATAAAGCGTCACTTGCTTGTTATAAAGCATTAAAGTGTAGTGTTTATGCAAGAGTTGATATGATGGTGAAGGACGGAATTCCATATGTAATGGAAATTAATACATTACCAGGGATGACACAATCAAGTTTATTGCCAAAAAGTGCAGAAGCAGCGGGGATTAGTTATAGCAAACTATTAGATATGATTATTGAAACATCATTAAAAGTTAGAAAAGAAGAAGGGTTTTAAGGGAATTATATAACGAATTTTTTTGACAGTTTCACGAAGTATGCTATGATGAATACATTATAAAAACAAAATATTTATCCACTAGGGGGGCCTTTTATAGGCTGAGATCAAATGTGATTTTGAGACTCTTAGTACCTGATCTGGTTAATGCCAGCGTAGGGAAGTGGGAAAGACGTTGCTATTTAATGAGTAAATAAATACTGTCGATTTCACTTTCTTTACGCCTGTAAAGAAAGTTTTTTTATTTTACAGCTTTAATAATTGTGGATAAATACTTATATTTTATATATTATTGGAGGGATTTAAATGAATTTTTCACAATCATTACGTAAAGAAGTAGATTCAATTTGGGAAGCGAGTTTTAACCATCCTTTTGTAAAAAAACTTGGTGAAGGAACGTTAGATTTAGCTAGTTTTCGTTATTATGTGCTTCAAGATTCATATTATTTAAGTCATTTTGCTAGAGTACAAACTTTAGGAGCTGCAAAAGCTCTTGAATTAGAGACGACAGCTCGTATGGCACATCATGCTCAAAATACATATGAAGCAGAGTTATCTTTACATGAGAATTTTGCTAAAAAACTAGGGATAACGAAAGAAGAAAAAGATAATTTTATTCCTGCGCCAACTGCATATGCGTATACTTCACATATGTATCGTGCTGCGTATGAAGGGCATTTAGGAGATATCATTGCAGCAATTTTACCTTGCTATTGGTTGTATTATGAAATTGGCGAACGCTTAAAAGAGTGCCAGCCGGAAGAGCCAATTTATAACGAATGGATTTCTGCTTATGGATCTGATTGGTTCCGTACGCTAGTTGAAGAACAAATTACACGTTTAGATACTATCGCTGAAAAAGTAACAGAGGCAGACCGCAAACGTATGAAACAGCATTTTATTATTAGCAGTCAATATGAATATTCATTTTGGGAAATGGCTTATACATTAGAAAAGTGGCCAGTGGATACAGACGTAAAAGACGTAATTGGATAAAGAATAGAAGTAATGTTATAGATAGGTATGGATCATACCTATCTATATATTTTTTCTTGTCAAATTTGCGTAAAGTCATTAGTGCTACGGATATGGCGAAATAGAATATCGATAATTTAGCTCATTTACTTGTCTACGCATTAACTGGATAAACTTCTGTCACATTTATTTTACAATTAAAGAACGTAAATGTTGGTGGTATGAAGTTAAATAAGAAAAGAAACCCGAGCTATTAGCTGTAACGGAGTTGTTTTTTCTTCGCAGGAATTCCTAAATTATCATGGAGTGTTGTTAATACGATATGCAAATATGCATATCGTATTTTTTTGAGTTCTTTATGTGTTAAAATTAGATATAAAGATATGGAAATATAAAGAAGCAAAAGCAGGAATATCCAATGAATTTTGAGAGGTGTTATATGTTTACAAATAAGAAATTAATTCGATTTGGTTTATCGTTGTTTGTATTTTTAGGGATAATTAATTTTACAATCAGCTATTTCCAAACATATCTTGAAACAGCAGCAGATATTAAATGGGTAATTCCAGAAATTTGGAAAACTATTTTGCTAGATGTTCCTCAAGGTATACTTGTTCTTTTAGGCGCAATTGCTTTATATGATTTCACAAAAGAGGCATCACAAAAAGACGCATCAATCTAAGTGTGTCTTTTTTCTATTAGGAATTTCATAGAGAGTTTTGCTGGAGAAATAGAATTCATATTTTTAAATTTTTATTTATCCCGCTATTTGCCAGGCAGTAAGCCCCCCACCTCAAAATTCAGCGGAAGCAAAGAAGTTAGGTAGGGGATGAACAAAACCCCACTGATTAAAGTTTCACTTTATAAAAATGAGCCCATAGCAAAAATAGGTATATGAACAAGGTGCATCATTTAGTGATAAGTCATACTTTGTTGGTGTACGTATTGAACTTAGTTTGTAGCGCTATTCCTACTTAGATGTAACGAACAGAAACATAGGGAAGCATCGATGAGGTTGTATTTTATAAACGGAGGTTATGAAAATGAATCAGTTTCAACAAGAACTACAAGCGCTAAGTCTTAATGATTACCGATCTGGAAATATTGTCTATTGGGACCAGCAAAACCAATATCCATATTACTATATTGAAGATGCTGCTCGTCGCTGTGGCGGTTGTGGTCGTTGTGGCGGTTGTGGTGGAGGTCGTTGTGGCGGATTTCGTTGTGGTGGATTCCGTTGTATTGGTTGCTTTGGTTGTTTTGGTTGCGGAAGTTGCGGAGGTTGTGGCGGCTGTGGTGGTTGCTCTAACTGTTTTGATGGTTTTACTGATACTACCGGTACTATTGTAACGTATGAATATTAATTACATTTATCCCACTATTTGCGGGCAATAAAATCTTCCTTAAAATTCAGAGAGAGCAAAGAGAAGTTAGGTGGCGGACTGTCCATAAAAGCCCGATTGGTGAGAGCTGATTAAAGCTTCACTTTATCAATTAAAAAACATTAGTTTTATATATGTACTTGCCGACAAAGAATATAGCCATTATTAATGGATATATTCAGTCATTCAAGTGAAAGAGTAACAATAAGATATATAGATGTAATTAACAGGTGATGGATAAAGCAATGACTAGATTTAAAATCTAATCATTGCTTTTTTCTTATGGTTTTATCATCAAATATCTGTCTGGTTTAGGGATTGATTTCTTCTAGCTAATGAATTTATTACAACTTTGTAAGGTTAATGTAATGTTAATCGATAGTAAATGAAGATGCTTGAGTGTAATTTAAATAAGATTAAAAAGTACTGTTTATCTATACAATAATCGGGTAAATAATATGTAATTAGGAAGTGTATGAATATGATTGAACTAAAATCTATTATCCATTCGTATAAACTAAAGAGAAAAATAGCTAAAGATTTATACGGAAAAAGAGATGAATTGACACTGTTATTAAATGAATTTAATAAAATGAAATGTACAGTAACATCTGAAAAGAAGAAAAACAATATATTATCTCGTTTGCAACTAATTTATCAAAATATGAAATTAGATAAGCAGTATCCTCTATCAGTTGCTTTTGATAGTAAATTATTGGAGCGATTAGAAAAAGAACCTCTACATACTATTGAGGATGGTGTAACATGTTTACATCTAATGTTAGATGTGAATTATGAGAAAATAAAACAATATGGTTCGAGTACAAGTAGGTCATTTGTTCCATTATCGCAGTCTTCTATTTGTCTTGCTGATTGTATTTGTTTAACAGGAGTTGTAGTAGGTTTACTAGGAGCAATTTCATTTGGGGGATTACTGTTATCTATATGTTCAATTACATAAAGGTTGATATTTGTAAAAAGGGCACCGAATTAAGGTGTTCTTTTTTGGTTTTTTTGTAAAGATATTGTAAATGATAAGTACAATGCATTAAGTATAATGTATAATTCGAATGTATTGAAATTCAAATATAATAGAGGTGTTATACATGATAATTACTTTGAATTTTTAAAAGAGTCGGTTTGATAATAATTTATGTAAATAAACAGTTTTTACGTTTCTTTTAAATACTTGGTTTAAATGGATTAGATTAAGTAACTATTGTTCTAGCTTTTTGATAATCAAGACAACTGAAGAAAGGAAGCAATCATTTTATGAAAAAATTAAGGCTGCTAACATTTGAAAATATAGTAGAACCCCTTTTAAATGAAAAGGTATCATTTATATACTTTCCTATTGAATGGCTGGACATCGTAGAGATACATTATAAGACATTTTTATTAACGAGTAAGTTGAAACGTTTGAATGAAAGATTGTATGATATGTTTTCGGATATATTGTTTATTCAGCATAACCCGTACGTATTAAATGAAAATACACCATGGATTGTATCGAAAGAACCTATTAGACAAGAGCAGCTCGATTATATTTTTCAAAGTTGGTATGAGATTATTCATGATTGGAAACCAAATAGATTAGTAGAACCACCAAAATATGAATGGCAATCCGATTTGATTTCTCATTTGCCAGTACTACATGATAATGAAACGTATTCTAAGTGGGTGCCCGCTTTAATCTCACATATTTTTTGTGAGCGTCCTATATATTTAGAAAATACAAATGCAGAAGAAATCTATTTTTCCCCTCTTAGATCACAAAATATTTGTGAGGCGATGTCAGGGCCGATAAAAGATGAAAAAACACAAGATTTTTTCTCCTATGTATATCGATTCGAATGCATAACCCGCGGTGGTGAGAACGCTCCATTATTAAATATTTCAATAGGGATTCGGAGATTTTATCAAGAATATAAGATGATAGGTCAAACAAACCTTGATATGACAACGTTTGTTTGACTTTTTTTGATAAAATGCAAACATTTTGCAAACATAGGTTATCCAAAGATACTTTTACCGAAGTTTTTAACTGCTTCTTCCTGCATATTCGGTAAAACATGAGAATAGACACTTAATGTCATTGAAATATCTGTATGACCTAATCGCTCACTGATGATTTTAGGGTTAACTCCTTGTTTCAATAGTAGAGTTGCGTGTGTATGTCTTAAATCATGGAATTTAATTTCTTTTATACCTACTTTGTGTGTCATCCTAATGAAACTTTTTCTGAAATGTGCTCTTTTTATGATTCTTCCAAACTCATTACAATTTATTAAATCTTGATCTAGATAAGCAGAACCAAACCTTAATTTCTCTTTATTGATTAAAATTTTATGTTTTTTTAAGGCTGCTGTTGTTTCATTAGGTACAGGGATTGTGCGTTTTGACGAATTTGTTTTTGCAGTTTTTTTGATCTTATTGTCATGACCAGATGTTTGATTTATTGTAACAGTATGTTTTTCAAAATCAATGTCCTGCCATCGTAAACCTAGAACTTCTCCTAGACGCATACCTGTAGTTATTGCAAGTAGATACCCAATGTGATATCGTGATTCTTGTGAATGAGCTAAAAACTTTTTTACTTCTTCCTCTGTCCAAGTCTGGATAGGGGTTTTTTCTTTTTTAGGTATCTCAGCAAAATCTGCTGGATTTCGAGAAATAATATTTTGTTTTACGGCTAGGTTTAAAGCGCTCTTTAAAATTCTATGCATAAGCAGAATAGAATTGTTTGCAATCCCTTTATCTATCGCAGTCTTATAACATTTTTGAATGTGTATAACATTTAATTTATGGAGCGCAACCATTCCTATACTAGGTATAACATGTTGGTTGATAAATGCCTTATAACCAGCAAAGGTACTCTTTTCTATGCTCATACTTTTAATTTCTAGCCAATGATTTAGATAATCTTTTAACGTAACTTTAGATGGTTCTATAAAAGTTCCTTCATTCAACTCTGTAATCTTCTTTGCCACATCGGCCTGTGCTTCTTTTTTTGTCTTATATCCAGAAAACCATTTCTGTCTTCTTTTTCCTGTCTCTGGATCAGGACCGATATCAATAACGATGCAATATTTATTTCCTCTTTTTCGAATATGTCCTTTCACTTAAAACACTCCTTCATTTTGTTTTGAATCATGTTGTATAAGTCTGGTTGTAATTTTGCTGCTATGAAAATTACATGTTTGGACATATCAGCGATGGGTATATTTTACCATATATGAGCAAATTCGTTATAGGATATGATTTTCATCCATTGTAAAAAATAGTAAAATATTTATAGAATTAGATAAAGGGGGAGAAAAGACTATGAAAGAATTCACAAATGACCCTGGCGGGCACAAAGTAAGTGATTCTGGTGGCTGGAAGGAAGAATTAGACCCAGGAACAGGCATATAGTACATAAGTGGAGCTTAACGGCTCTTTTTTTATTGTAGAAAAAAAGCCGTTAAGCTCCCTTGAGAAACGTTGATATATAACGATTTTAAAACTTTCTCAATAAGAATCAGATAACTATACGACTGAATTTTGGAAAAAATGTGATATTATGAAAATAATAAAATAAACGGACGTGAAAAAGACCTACGACTGTGCAAGTAGTGCTCGCAACACCCTTACACCGTCTTCCCTAAACGCGCTAGGGAAAACACTTGTCATAAGTCTCAAACATAATTATAACACACAACCTAGATATAATGGCACGTTTTCCTGTAAATATAAGACATCTAGGGTAACGTGTCTTTTTTGTCCATAAGGAGGGCAAGGATTGTGCAAGTTTTATTGGATTTAAATGACATGCAGGAGTGTCTAAAATCAAACGGTTATACAAATCGTAAATTGGCAACACGTTTTAAAGTAACGCATACAACAGTAAATAGTTATTTTAAGAAGCAAAGTAAATTTGATTTTATGCACTTGGTTGATGCGCTGAAGCTATATAAGCCTAAAAATGTTGATTTTAGAAGGGAATGCATCAAAGAGTGTATACCCACACTATCACATAAAAATTTGAAATTAGCATTAGAAGTATTAGATATGTTTGGAGAATATGATCTTCAAGACCTAGTAATTCAACGAATAATGAGTTTTAAAACTAATAAAAATAAAAGCGAAGAAGAAAAGAAAAAAGGTAATTCAAAAACTGTGAGGATAAATTTAAATTTGGTTCCGTTATACAAAACATTAAGAGAAAGGAGTGAAAGTACAACTACTCCTAAGAGGTTCTTTGAGAAAGTTGAGAAAATGAGAAAAAATCAAAAATACTCAGATAACGAGCTGGTAATAATATCTGTTGTAAATACAATTTACTCTTTTTTTGATTTAGGTAATTATAAGATGGTTAATGAACATATTCAGCAATTATTGCCGGACATCTTGGGAATTAAATGTCATACATTAAGGGATTCTCTTTTATTAAGAATAAAAGAAATGGAAGTTTTCGTTGCACTTCACGAAAATAAATTAGACGAATCGCGTAAATTATGTTTTGAAATTATAAATGATCAAAGTAATTGCTATGTCAGTACAAAGGCAGTAGCATATTGTAAAATTGGAGAAAGTTATGTTTTCTCTGATTATCAAAATGCTAAAGAGTACATGGAGAAATCATTAAATATAATTGGCGTTCCAGTGAATAAAAAATTAGAAGTAAGAAGAGAAAAAGTACTTAATACACTATTATTTTTAAGAATATATCATGAAAAAGATTTACATACCATTAACCCAGAAAATCTAGATTATGCTGAAAAAGCATTCTTATATGTAAAGCTAGGTGAAAAGCAAAAAGCGATTAAAATTTTACAAGCTTTACAAAATACAAATGGATATCTTAGTAGTTTTCAATTGTACTATATGGGGCTTGCGGTCGGAGGAGAAGAAGGGAAGAAATACCTAGAAATGTCCATAGAAAGTTTTTCTAAATCAGGTGATTATTTCTATGTATTCCTACCAAAGACAGCATTGAAATGTTATAATTGAATTATACAAAAAGGGTGGTGAAACGCTTGAAAAATAAGCTTGTGAAAATAGTTTTAACTATTACTACTGTAGCTTGTCTTTCTATTACAGCTTTTCAGGTGACGGAAAAAGATAAGGTGCAAAGTGCTAAAGAACAAAAAACAACTTTATATATGATTGATCCAGGCCCAGGAGGCGGTTAATTAATATAATATTAGAAATGACACTATCAAATTGATAGTGTCATTTCTGCTTTATAGGGAATGGAAACATTTTGACTGAAACGACAAAAACTTTCCACTTTAAGACGGTTAATATATAAAACAGGATGTAAGGGGAGAATTAAGGATGACGAAAGAGGAAATTGTAATCCTATTTTTAGATACTGTGAAAGAATGTGCACCAGATCAATTAGAAGAATATATAGCAGAAATTAAAAAAATAGCCGTTCCTAATTAGGGGGCTATTTTTCTGTTTTGTTATGGTGTTTGTTAAGAGCTTGAGCGATAGCTAGCATTTGTTCTAACGCCATATCTTCTTTATCCTTTGGTAGCGGTTCTAGCCATTCCATGATTTCCTTGAATTTTTTATATTTATCATCACTAGAGTCGTCACCTTTATTTTCTCCGTACAAATAATTTACAGGTACATTAAATCTCTTCGCTATCTTTTCTATAGTTTCACGACTTGGGAATGCTTTTCCATTTTCAAACTTTGAAACAGTCCCCTTAGTTAGATCCACTTCTTTCCCGAATTGTTCTTGATTCATTTTGTTATCTATTCGAATTTGTTTAATTCTATCCTTCATTTCCATACTTAAATACTCCCCTTTTTACGATATATCGTAAATTACATTAATTACATTATAAAGTTTCCTAGCAAGAAACGTAAAGAGTTAAAAAAGTTTCCTTCTATGAAATTTTTTATAAAAAACACTTGAAGTTTCACGTGATGAAACTTATAATGAGTTTGTAAGCATCAGAAGGGAGTGATCAGATGCAAAATCAAAAACAACTAACGGCACTTCAAAAAGCTTTTGAAGATTCTGGTCTTAAATATCATGAATTAGCTAATATGGTTGGTATATCAAAGTCTTACTGCTATAAAATTATTAATTATAATCTAAGAGTTTATTATGATGTAGCTGTTAAAATATCAAATGTTTTAGGTAAAGAAAGCGACATTCTATTTAATGAACGAGAAAAAAAATTTGAACATAAAGTTTCATTCAGTGAAACGAGAGGGGGTGAAAAAAATGAGCCAATTACAAGTTTTGCAACATCCAGTAAGTGAGTTTGTTTTTATGGCAGGGAATCAAGTTGTTCATGATAGTGGAAAGAAACTTTTCGCAGCAGCTTGGAGAGACGTAAAATCAGTGTTTGCAGTAAACAGTTATTGCAACATTTTACAGAAAGATTTCAATGAGGAGATATCATACATAAAAGCATGGCGACCAAGATTAGTATGATTATCCATCATTAATATAATTTTGGAAGGAGAAAAAAGAAATGGGATTAGATCAAATCATTAAAGAATCAATCCGAGAAGTTGTTCGAGAGGAGATACAAGCTGCTTTAGCGCAGTTCCAACAACAATCACAACCAAACAAAGTAATGAGGGTGAAAGAAGCAGCGGATTATCTCAATATCGCTGTTTGTAGAATGTATGAATTAGCAAGTCATCCACAGTTTCCAGTGATTAGGGAAGGGCGCAAATTACTTTTCCTACAAAAGGATTTAGAAGCTTGGCTTGAAACACAAAAGGAGGTGATCTAGTGGAAGATACGACATCGTTAGTTATATTCGCAATGTTTATCGCGTGCAGCGCATTGTTACTTTACATTACTTATGAGCCAATAAAACAGTGGGCTTGGAGTGACGTAAAACAAAATAAAAAGACCCATGGCAGTGGGTCCTTTAAGAAAAAACAGTTGTTATAAGTATATCACGGAAAGTAGGGGAATAGTACATGCGTTTAACTGAATATCAAGTGCTATTACCTAATAAGTTTTGGAACTTAGCAAAGAGCAAGGATGAATTAAAGCAAATGATTGACCAGTATTTCAAGGCTGGTTATCCGCATTATGAAATTCAACGAATTATCAAAAGTGGACAAGCATATGTGGCGGTTTGTACAAGGAGGTAAATAAATGGCAACATTTCGAGTTAATAAAAGTAAAAATTACACAACCATTAATAATACAGGTCTTCGAGATGAACGTTTAAGTTGGAAAGCAAAAGGGATATTGGCTTACATTTTATCGTTACCAGATGATTGGGTGTTTTACATGGAGGAAATATCTACTCATGCGAAAGATGGAATTGATAGTTTAAGGGTAGGAATGAAAGAACTAAAAAAATTCGGTTATGTTAGAAGGTTTCCTGTAAAAAACGAAAAGGGAAAGATAACTAACTGGGAGACAATTATTTATGAAATTCCACAAGTGGAGAATCCACATATGGAAAATCCACAAGTGGAAAAACCACAAATGGAAGTTCCATTTATGGAAAATCCAACGCTACTAAGTACTAATAAACAAAATACTAATATACAAAGTAGTAGTAGCATCTTCTCTTTCTACGAAAATAATTTCGGTATTTTAAATTCATTCATAGCCGAAAGTATTTCACAATGGGTAAACGATACAAGCGAAGAACTTGTACAAGCAGCTATGGAGCGTGCTTTGAAACAGCAGAAGAAATGGAATTATGCTGAGGGGATTTTAAAACATTGGGTTAATAAAAACATTCGTACTTTAGCTGATGTTAATTCGGCAGAAATAGAGTTTAAAAACAAAGGTAAAAAAGGAGCGAATAGAAATGGCAACACCAATGAAAAAACTGGCAGAATCCCTGGAATCGAAGGTGAATTACCATTCTGATCAATGTATGAATCACTCTTATGAAATAGGTGGACAAACAATCATTAAGCCAGTTCAAATGATTATTTATCAAGGTAAGCCTGTTTGTCCAAGATGTGTTGTTGAGCAAAACAATAAGGTTTTGGAAGAACAAGCTAACGCTCATTATAAGAAGATTAGCCGTTTACAGAAATTCAACATGCTGGAAAAGGCTAGTGTTATTACAAATAAGAAAATTCCTCTTTCAAGATTATCTGATTACAGAACCGGGTGTGATGAAACGATTAGTCACAAGAAAGCTGTAGAAGAAACTTTGGAGGATTTAAAGAACGGAGAAATTAGAAAAGTTGTATTTACAGGAAATCAAGGGACGGCAAAAAGTTTCCTAGCATACAGTATGCTTCATGAATTAAATCAATATTTCTGGGATATCAGTCAGGGAGAAGAAAACTATTATCTTATGAAAAGTTGTTTATATGTGGAATTAGAAGCAATAACAAGGATGATTATGGATTCTTTCGATGATAAGAGCAGTAAATATACACTTCAATATTTCGTTCAATTAATTGGACAAGCTGATTTTGTAGTATTAGATGATCTTGGGGCAGAAAGTGGTTCAACGGATTCAAATAGACAGGCATCTGATTTCATACAACGCCTGTTATATGCGGTATCAAATGCTAGACAGGGAATGAGTACATTTACCACAACAAACTTTACTGGAAAACAACTTTTTAATAAATACGATGCTAAGACCGTTAGTCGTTTATTAGGTGATTCAAAGGTATTGAAATTTGCGACAGCTGATCAAAGGCTTGCAAACTTAGGTTTCTAATAAGGAGGAATAAGCATGTGTGTATTATGTCATGATACAGGAATTATTCGTAAAGAAACTTATCCAGGTGTGATTGAAACAAAAGGTTGTAATTGTGAAGTGGCAATACAGCAGCAAGAAGAAAACGATAAGCGTTGGCAAGTATGGTTAATAAAATTTGAATCAATGAAACAAGAGTTGAAACGGAATCAACAACAAAAAGTTAGTTAACAAGGGGGAGCAAGGAATGAAAAACACAGGTGTTTCAAGAAAAGTGGACGAGCTAGGGCGTGTGGTAATTCCAATAGAGTTACGTAGAACTTTAGGAATTGCTGAAGGTACAGTGTTAGGCTTTCATGTTGAAGGGGAAAACATTGTTTTAAGAAAACACGAAAAGTCATGCTTTGTAACGGGTGAAGTTTCTGAAACCAACATAGAGTTGCTAGGTGGCCGAATGTTTTTAAGCAAGGAAGGGGCAAGTGAATTACTGAATTTTATTCAGAAGAGTGGGCTGGCAGATGCCTAAGCAACTAAACATTTTTGATGTAGAGCCAGCAATTTGTGAGTTCGATGTAATGAAGGCAAATGTGAAGAGAGGAACTGGACGCACTACATACGCTGACGTACGCGTCCAGGTTCCAACGAATGCAAAGTGTACGGATGAATTACCACGCACAACTAAACAAGATGATCGCTATGATATTTTTGAACAGTATGTAATGGCAATATGGAGATTTCATAGAGCTGTAGATAACTTTTTCAATTGGGATTCAGCTGAAGAATTGTGTAAGGCAGCAAGGGATAAAAAAGAAATAATTCCGGTAAGGGTTTATTTAGGAAGTGGCTTTAAACCTGATGTTGTTGAGTACATGCGGTAATAAAAGGGGAGATAGACATATGAAAAAAGTAGAAATTGATGTGAGCAGCAACAAACTTTATATAGTCAAAGATGGGAATGTTACGACAGTTAATCCACCAATCAGTGGATTCGGTGAGCAAGTCGCAGTTTGGATAAACGGTAAAGTTGATCGTGTAGATACTAAGTTTACTGAAAAGATAAAATAATCATTTTTAGAAAGCGGGTTCGCTTATGAGTGTAGCAAGAAGTCATGAAGCGATGAAGGAATCACGTTTGAAAATATACATTGCTTTAGAAGAAGCTAACTTCATATGGGATGAAAGAGATGTAATTCGTTTTCGTGAAATGTGGAATCAAGGTATGAGTTTACCAGAAATGGCGGAAGTACTAAGGAGACATCATGCTGAGGTTGCGCTCCTTGTAATAGATCAGGCTGATAAGTATTTAATTGAAAATCGTACGATAGGATTAGGAATTTGCTAAATAGGAAGGGGAAAACAAAATGAAAGCTATGGAAAATGGTGTATATGAAACAACTAAATTAGTTAGTAAATCAAAGGGAGGAAAAGCTGCAATGAATATCAATCAAATCAGTGAATTAGATCAATATCAAGAAGCGGCATTACATACATGGAATACAAATCAAGATTTTGGTGGACGTGTTTTAAATGCAACATTAGGACTTTCGGGAGAATCTGGTGAGGTTGCTGATATTGTAAAAAAAGCTGTTTTCCATGGTCATGGATTTGATCCGGCGCATTGTCCAGGAGAAGAAGAAGGGAATACGCATAAAATCGCTTTAGAGCTGGGAGACATCTTGTACTATATTTCAATCATGTCTCACGAAATGGGATATACCTTAGAAGATATCGCTCAAATGAATATCGCAAAATTAGCTAAAAGATATCCGGATGGATTTAGTCGAGAAGCAAGTCAAACACGTGCCGATATAAAGTAAGACCAAATTTGAATTTTGTTAAGAAATAAAAGGAGCCTATACTTCAATAGAGTATAGGCAGTGAGACTAAGATCAATCAGTTATTAATTTTGAATAGATATTTAAATCAATAAGCTTCCCAGCTGATTTTTCGCTCTTTCTTAAAGTTCCTTCAAAATTGAATTGTAATTTTTGTAATACTTTTATGGAATTCACATTTTCAGGTTCAACTTTTGCTTCGATACGATATAGTTTCAGTTGTGTAAAAGCATATTCTAGTAAAGCGGAGATTGCTTCAGGGGCATATCCTTTGCCCCAAAATGCTTTCGAAATATCATACCCAATCTCAGTCTTTAAATTTTCGAAATCTAAGGAATTATAACCACATGAACCGATGATTTGATTAGATTCTTTTTCAATAATAGTAAAACGCATAGCTTTATTATTTTGAGCCAGTTCATTGAGAAAATGAATCATATCTTTCGCTTGGTTTTCATCAGTGAAATTACTTATATTCATGAATTTTGTAACGTCAGGATCAGACCATATTCTAAATAAGCTTAATGAATCTGATTCTTTCATTTGTCTTAAATGCAATCTTTGTGTGTGTAGTTCTGTAATCAATACTTTTACCTCCATTATGTTGTTGTGATAGGTAGAT
Organism: Bacillus cereus group sp. MYBKT14-1; assembly: GCF_051915185.1. Taxonomy (NCBI): domain Bacteria; kingdom Bacillati; phylum Bacillota; class Bacilli; order Caryophanales; family Bacillaceae; genus Bacillus; species Bacillus cereus group sp. MYBKT14-1. The sequence continues at coordinate 3,377 of NZ_JBQAEF010000012.1, read as the reverse complement.
TAAAAATATTGATATCTGCGCATAATTCAGTCCCTTCTGAATTAGTTAACTTTTATTATACAGAAAATTACTAAATTGAACAAAAGCGTTATTTTACAGAAAAAGAACAGCTAGTAAAACTAACTGTTCGGTTGATTAAACATAGAAAAATTAATAATGATATTTTCATAGTGAAATGAGTAATTCCTATTTTTAATTAAATCGGATCAGGCGGATATCTTACAGCAGAAAACCCACGATTTCCGACTTGAACTGATGTTACAGTCTCACTAAAACTACCTATATTTGCAACAACGCGATAATGAATTGGGTCACCAGGTATTATAGGGTCCGGTGGGTGATCTATCCATGTAAATGTGGAGTTAAAGGGATATAGAAAATCACCATTACTGCCGGTTGCATAGTTGCCGGATACAAATGCCTCTGTTAACAACGTATTATCGCGCAATAACTGATAGGTAATGGTATCTAAGTTAAAGAAATTATCTTGGTCTGCTCCAATTTGAACAACAATATCTGTACCTATTGTCGCATTTAACAGGACTCTGTCACCAGTATTTTCTATTGGGACAAAGACCTCCATAATTAGAAAATTATTCGTATTTGGTGGAAGATCTATAGATTCAGGTTCTGGTGCAAGGGGAGTAAAAAATAGGGTAGGTCCAGTCGGTCCAGTCGGTCCAGTAATGCCAGTGGGTCCAGTAATACCCGTAGGTCCAGTGTTGCCAGTAGGACCTGTATCACCAGTAAATCCATTGTCACCAGTGGGTCCAGTAGGCCCGGTCGGCCCTGTTGCTCCAGTGAGACCAGTACTTCCAGTAGGTCCGGTATTCCCAGTGGGACCTGTAGGGAATTGAAAGGGTTGAACAGGTGGAAGTGTAGGTCCGATTAAACCTGGATTCAATGCAGCGGAGGATAAAAACTCGTCCAATATAATTCACCTCTGAAAAATTCGTATTACTAATAGTAAATGCAGGAGTAAAGCCAAATGAAATGGACAAGCGATTGTATATGTGAAATTTAATAAAATAGTTATTTTATGTAGAAACAATAAAAGAATCCGCTGTTTATAAACGGATTCTTTATAACAGGAACACAAGGAATACAAGGAAGCTGGTCCAGAGCAACCTTTATATTCACTTGGATGATAATACTATATTCGAAGGAAATAAAAATGTTAATGGAACTTAATAAAATTCTTATTTTATAAAAAATAAAAAGAGCGCTAATCGAGAGCGCTCCTTATGCCTCATTATAACGAAAGTGACGAGCTCACGTTATACAGAAAGGTAGTAGTATTGTATGTCAAAACATGAGATCGGTTAATGGATTTAAATAAAATTTTAAAAATAAAAAAGAGGCCCTAGTAAACTAGGACCACAATCGAAGTATCATCTTTAAAGTGAAAGTAAAAAGATTGATATGAGATGATTTTAACACGATTTATTAAATTAAGAAATAGCGATATTCATAAAATCCTTATTTTAGAGAAAGGTGAGACCAAATGATAAATATCAGTAAAAATGATAAAAGCAGCTAGATCAATGAACTAACTGCTTTATCATCCAACAAGAACAATACCCACAATAAAGTGTAATTAAAGGTTACAACTATAGTATGAGTAGAAGCAAAAATATTATACAAATAACATAATAAAAATTTTATTTTGTAGGAATAAGGAAACTAAAAAAGAGTACCATGCATCAGTACTCTTTAAGGTAGGAGATAAGTCTTATGAGCGGAACGTCTAGGTTAGAAGTGTATGATGTGAAAAAGAAATTAGAACAAAATTTTATTATTGATTTAATACAAAAGAGCAGTTAGTAAAAGTTAATTGACATGAGAAAATTATATCTAAGGATTTTATGCCTAATTATAAATGCTTATGTTCTTCAATCTTAGATTGATTTCTTGCTTGGAGAAATAAAATACTCTTAAACAAAGTTTAAATAGACAATCCAGCCCATAAATACAATATAAAACACTGCACAAAAGAAGATTAAAATGTATTTTAATGCCTTGTTCATATTAGTACCGTCCTAAAAGAGAATAATTTGGATTTTAATATGATACGTAAAAAAAGGTGCATTTATACAAGGGAAGGGTAGCAAGCAAAAGTAAAACGAAATCCTTACTTGATAGTGAATTAGTAAATTAAATTCTTATTTAACACTATAATTTTTATCTTCATAATATGTTTTGTAGCGATTCATATGAAAGCGAGCTGAATGAAAATGCTTTATTCAAATATAAGTAATCAAATTAGAGTACATTCTCATGGTGGAGTTGGGGCTCATGCTATAACACATAGTGCCGCACATAGTACAGTTCAAACTGTTCATCAAGCGTTGCAAATGCAACAACAAATGTATGAAAGTATGCAGCCACCTATTTATCTGGATATGCAACCATACTATATATCTAACGGATATTACCATCCTATAGTGATTTCAGGAGATGAGATATATTTTTCAACAATTCCCTATGGAACTGTATACAATTTATAGAAAGATTTTGTTTGTTAAGTAGACATTCATTTGTAATAACGATTTTACTAAAGGGGTATAAAAAAGAGCACCTGACCAGGGTGCTCCGCCCAAAATTATGAATAACAATCCATAATAATATATGTGGCTTTTGCCTAATGGTGACGAAATTTAATAAAATCTTTATTTTGGAGGGAAACGGAATGGAAATTAAAGTGAACGAGCAAGCTCAAAAGTTCCATTTAGCAACAAATCAAGGGAATTGGCAACAGGCCATAGGTCATGAAATACAAGTTGGGAAGTACAGATTTTGCGCTGTTCCAATGGGGTATCACATAAATGTATCTGAAATAACAACAGGTGTCAGAGCGATAAACGTCGCTATTACGCAAGAAGTTTGGGATGAGACAAGAACTAAGGAAGATACTGTGAAGTATTTGTATAAAGTCGGAAAAAGAATGGAAGAAGTCATAAATAAAGTTGGAAGCTCTAATTTGGATAAGTTAATTGCAGATTCTAAGAAAAATAACTTAGAAAAAATCGGAGAAATGCCGCCGATTGAAGATGTTGATACAGATTGGATGTTTGAAGAAGAAAGTGAGACTGTACATTAATACAAAAACGCTATTTTGCACAACAAAGCAGCTAGCTGAAGTAGCTAACTGTCTGCTGTACATACTATTCCAGATGGATATGCAAATTGTAACTACAAGTTACATTTATAGTATAAACAGATTTGAAAATGTTATGTAGGAAAGAAAACTAAATAAAAACTTCATTTTGTATTAAGTTGGAATATAAAAGGGCACTTAGTAAAGTGCCCTCGTGACGAGACCGGTTTTATAATGACTATTTTATAAAGAAAGGAACTCAGAATATTATATGTGAATT
>NZ_JBQAEF010000011.1:0-133892 GCF_051915185.1 Bacillus cereus group sp. MYBKT14-1 | reverse complement strand
CAAGGCCATATAATCAAGTCATGTACGATTTCTATGACACCTACTGGTAAATACTATGTGTCCATTTTGACTGAATACGAAAAAGAGATCGTACAAAAAGAAGTAGAAACAATTGTTGGATTAGACTTTGCGATGGATCAATTATACGTCAGTTCTGAGGATGAGAGAGCCAATTATCCTAAGTTCTATCGTGAAATGTTAGACCAGTTAGCAAAGGCTCAACGAGTATTATCAAGACGTACAAAAGGTTCAGGGCGTTGGAATAAACAACGTATCCGTGTAGCTAAGCTGCATGAAAAAGTAGCAAACCAACGTAAGAACTTCCTTCATCATAAGTCTAAAGAGTTAGCTACTCATTTTGATGTTGTAGCTATTGAAGATCTAAATATGAAAGGAATGTCGCAAGCACTTCATTTTGGAAAAAGTGTCGCTGACAATGGTTGGGGTATGTTCACTTCTTTTTTAGCTTATAAACTACATGAACAAGGCAAACAACTTGTGAAAATAGACAAATGGTTTCCTTCCACAAAAACATGTAGCAGTTGTGGAAATGTGAAAAATATGTCATTGTCTGAGCGAGTCTATTCTTGTATATGCGGTGTAAATCTCGATAGAGATTATAACGCAGCTATCAATATCAAAAATGAAGCAATACACCTATTGGCGTTAGCATAGATAGCAATAAAATAACCCTTGGAACAAGGGAGTTAGCTCGGCTGTCTTAGGACGAATTCGTTAGCTACCAAAAGTAACGACTAACCGAGAAGCCCCCACTTCAAACAGTCCGTTAGGACGTTAAGTGGCGGGTAGTTCACATATAGTAGATTTTAAAGATGTTATAATTGGGGTTCTTATAAAAAAAAAGCCCTCACAATGAAGTGAAGACCTTTATTCATTTAATATCCGTCAGTATGGCTATGAGTGTATTGTGCGATTTTATGCTCGTTCAATTAAGACCTTAACCACCATGATTTCCGTGTGCATATTGAATAACATCAATAGCTTTATGTGTTTCTGTAGGGGATTGGGCACCAAACATTAAAGTAAAAATAGTAATTACACCAACTAAACCGAGAATTGTCTTTTTCATTTTAATGCCTCCTTCTCAATAACTTTTTTTCCTGCTTGAGAACATGAATAGAAATAATGACTTGCTTTAATATGGTTATTCTCTTTATAAAATGCAGTAGCAAGATATTCTTCGTATTCCTTAATGAATTCGAAAAGTTCTTGCTCTTTAAAATATGATACGCCTTTTAACACTGTCATTTCAAGTGCTTCGGCAGGAAAACCTCCATTCATTGCATCTAATATTTTAAAATGGTGTAGATACTCTATATTTTCAATCTCTTGACAAACGGAATATCCTTTTGCTATGAGATCTTTGGCAACGGAGTGATTTCCTTCCTTCATGTGTTCCCTTGCCTCAATAAAAAGAGCCTTATAATTGTTAGGCATTTTTTGATTTACTTCTGAAAGATATCTAATGGCTAATGGCGAAAGATTTTGAGTAGCATACATTAACCCTAAATTTTGACGCACCATTAAAATAAATTGTTCTTCGTCTATTTTTTGGAACATATCCATTGCTTTCGTGAAATATTCTTCAGCGAGCTCCCATTCTCTCAAATGAGTACAAGCTAAGCCTATAAGATTATCACAGAATGCTACATTGATCTCATACCCAGCATGTTGAGCAAAGATTTCTCTTGCCTCTGATACTTTTTTATAAGATAATAGCCCTTGATATATGTCATAATGGAAAGCTCCAACTTTATAATAAAATTCCGCTTTTTCCAATTCATCAGGAATGCAGTCTAAAAGTTTTTCTGCTTTTTCATAACTCTCCTTTGCGATTTGATATTCGCCAATAGTAGAGGCATGAATCCCTTTGAAAAAGTGATAATAATAAGCTAAGAAATTATCTGTAGGCATATCAAAAGCCTCAACTTTGTCAAAACTGCTTTTTGAAACGCTTAAATTATCAATTACAAATTGGTATCTAAAATCTAGTAGTGAGTAGTAGAGTAATAAATCTTGATCCTCTTCAATATTATGCATCTTAGAATCAATTATTTCTTTTAATTGATGTGCATTACCTATACGCCTTGAGCGGATTTCAACATACCAATCGTTTAATAGCTTTGTAATTTCATTATTCCCCTTAGCTGAAACCATCATTATATATTCCCCCATCCTATAAAAGTCTACTAATGTTATATATTACCATTATAGCAAAGTATCCAGTTCGTTTAATTGTATTATACTTATTTTTCAATAAAATTCAGAAAAATAAGTTAATGATGATAACCAAATTATATTTGATTTATAGTTCTCTCATTAACAATTCAAGCAAACGTGATGTGATTGAATTGAGTCGGAAAATAGCATGTTTGCATGAAAGGGGAATGAATAAATATGAAAGCCTCTCTCTACTATAATGGCAGCTTATTGAAGTTTTAGGCTAATAATTAATAGACAGTTTTAGTTAAGGAAATTTAAAATCCCTGTCTTTAAAGACAGGGATTAAAAAAAGGGATGACAGTTAACAACTGAAGGTACCATTATATTACCATTATTGGAATTTTTATTCCATGTTTTTGTGTTGAGAAATAAATAATATATGATGTAAAAGGTGAGATGAGTAGAGGGTTCTTATAGGTTTAGCAATATGAGAAAGTAAATATTTCAATTAAACTTTTCTTGAAACGAGGAGTGGAAGTATTGTTTTTGCTTAGAAAGCATTATTCAAAGTTATGTAGAAATTATAATTTGAATAAAAAGAGTCTGGTTAAAAAATTATAAGACACCAATTCATTGGAACGGTAAAAAACTGTTTTCGGAATAGGTGTCTTTTTGTATTGAGTAGAATGTATTTTCTCAACAGGAAAAATTGTAATTATCTATAAGTATTACTTATAAGGATAATAGGAAAGTAGAAATTAATAATAAAGGAGAATGCGAAATGTTAACAGTAATATCTAATAATGATCTAGCTAAAATCCGTGAAGAAGATGTAGATGTATTGAAGGTAATGGCGCATCCGGTTCGATTAAAAATCATAAGTGAATTAATACATCATAAAATGTGCAATGTTACACAGTTAACAGAAATATTAAAACTTCCACAATCCACTGTTTCACAACACTTAGCAAAGTTAAGAGGAATTGTACTCCGTGCAGAAAGAAAAGGACTAGAGATGCATTATTATATTGATAATACTAAAGCTCGTCAGATTGTAGAAATTTTAGGGCTATAGGTAAATTATAAGTAAAAGTTTCCTAATTATAGGGGAAACTTTTTTCTATGTTGATCAAAGTATAATCATTTGAAGAATGAAATTTGGAAAGGATGAATTTCAGAATATTATATTGAAGTGTAAGTTTTTAATTCAAGCTATGGAACGTATAATTTTTAAGTAAGAAAGGATGGTAGTTGAAGAAAGTCCAATAACTGTCACAATTTCTTTGTAAGCTTAATAAATTATTATGTAATAATTTAATTATATAGTTATTTGAATGTTATAAAGATAAATGAATAGTTGAGTATGAAGTTATGTATATTTAGCTTTCATTTACATTCATGCTCTTAATAAAGTGAAGAAATTAGTAAGGGGGACTATTAAAATGAACAAAAAATTCTTTAAACAGTTAAAAAAAATAGCTACAAATAAAAAAGGATTAAGTGCCGCTGCAGTAGCAGTAGGAATTATGGGTACAACTTTAATTCCTCAAAATGCCTATGCACATGGGTTCGTTGAAAAGCCAGGTAGCCGTGCTGCTTTATGCAGTCAAAATTATGGGGCGCTGAATTCAAATTGTGGAAATATAATGTATGAACCGCAAAGCTTAGAAGCACCTAAGGGATTCCCGCAAGGCGGGCCAGCTGATGGGAAAATTGCTTCAGCGGGAGGCCTATTTGGTGGAATTCTTGATCAACAAACAGCTGATCGATGGTTTAAGAATACTATTAAGGGCGGGGAGAATACATTCACTTGGAAATATACTGCTCCTCATTCAACAAGTCAGTGGCACTATTACATTACAAAAAAAGGATGGAATCCAAATAAACCTTTAACAAGAGTGGATTTTGAACCAATAGGAACTGTAAAACACGATGGTTCTGCAGCATCTAATAATCTATCACATAAAATCAATGTACCAACTGATCGCAGTGGATATCATGTCATATTAGCAGTTTGGGATGTAGCTGATACTGTAAATGCTTTCTATAATGTGATCGATGTGAATCTAATAAATAATGAAAAACCAGATACAGAAGCGCCAACTCAGCCATCTGGAGTACAAGTCGTAAAAGCTACTTCAAATAGTGTAGAACTTAGTTGGAAGCCTGCAATCGATAATGTAGGGGTCAAAGAATATCAAGTATTACGTAATGGTCAATTAATTAATACTGTAGTGGGTACAAGTGTAGTTGATAAAAAATTAAGCCCGAACACTGAGTATACGTATACAGTAAAAGCAGTAGACGCTGCAGGGAATATATCAAGGGAAAGTGAAGCGTTAGTTGTTAAAACAACAGTGGAAAAACCAGATACAGAAGCACCAACTCAGCCTAAAGGATTACACAGTATGGGAACCACTACGAATAGTATCGACTTAATGTGGAGTCCGTCTGAAGATAACATAGATGTGAATCATTATATTGTCTACAGAGAAGATGGAGGTGTTATGAAAGAAATAGGCACTGCTAATACAACTTCATTTACGGATAAAGATTTACGAGCGAATACAATATATAAGTATGTAGTTTCTGCTGTTGATACAGCTGGCAATGAATCAATGAAAAGTGATGCCTTAACAATTGCTACAAAAGGACAAGAAAACACTTATGAACAATGGGATGCGTATAAAGCGTATAAAAAAGGGGATAAAGTAGTTCACGAGGGTAAGGTTTACGAGGCAGTTCAAAGTTATCAAGGGAATGGAGATCCAAACTGGATTTTTGCTTTGTCATTATGGAATGAAGTAAATAATTAAAACAGTTGCTCATTTTAACGAATTTACCGAAAGAATTCGCCTTCCTTAACCGTGTGAAGAGGGATAATAAAGCTATAGGTGCATTTCAGTTTGGTATAGCCAAAAGCTAATGATTATTGGTGGAAGAACTTAAATCTTTCGTAATTGAGTCTAGTATAATTAATTTCTAAACTCACATCTTTTTATGAAAATAAAGAATTGAATTCTGTTTATTCTTATTTGCTTTGTATGAATTATAAGGTATACTAAAAGTAGGTGCAATAATGCACTATTTGAAAAAGAGTGCAAGGCAAAAAGGAATCCGTAAAGGATTCCTTTTTTTGTTTTTCAGCAAATAAAGCAACTTTCTAATTAACTCTTTCTTTTTATAAACTTAAAATGTATTTTTGAAAAAATGCCATATTCCTGTAACAAAACAAAGGTAAGTTATGTGTGTAAAATATAAAGAGAAAGAAGGAAAAGTTGTGAAAAAATTTTGCCAATTGTTGCGTTATTAGGCATGATGAGTTTTGGAGTACAGGAAATGAATGTAAGAGCTGATACTTATCATAAGAGCGATTCAAAAATTAGTTTTTGGGATTCGAAAAGAAAGGGTACTAATTTCATGAATAGTACGTCATTACCTGAAAACTATAAAAGTGCAAAAGAAGCTAATATTGAATATGTTCGTTTAGCACCTGATAAATGGGCGAAAGATAAAGATTTTCTATTTGAAGATAAACCAGATACTTCTGGAAAGGATTTTCTCATAGGTAATTCAGATAACTATCAGGGATTAGTAAAGGAAGATCTAGAAAAATTAAAGGCGGATTTAGATGCCGCACAATCACAAGGAATGAAAGTCGTTGTTACAATGTTATCCTTACCTGGTGATCGATGGCGCCAATTTAATAATAATAAGAATGACGACAGAATATGGGAAGAAGAGAAGTATCAAGAACAAGCAAGTCAATTTTGGAAGGACCTCGCTCTGGAACTAAAAGATCACCCCGCGGTGGTTGGTTATAATATTATAAATGAACCACATCCAGAAACAGCTAAAAATAATAGATATAATGATTTTTGGACAGAAGATTACGAGAAATGGTATGCAAAAGTGGAGGGAACGACAGCGGATTTAAACAGATTTTATCAAAAGGTGATCAATTCCATTCGTGAAGTAGACCAAGAAACACCAGTTATTTTAGATTCAGGTTTATATGCTACTCCATGGGCCTTTAAATACTTAAAGCCAGTAAAGGATAAAAAAACGCTTTACGCATTTCATATGTATGAACCATATGAATTAACGAGTCAAGGTGAAAAGAAAAATAAGGAATATCAATATCCAGGATTAGTAAAAGTAGGAGACTTAGAGAAACCTGTAATGTGGAATAAGGAGGGATTAGAGAAGTTTTTGAAGCCAATCCAACAATGGTCTAAGAAAAATCATGTACCATCTAATCGAATTATTGCAGAGGAGTTTGGAATTAACCGTACTGTTCCAGGTGCTACCCAATACATGCAAGATCTTATTTCTATCTTTAACCAAAAAGGATGGCATAAATCATTCTATGCATTCCGTGAAGACACTTGGACAGGGATGAATTATGAATTGGGAACAGGAAAAATAAAATGGGATGAAGAGGATAAACCGATGCGTCAAGATAATTCACTCTGGGATGTAATAAAAAAAGATTTACAAACGCGTAAATAGTTTAGAATATTAGGCTTAAGGACTAAATGTAAGCATCTAATTCAAATAGAATTAGATGCTTTTTATTTCGAAAAAAGGTGGAGTTGAATTAAAGATTCCATCTTTTCTTTTGCATAAAGAGTACCAATCAGGTTTATTTACAACGAAAAATAAGCTTTTTAGAGAATAGCTTAGAAAAAATTGTGGAGGTTCAAACAAATGTGGTCGTAATTGTCTAAACCTTTAAAGCGAAAAAAGTTTTATGAATTTTTTGTGAGATTCCAATCCTTAAATGTTGTAATTTATTTACTTATTTCTCCAATTGGATATATTTCTCTAATTGGATGTAAGTTTAGAATACAGAATCAAAACATAATAGGCTGTTATCGGTGAGTTTGTCGTAAAGTTGTTATTTAATGTGTCATCAAATAACATTTATATACAATAATAAATAAAAAAGAGGAGATACTTATGAAAAAATATAGAGTAATAGACACAACTTAAATAGTATGAATAGTTTAGATTGTAAAAACATGAAGAAGAAAAAAACCTTAAGAGTACTAAGGAATAATGAGGGAGAAAATATGGGGAATAATTCAAAACATAAAACTAGAAAAATACTTGCAGCTACTGCTACAGTAACTATGCTTGCGACTGGAATGATTTCTTCATCAGATGTCTTTGCGGAGCAAAAGGAGCAGCAAAAAAGTTTATCGACATCACTGCAAAGTGAAAAATCAGTTAAATCAGAAAATAGAACATTTACAGTCCCAGGAAAAGGGGATGTTGAGGTACTGAAACAACAGGAAAGAAAAAGTATGGCATTTAGTCCATATGAACCAACTGGTTTATATGCAAAGCCAAATGAACAAATAACGATTAATGTAGAAGGTAATCAAGATATTCAGGTATATATTGGAACGTATTCGTATGATGCTTCTTGGAGAGAAGATTCTAAGATAAAATCATTTACATTAAAACCTGGTGTAAACACAATCCAATCTCCAAATGGGGGGCTGATTTATTTTTATAATAAACAGCAAGGTGGTAGCATTCGAACAACAATTACAACAGGTGGAACGACTACGCCTTTATTTGAACTAGGAAAGCATACGAAACAAGATTTAATAAACATGCTGGACCAGTATCCTAATGCACATGCAGTAGAGTTAAAAGGAGAACGTGTATTAATTACGGCTAGCCCTGCACGTGTTAAGAAATATTTGTTGGGTTCTAATACAGATCCTGTACAACTCTTAAAAAAGATGGATGAAGCTACTCGAATTCAAGACAAAGTAGCTGGATTATCCGAAGAACAAGTAGATAAACATTATGTTCATTACGTAGAAGAAAATCATTCTCCTGATTATTATATGTATGCAACTTCTTATCGAACAGCATATGTAGGAGATGCAATCCAATACGTGTTAGATATTAATAAATTTATAACAGATGGCTGGGGCCCTTGGCATGAGGCAGGACATTTGAGACAACAATCGCCCTGGAAGTTTTATAATATGACAGAAGTACAAAATAATATATACAGCCTTTCTGTAGAAAAAGCATTTAATCAACCATCCAACTTAGAGAAAAGTGGAATTTATCCAAAAGCATTTCAATATCTAGAGCAAGTGAATAAAAATTATGATGAAATTAGCGATGTTTTTGTAAAGCTTGTTATGCTTTGGCAACTACAGTTAGCGTATGGAGAGGATTTCTATCCTAAATTACATCAATTGTATAGAGACATGCCTTCAAGTGAACTTCCACAAACTGATGAAAATAAAAAACAACTATTTATGATTTCAGCATCAAAAGTAGCCAAACAAAATTTAATTCCTTTCTTTGAGAAGTGGGGATTACGTCCAAATAACGATACAATTCAAAAAGTAGCTGCATTAGGATATCCGATTTTAACAGCAGAGATTTGGAAGGGTACGGATTCTAATCCAATTAAACCAGATATGCCTAATGTAAATAATATTTTAGAAGGAAACCAGTTTGCATGGTCACTAAAAGGAATTAGTGATTTCGAGTTTGCAAAAATCAATTTCAATAAATCAACAGAAGAAATGCAAATTGATTTAAAAGCAGGCGTACCACATCATTATTTTAATGAAACATATGCGAGTATTAAAGTACAAAATGCATCAGGTAAAGTAATGTACAATAAAGACATTTATGGGAACAAACAACAAAATGCTGAATCACAAAAAGTTTCAGTCAAAGTAGGAGATTATATTGAGTTAACACATCTAGAAGGTGTGCATAGAGCTACTCTCACAAATGTAGATAATAGTAAACAAGAGAGCTTTGGAAAAAAAGCCATGTACGAAGTTACAAAGGAAGGTCTGAAGAAAGTAAATCAAATTGTTAATCCGAAACCGGACACAGAAGCTCCAACACAGCCACAAGGATTATATGCAAGCAACCTTACTTCTAACAGTGTAGAGCTAAAATGGAATCCTTCTACAGATAATGTAGGTGTAAAAGAATATCAGGTATTACGCGATGGACAATTGATTCAAACGGTACAAGGAACGACGTTTACTGATCAAAACTTAACAGTTAATAAGGAATACAAATATGCAGTGAAGGCTGTAGATGCAGCTGGAAATACATCAATCCAAAGTGAAATTCTTCTTGTAAAAACCAAAGATCAAAATGTATCTTATGAAAAATGGGATCCAAAGAAGGCATATACAAAGGGCGATAAAGTAGAACATCAAGGGACAGTGTATGAAGCTGTTCAAAATCACCAAGGAAATGGTGACCCGAATTGGATATTTGCACTATCGTTATGGAAACCTATTACAATCAATTAATATGTAACAATCAGATGTGAAGATAGAACAACATCCAGTAATTTAAAGAGTTACTGGATGTTGTTTGAATTTTGATAGATTTCTCTACTAAGTTATTATTCAATAATAAAAATTAGAAAAGGATGTAGATTAGTGATTAGTCAGAAAACGAAGAAAAGATTTAATAAAGTTATTATAATGACCGCAGCATGTAGCATGTTTTCTATGTTTGGAACGTCTATTTCGCACACTAAGGCTGCAACACATTCAGCTGCTCCAGCAGTTTATGTGAGTCCCCAAAATATACCTGCCTCAGATATTATTAGTATAGACTGGTCACCAGTTCAGACACCACCTTATACGTACTGGGCTGTACACAACTGGAATGCAGGTGGTGAAGCTGGAGGATATGCTGGTTTTCAACAACAAAGTGGGTTTGATGAAAATGGAAAACGTACTTTACATTTTGCCTTATGGGATCCAATTTCCTCTAAAGAAGCAATAAAGGCCGAATACTTATCTCCAAATTCGCAAGCTGGACCCTTTGGAGGAGAAGGAACAGGAATGAAGGTTCAAACAACTTATGGTTGGAAAGACTACAATTGGTACACAATGACAATGCGTTCATGGCAAGAAAATGGTCATACTAAATTTGGACAATGGATGAAAGATGTAACAAAGAATAAATGGCATCAAATTGCAATTATGGACTTTCCGGTTGCTAATGTTGTATTTAATCATGGGTTAGGAATGTTTCAAGAAGACTGGGCTGATAGTGGACAGAATGTCCGAGAAGCGCGCCTGAAAAATGGTTATAGCCGAAAGTTAGTTGATAAACAATGGAGTTCTTGGAATAATCAAAGTATTTCTGGAACGCATGATAATACTTATCAATATGATGGAGGATCTACTTCAGAATATGTATGGGTCAAAGCAGGAGGTAATACGCAGTCTACTATTGGGGCAGGAAAAATATTCACCCTAAATCAACCTACTCAACCTGAAATAGGAAAACTAGATTTTGATATCCAATCTATATATTATGAAAATGAAAAATTAAATGTATCTTGGAAACTAAAAGAAAATAGTACACCGCAATTTAACGGAAAAATTGAAATTTATAACAATGAAAATATGACGGGCCAACCTATTAACGTAATTGATGATATTAAATCTTATCAAAATGGAATCAGTCAATCTATATCATTACCAACAAATGCTTATGCAAAAATTGTATTAACGGATATATTTGATCAAACTGTTGAGAAAAAGGTACAAATCAAAAATGAATCTCCAAACATTTTTGAAGGTAATGAATTTGCATGGTCGTTGAAAGGGATTGGAGATTTTGAATTTGCGAAAGTAAATTTAAATAAATCAACAGAAGAAATGCAAATTGATATAAAAGCAGGTGTACCACATGACTACTTTGATAGTACATATGCAAGTATTAAAGTGCAAAACACATCAGGTAAAGTGGTCTATAACAAAGAGATTTATGGAAACAAACAGCAAAATGCTGAATCGCAAAAAGTCCCAGTCAAAGTAGGCGATTATATAGAGTTAACACATCTAGAGGGTGTACATAGAGCTACTCTTACAAATGTAGATAATAGTAAACAAGAGAGCTTTGGAAAAAAAGCCATATACGAAGTTACAAAGGAAGGCCTGAAGAAAGTAGAAAAAATGCCAGAAGCAACAATTTTAGAAGGAAACAAGTTTGCATGGTCATTAAAAGGATATAGTGATAGAGAAATTGCAAAAGTAGATTATGATAAAACGGTAGAAGAGATGAAGGTAAAACTAGAAGCAGGTGTACCACATTCCTATTTTGCTAGTACGTATGCGAGTATTAAGGTCCAGAATTCTTCTGGTAACGTTCTGTACAATAAGGAAATCGTGGGAAATAAACAACAAAATGCTGAAAGCCAAACTGTACCCGTCAAGGTAGGGGATTACATTGAATTTACCCATATAGAAGGAGAAGCAACAAAGGAAAAAACGCGAGCAACTTTAATTAACCTTGAAAATAACAAAAATGAAACCATTGGAAAAACAGCAAGATATCAAGTTATAAAAGAAGGCTTGAAGAAAGTAGAGAAAATGCCAGAAACAACGGTTTTAGATGGAAATCAATTCGCTTGGTCATTAAAGGGATATAATGATCGAGAAATAGCGAAAATAGAATATAACAAAGCAACAGAAAAAATGCAGCTTAAATTAGAAGCGGGTATACCCCATTCTTATTTTACTAATACGTATGCAAGCATTAAAGTCCAGAATTTATCCGGTAATATTTTGTACAATAAAGAAATTATAGGAAATAGACAACAAGATGCTGAGAGCCAAACCGTTTCAGTCAAAGTAGGCGATTGTATTGAGTTTACTCATATAGAGGGAGAAGCACAAAAGGAAAAGACACGCGCCACACTTACTAATCTTGAGAATAGTAAACAGGAATATATAGGGAAGAAAAAAATATATCAGGTTACCTCAATGGGATTAGTAATAAAGTCATAGATTTCATTACAAAACTTAAATTATTGATTTATATATTATATAAAAATCTTAACTATTATACGTATTAAAAAATTTTCAACAGAAAATAGATTGGCGGGTATAGTATGAACATATTCAAAGGGTTTCTAATTTCATCAATTGCAATGACCACATTTGTAGGAACAGATCTAATCCTACAAAATGATAGTATTCATAATAAAGTTTACGCTGAATCTTATAATGTCACATACAAAGAAAGAGATTCACAGGAAGAAAGATTAATTGTAAAGTTTAAAAATCAAATTGACTTACCTTATGAAGATGGTATTGAGAAACGAATAAAAAATGGAAATTATGATAACAATTTAAAGGAGTTATTTTCCGAAAATACAGAACTTACTTTGAATCGTCTGTTCTCATCTGTAAATCCGATAGAGATTGAAAAGTTATCAGTACAATCTAAATCAGTTGCTAATGAATCAGCTAATAATTTATTAAATTATTATATTGTACAAGCTCCTAATAACATAGAAATAGAATTATTACTGAAAAAATTTGAAACATCTCCTCTCGTAGAGGAGGCTTATATACAAGAAAAACAAATTTTGACACCCCCTGAAATACAGTTACCAGATTTATCTGTTAATCCGTACGATGATCCTAGATTTAAAAATCAAGGATATCTTGAAGCGGCACCAAAGGGAATTAATGCCTCGCATGCTTGGAGCATTAAAGGTGGTGATGGGAAGGGTACAACTTTTGTGGATATGGAATATGGATGGTTATTGAACCATGAGGATTTAGTCAATAAAAATATTAAGCTTATGTCGGGACAAAATATAAGCCAGCATAGAGCTCATGGTACTTCTGTATTAGGAATTGTTTCATCTGAAGATAATCAAATTGGAAATATTGGAATTGCACCAAAAGCAAATGTAAAAGTAATATCCCAGATCAGGGATAATGGAATTTATAATACGGCGGATGCTATTTTAAGTGCTGTACATAATTTACAAGCGGGAGATATTCTTTTATTAGAGGCACAAGCTTCGTATGATGGATATGGGGATAAATATTTGCCTGTAGAAGTACATCCAGATATTTTTGATGCAATTCGTGTTGGTGCAGATAAAGGGATTATTATTATAGAAGCTGGCGCAAATGGTTCAAACGACTTAGATAATTTTAAAGATCGTAATGGAAAAAAGATCTTAAATCGAAATAGTCCAGACTTCAAGGATTCAGGTGCTATTATGGTTGGGGCGGGATCATCAACTGTTCCACATAAACGTTTATGGTTTTCAAATTATGGAAGTCGATTAGATGTATATGGATGGGGAGAAAATGTTGATACAACATCAGCAAATCCAAGTCAAAATACTACAAATTTATATACATCAACATTTAGTGGAACATCAAGTGCTTCACCAATTATTGCTGGAGCAGCAACTTCGATACAAGGTATTGCTAAAGAACATCGCGGCTCTCCTTATACACCAGTCGAATTAAGAAATATCTTAAGTAATCCGAATACAGGAACAAAATCTCAAGATCCGTGGAATGATAGAATAGGTGTTTTACCTGATCTAAAATCTATATTAGATAACTTAGGTTTTAATTCAGATATACCGAACTCTTCTAGTATTTTAGAAGGAAAGCAGTTTGCATGGTCCCTAAAAGGAATTAGTGATTTTGAGTTTGCTAAAATTAATTTCAATAAATCAACAGAAGAAATGCAAATTGATTTAAAAGCAGGCGTACCACATCATTATTTTAATGAAACATATGCGAGTATTAAAGTACAAAATGCATCAGGTAAAGTAATGTACAATAAAGACATTTATGGGAACAAACAACAAAATGCTGAATCACAAAAGGTTCCAGTCAAAGTAGGAGATTATATTGAGCTGACACATTTAGAAGGTGTGCATAGAGCTACTTTAACAAATGTAGGCAACAGTAAACAAGAAAGCTTTGGAAAAAAAGTAATATACCAAGTTACAAAGGAAGGTCTGAAGAAAGTAGAAAAAATGCCAGAAGCAACAGTTTTAGATGGCAATCATTTTGGTTGGTCTTTAAAAGGATATAGTGATAGAGAAATCGCAAAAGTAGATTATAATAGAACAACAGAGAAAATGCAGGTGAATTTAGAAGCAGGCGTACCACATTCTTACTTTAATAATACGTATGCAAGTATTACAGTAAAGAATTCAACCGGTAGTGTTGTATACAATAAGGATATAGTGGGAAATAGTCAACAAACTGCTGAAAGTCAAACCGTGCCGGTAAAAGTGGGAGATTACATTGAGTTTACCCATATAGAAGGGGAAGCAGTAAAGGAAAAGACACGCGCTACACTTATTAACTTTGAGAATAATAAACAAGAATATATAGGCAAAAAAAGAATCTATCAAGTTACTTCAACGGGATTAAACAAAATAGATTAATATGAAGAACATTCTAATTATTAGTTATATGCAAATAGTCGTTCATTATGAATGGCTATTTGGCTTTTATTTAACAATACGCTCTCTTTTTTATATACTCTCGTTCCCATCAAATGCTACATTTTTTTATAAATATGTTTTTGAATTAATAAATGTTTAAGTGCAATAGATTTGAGAAAAAAGAAACAGAATAGTAGGGTATTTGTTGATAAATTCTCTCAAATATTACAATGTTTTACATATTTGGTATGATGTATATGAGTTCTATGTATATTAAGGGAGGAATGGGAATGAAAAGGTTTATAACACGTGCAAGAGGTAATACAGTCTCAAAAAATTTAGTTTTAATGGTGTTGTCGATGGTTTTAATGATATTTATGATTACACCATCCAATGATGTATCTGCAGCCAACCTATCAAAAGCAGCTACATTAAAAGGCGTGAATTTATTTAATGGAAGTTGGACAGTTGCTATACAGGCAGCAAATTTACAATATGTTTCTGCTGAGCCTTTGGGAAATGTAACAGCAAATCGTAATGCAGTTAATGAATGGGAGAAATTCGAATTAATTCCGACTGGAGAATTATATACGTACGCTTTAAAAGCCAAAAGTAATGGGAAGTATGTTTCGTTTGAGCCAAATGGTAGAGTAGTAGCAGATCGTACATCAATTGGGGCATGGGAAAAGTTTATCTTATATAATGGTGGAGACAATAGGATATATGTATTACAAGCACTCAGTAATGGCAGGTATATATCAGCAAATGGTGGTAGAGAATTAACAGCTACTAGTTATGTAGCTGGAAGCTGGGAACGATTTGTTATTGTATACTTCTAAACTTTAAAGTGTTATATGTCTAAATGATAATGGCATGTTTAGTATGTATGAATGCCTAATACAATAAAGTGTTAAGTATTTAATACAAGTGTATATTAATGTGTAAAGGGCTGCAGGTAATTAGCGGTCCTTTTTGTATGGACTTACTGAGGTTATAATGAGAAGAAAAAGAACCCTATAGGGTTCTTTTTCAAGGCATATTAACAGTAAGGAGAATCATGAAATGCTACTTCAAATCTTTATTAGGGGAAAGATTTTGAATAAGCTTAACATACATCTATTTTTGCATAAATGTAATATATAGTAAATTGATAATGTTTATACTTACTATTACTAATATTCAATTAAGATATTTAACACTATTTGTATAGTGTTAAATGGCACTTAGTACAGTATACATTTAGAAATCTAATAGTAGATTTCATTTGTTAAAAAAGGTAATAGATATATTATTTCAAATTCTAACTAACATTTAAACGATTTTAATTGAAATTGGTTGTGTATTAACTCTGATAAGCCAGTAAAAGTAAATAAAATAAACAAAGACCCTGTAAAAATACAGGGCCGGATACAGGGTTAAGGGAACACATAGTTTCTTAGAATCATAATAGCATATATTCTTTGTATAGCTGCATGAGGATTTTGACAGAATTAAGAACAAGACAGAAAATCTGTAAGAAAGCAAATATAATGCTGGAAATATGATTGGAAATTAAATTATAGATATATTGAAATAGATGAAAACTCTTGAGTACCATGATTAAATTGCCTTTAAATATGAGGTTTAGGATACAGGGATAATGGGATCTAACTGAATAGGAAAAAAGATTTTAGATTAAAAGAAGAAAAGGCACCTTTTGGGTGTCTTTTCTTTAGGTAAACAGTTCACATATCTGCAGCCCTTTTTAGGAGGAATTCAAGACACTATAAGGAACACGTATTGGTAAACAGGTTCAAAAATAGTATATGTGAAAAGAAAAAGTTCTATACCAAAAGTAGACAGGATCTTATCTTTATTACATTTTCAAAAAGGATACATGAAAATGGCAGACAACTATTTTGTTGCCTGCCGGTGCCAGTGGGTTGAATGAGTTAGTCAATTCAATAAATTGTGCTATCCCATTACCAGAAGAGTGAAGCCGCTAGTTCAAACGGCTTAGACATAGTTTGCCTAATAAAGAAAAAATTATGAGTCGAGATTTTGTTTGCTCTATATGAAAAGATAAATAGATATTCATCAGACAAGGATAATTTAGCATATCTTGAATAGGGTGTAGGAACGAATTAAAGAAAAGGATATTTGTTTAGGAAGGGACTGACTCAGGAGTGGGACTTTCGTACAGGATTTGGAGAGCGGTGGTTGCTTTTGGTATTGCGACCAATAGCGTTGCTTGTATAATGGCAGTATACATTCAAAAATATGAGCTAATGATAAATCATCTTACAAATGTTTTATTTTTAATAATTATCTCTTTAACGTTTATAAAGATGAAAATTAACAAATGGGTGGCTTTAGGATTTACATTGGTTGTAATAGAGAAAGGTATTAAGGCAGGATATGACTTCTACACACATGATTATTATGGTGTCAGTTAGAGTTTAGCTATCATTATCTATTGCATATACGAGATGGAAAAGTATTATATTGAAATAAACGAATAGGCGCAACAAAAAGGTGTTAGTAGGCGTGATTCTTTAAAAATACTATAAAAAGACACTACAAGAGTGTCTTTTTTTTGAAAATACTCTATAATTAACTTTGGGGAAGGTAATGTTAGAGTATTCGTTTAGCATTATCTTTATATTTGATAAACCATGAAATCAAAAGATTTTGTGGTTTATTTTATGAACAATAGACATTACAGTATTGGCAGTGAGCTATTGATCATTATAAGCATTAGCAGAGAAGGGATTAAAAGTCTAACATCGAATAACGGTTCCGGAATATAGTGTTGCGAAATGATCGCCCATATCCCAAACGGTACTTGCCTGTATATAGCCCTTAAAGCCTTCTGAAGAATAATAAATCTCTTTTGGTATACTTTCTTTAGTTTGGAAATGTGCTTTAGAGTACTTTACATAATGGTTTTTAATAACTTTTGATTCGGGAACAATAGTGTTTTTTTGTTCCAATGCTGGCCTAGCACTAGAAGGTGGTATGAAATTTACAGTGTCTTGGTAATTAGGATCTAAGGTGTCAGCTTGTACACTGTGCGACGAAACAAAGGTACTTAAACTACTTCCCGCGATTAAAGTTGCAAATGCTAACTTTGAGAATTTTGTTAATCTACTCATTTTATAATCTCCTTTTTATTATTTTGTAAGGTATCTCCTTACACCTCACAGTCTATATCCACTACAAAAGGGTGTACATACATATTGATAGACAAAATTCTACAAAATACCTCATGTTTTTGGGTGTGTGTATAATAATCCAATGTTTAATAATTTATCAGAAGTAAAAAAGTAGGTGTTATATAAAAGAAAATGAATAATTTATGCAGAGTTTGTATATAAAATTATTGTTTAAATATTCTAAAATGAGTTGATAAAGATGTGGAATTGTTTTTTTAGAAAATAAATGATTCTAAAGGTTAAATTTAGAATTTTAATACTCTTTTTAAGTTTATTTTTATTATATGATTTATACGTATGGATTATTAGAGTATCTAAAGAGTTTTTGTACAAACATTTAAAATATAAAAAAGTGAGAAAAATGATAAACATTCTTCTCACTTTCATCAATTAGGGTGGCATATAAATAAATATGCGTTTGGGTAGATTTTTGGATGAAAAATCACATATAGTGTAACAAAAAAAGTAAAGCTTTTCGCATGTAATATTGCATATGAAAAATAGTAAAGTTTTAAATTTTAATATTAAAAACTCATATATACATGTTACAATGTAATTCTCTAATTTATTTTATTCTCCTATTTGGAATTTATGGTTTAGTGATTTAATTGAACAAAAGTGGTTGTAATAAGTAGATAAATCAATGAAGTGATACAGTTAGAATGGTTAAAAGGCAGTTAAATATAATTATTAAAAGAAAAGATTTACTTAGTTATGTTTAGTGAATTTATTATGGTAAGGATTTCATTCAAAAAATCCAATAATTATTTTTAAAATAAAGTATATGTTTCATCCAGTTTATTTGGAATAATTCGTAGTCTAATAATTGCTAAATCTACAAAAATAATATATTCAAAAGGAGGACAGATAAAACTCTGCCTGTGAAATTTAAATCGCTAAATTATAAAGTTTGAATTATAGGATGTGATTATGGTTCCATAAATGAATGTGGAAAAGTAAAGGAGAAAAATTTAAATAAACTATATAAGTAGTAAAAATGAAAAGGAGAAGTATCTAGTGTTTAATATAAAAGAAAGATTGGGACAAATAAAGCTTAAAACGAAGTTGTCTATGGCATTTATAGCAATATTAATTATACCAAGTCTTATCGTAGGAGTATCATCTTATAATAAAGCAAAAACAGATCTTAATGAAACAATTCTACAATCAGCAAAAGATAATATAAGTATATTAGATAAGATTGTTGATGATGAATTAGAAAATAAGCATATAGATGTCACTCATTTTGCAAAAGTACTTACACAAGGTGATTATAATCCTGAACAATCGCAAAATGTACAGAGTAAATTTGATCAATATATACAGTTACATCCAGAGATAGAAACGATTTATACGGCATCTAGTAACAATCAATTTATTCATGCACCTGTTGGCAAGATACCAGAAGGGTTTAATCCGTTAGAAAGTAGTTGGTATAAGGATGCAGTAAAAGCAAATGGAGAGATTATTGTTTCATCTCCCTATAAATCAAAGTCTACAGGAAATATGGTAATTGCAATTGCAAAGCAAAATGCAGATAAAAGTGGTGTCATTGGCGTAGATTTGAATATTACAGATATAGTAAAAACATCCAAAATGATAAAAATTGGAAAGCAAGGATTTGTATCTATAGTTAGTCAAGATAAAACTATAGTTGTTCATCCATCACTAAAGCCTGGAGAGAAATTAGAGAAAAGTTTAGCGGATGAATTGTACAAGAAAGAAGATGGAGTAATTACTTATAGCCTCAATGGTGAAGATCGAGACATAAGCTTTAAGACAAATAAAAAAACAGGTTGGAAGATAGCTGGGGTAATGCCTACGAAAGAAATTGAAGAAGCTACCAATCCTATTTTTTATAAAACGCTCACTATAATAGGGGCTTCATTATTGTTAGGTGGAATTGTAATTTTATTCATAATTAGATCTATTATTAATCCACTAAGACAATTAGTTATTTCGGCCCAAAGAATTAGTCAGGGAGATTTAACCGAAAAAATAGATATTCGTTCAAAGGATGAACTTGGTCAATTAGGCGGTAGTTTCAATACAATGGCAGAGTCGTTACGTAATATTATTTCTCAAATTAACACATCTGCAGGACATGTAGCTGCGTCTTCTGAGGAACTAACTGCTAGTGTAGAGCAAGCAAGTGTTGCGACAGAACAAATTACAAAAGAGATGGAAGAAATCTCGAACAGTGCAGAGGTTCAAAATAATGAAGTTGAGTCTGGAGCTGAATTAATTGGTGAGGTAACACGAAATATTCAATACGTAGCTGAGAATGCTTCTGAAGTATCGGCTTCATCCATATACACTAAACAAAAAGCCAATGAAGGTGAACAATTAGTAGAACAAACTGTAACACAAATGCAGTCTATCCATCACTCTGTTTCTCAATCCGATAATGTCATAAAATTATTAGATAAGAAATCACAGCAAATTGGCAGTATATTAGAAGCGATTCAAAATATTGCGGAACAAACAAATTTATTAGCATTAAATGCAGCGATTGAAGCAGCTAGAGCTGGGGAACAGGGGAGAGGGTTTGCAATTGTTGCTGATGAAGTTAGGAAGCTAGCAGAGCAATCATCCGAATCTTCGATGGAAATTGGAAGCTTAATTAAGGAAATACAAGCAGACGTACATGAGACTGTAAAAGCTATGAATGAAGTGGGAGTAGAAGTACAGTCGGGAATTAAAGTTGCGAACGATACAAAACAAAGTTTTTATGAGATTTCAAAATCTGCAAATGATATTGTATCAAAAGTGCATGGTATGGTAGAACTATCAAATAAAATGACAACTGATGCAATGAAAGTTGATACATCGATTGATCAAATAGCTATGGCTGTAAAAGAAAATTCTTCAAGTATGCAAACGATAGCTGGTTCATCTGAGGAACAACATGCTTCTATGGAAGAGATAAATTCTTCAGCAATACAATTAGCACAGATGGCGGAAGAACTTCAAGAGTTAATTGGTGGATTTAAGATTTAAGTTGAGATTCAAGGAGAGAATGCTAGAATCTTGTTACAGAGTGGAAATGAAAAATCTTATAACATAGTAAATAAGTATTGTACTCTCTATGCGTATTGAACAAACAGAGAAGCCATTTAAAAACCCTCCATTTGGAGGGTTTTTAAATACATGTACATTAAATTTGTGGTGGTGCACCACCATAATCGCTAACACTATATGAAGGAGCAGGATAATGTCCATGAGTAGCAAGCTGATCTGTTTTAGAAAACTGAAAAATTCCCACCGTTAATACCCCAATAAAAGCAATGCCTGATAATAATAAGCTAATTTTTTTCATTATTTTAACACTCCTTTTGCGATTGATTTTTGTCTTGCTTGATAACAAATATGGAAATAGTCACTTACTTTTCGGTGGTTCTCTAATTGTCTACATTTTGTGGCAAATAATTCGGCGTATTCGACAACATATTCCCATAATTCTTCTTCCTCAAAGTATAAGATTCCTTCTTGAATGATTTTTTCTAATTCTTCCAATGGAATATCTTCGTTTAATTTTTTTAAAATAGAGAAGTGGTGTGTGTATTCTTCGTTATGAATTTCTCTACAAATCTGTAGTCCCTTATCAATGAGTTGGCTGGCCGTTGATTGTTCTCCTAACTTATAATGTTCCTTAGCTTGTAGGAAGATGGCCTTGAAGTGTGTAGGGATTTTCTCTGTTACTTCTGAAAGGTGACGAATAGCTAAAGTAGACATACTTTGATCAGAATACAGCCACCCCATAGTATTTTTTACGTATAACAAGGAATCTTCTTCCCTATTTTTTTGTAGTAAATCAATTGCGCAATGTAGATATTCTTCTGCTTGTTCGTACTGTTTTAAATAGATGCAGCAACCACCTAGCAAACTATTACAAAAGGCTGTTTTTACTTCATAACCTTCGTACTTTGAAAAGATTGCTCTCGATTTATTTGCGTATTCGATAGAAGCGAGCATGTTATAGGTATGGTGATAAAAAGTAGCGATTCTATAGTAGAATTCAGCGTGTTCAATTTCATCTGGTATGTCTACTAATATCTTTTCAGCCAGTTTATAATGTTCCTCTGCCTCAGTATAATTTGATATAAAAGTGGAATGAATGGATTTGAAAAAGTGATAATAGAAGCGTAGAAAATGGTCTGTAGGCATATCATAGTCGCTAATAACATCAAAGCTATTTTTTTGAATACCAAGGCTATTTGTTAAGACAGTGTAACGAAATTCAAGTAATGAGTAATATAGTAACAAATTTTGATCTTGATGCTCTTGATTCGGTTCAATGCTTAACTTATTAATTTTCTCATCAATTTTCTTTTTTAGATTAGTAGCTTTTATAACTTGTTGAGATAGCATAGATCGATACCAGTCGTTCAATAGAGAGGTTAACTGCTCATTTCCGTTTACTGAGACACTCATAATATACGCCCCCATCTTATAGAAATATCCTAATCCAATTTAATTGTAACTATCATAGCAAAATAGAAGCAAAAAAGGAGTGATTTTACAAGTTTTTCAAGAAAATTCAGAAAATGTTCAGTTATTGTCGAATGTACTTATAATTTATTGTAGCTAGGAATATTGAACTAGAACTAAGATACTCTTGTGAAGTCAAAAAAACGAAATTCCTTAACTTTTAGGAATTTCGGCTTTGTCGTTATGCTATGGAATTTCAATCGGAATGAAATCTGGCATATCTACTGCAACAGAGTTATAATTTCTTCAGTTTTTTAAATTAGAGACTTGTACTTGATTACCGTAGTTAAGTTGTTGCTCTTTTAAAAGAACCGCAAGATTATTTTGAATTATCATCTTTTACATAATAATTATTAAGGGGGACACAACCATATGAAATGTTATCAAATATAAGAATAGACTATTCTAATTTCTAATAGTACCGGTATCTTTTATTTTGATGTGTGTTTTTACATTTATTTTAGCCTCTGCTAACGCTTGCAACCAATCTCCTTTTACTTTTTTCCACTCCTTATATTGAAAAGCTCTAGCATATAGCGATAATCCAATTGGATCAATTTTATTCTGCTGAATTTCATTCAACATATTTTGTAAATTCTTATTAATTTCTTTTCGAATAGCAGACTTTAAATTATTTATGTTTTTTTTATTATTATAATGCTCCTTGTTTAAATTCATATTTGTTTTTTCAATTAATGCTACATTAGCATATATATCGAGATTAAATACAAACTTTCCGTTTTGAAAATTAACATCTACCTTCCTTGTCGCGTCCTGTACGAAGATAGAAGTGTTTGGTTTTTTATTAGATTTAGGAGGAAGTTCAAGGTGTAGTATCATTCGCCCGCTACTTTTTTGCTTATTTATAAGATTGAAAAATTTAACATCTTTTTTAGGGATATGAGTTAAATATTTCCCTTTTCGATTTAAAAATGCAATTCCTACTGTGTCGATTTCATTCTTTGTTTTTTTGATAATTGGAACAGTTTGCGTCATTCCTTCTTCATTTTGTTCTCTCATTAATTGTTGAATTGTAGAAGAGACGGATTGGTTATTTTGAATTGACGATTCGATTACACCATTTATATAAGATGAAAGTGATGGTTTACTAGGTTTATGAATTTTAAAAATTTCTTCTGCAGGTCCATCTACAAGTACTACTTTAGCATTAATGGTAGCGTAAGGATCACGGTAAGAAGAATCAAGCTCCTGCAACCAATTTGCTTCTTGCGCTAATTTTTTCCCAATTAAAATGATTTCAGCTTTGGAAGCTGTCATAAAGCCTGTTAACTTCGTATCTATCTTACTGAATCCAGTATATACAGTTGATGCTTGTGTCCAATGTTCTATAGTACTTTTTGGTTGTTTATGATGAAAGAGTGGTATGCTTGTTCCAACTTTTATGTCTCCATTAGGGGTTCTATCCAAGCCAATTAACAGGATTAATGAAACCTTCTCAAGAGGAATTCTCTGACTACAACCAATTATATATACACAACAAATTACAATCCATATCCATTTTCGAATCAAAGTTGTTTCCTCCTAGTAATCCAAGTGAAAAGAATACTGTAAGCGAAAAATAACATTGGTAATAGAATAAAGAAAATGACATTTAACATATCCATAAGAGAATATATAAACGAATATTGATCCACATCGGGATTTAGGAAAATAAATAGACCAACTATAAATAGCATAAAAGCAAGCAGCGACCAATTGCGGATGTTTTTTTGAAATGAAATGGTCACAGATTCAAAACTGAAAAATAAATACGGATATATCGTAGTGGAAAATACAATTAAATAGTAAGCGATATATATAATTTCTAAACGTTCTATGAAAGAAAAACGAACCCCTTTTAACAGATGAAATACTGGCCAGATTACGTCTTTTATCCCCTCTGGACTAAAGTATATATAAGAAAGAATAGTCACATATAGATAGAAGAACATAGTTCCAGTATTCGCTATTAGTAGTCCTTTTATGGCTTTGTGTTTTTTTTGTAAGAACGGGTATATATAATATGCAATTTCTAAGCCAGCATAAGGTGTAATGGTTTCTTTTGTTGCCTTAATAATAGGGTATAATCCATCTTTAAAAATAGGTAGTAGGTGTAAAGGGTTGTAGTTAGTCTTTAGTGAAAAAAGAAGAAATAGTGGCATCCAAGTAGTGAAGAAGAAAACAAGCATAGAATAACTAGTAAGAGCCCTTAACCCACTCAGGACTAAAATAATAAAAGGTAATAGTAATAATATGGTGATTTGATAAGCAGGAGTGGAAGGAAAGATCCACACTTTTACAATATCAGTTGCCTTTAATAAAGTATTAAATCCAGCAAAAAATAGATAAGAGGCATATGCAAGAAAAAGAATTGTTCCTATCCATTTACCAAAGTATGTTTTTAAGATTTGTGAGAAATTTTTGTTGGGATCTTTTTGTAACGTTAATATAATAATTACACCGATTATAGAAGTAACTATCCATCCGAGAATGATCGAAATCCAGCCATCTGTACCAGCAGTAGTAGCAAGTGGGCTTGGCATAATTAACATACCAGATGCAAGTTGCAGCGAATGGATGAAAATAATAAATTCGAATAAAGTTATATTTTTGAATTTAAGATTCCCCATGCGGACCACCTTCTTTTTTCTTCTCTTGTTTCGGCTGTCCAGTACTCGAGCGGGTGGTAATCATCGAAATAGGAAACCTTACAAAAGAATCTTTTAACTCTTGAAGCCGAAATGGCGCGATTGGCAATCCGTATGGTGAACCATAGGAAGTCAGTGAAACAAAATGAGCAAATAAGAGCATTAATCCACTAACAATACCTACAATCCCATAAAAGTATGCCAATAACATCATTGGAAAACGAATAAGGCGTATAGAACTTGATAAATCATAATTAGAAACAATAAATGATGCAATGGCTGTAATAGATACGATAATAACCATAACGTTACTCACAAGTCCAGCTTGAACAGCCGCCTGTCCAATTACAATCCCTCCAACAATACCAATAGTTTGTCCAATAGGTTGTGGTAAGCGAATACCAGCTTCACGTAGCATTTCCAGTGTAATTTCCATTATAAAAGCTTCCAATAAGGGAGAGAAGGGGACCTTAACTCTTGACGTTGCAATAGAAGTGTATAAATCTATAGGAATGATCTCAAAGTGAAAGGATACTATAGCAATATAAAATGCGGGTAAAAAAATAGCTATAATAAATCCTGCAAATCGTAATAAACGAAAAAAAGATGCAATGAGCCAATGAATATTATAGTCATCTGGGGTTTGAAAAAATCCAATCAAATTCATAGGAACAACCATAGCACCAGGGGATCTATCCATTAACACTGCTACTTTCCCATCAAGTATATGATTTGAAATGGCGTCTGGACGTTCGCTTAAATAAGCCTGCGGAAAAGGAGTCCAATTTTGATCTTTTGTATAATTAGATAGCTCTCCAATACTTAATACCGCATCTGTTTTGATTTTGCAGATTCTAGTTTCTATTTCTTGGACTACATCTGCGTTTGCTACATCACCTAAGTAAATTAAATAGACTAAAGAAGTGGCTCGTTCTCCAATCGTCAGCTTTTTGATTTTTAACTCTGTAGAAGGAATATATCGACGAATTAGGCCTATATTTTTTGTGACATTCTCAATAAAACCATCATGTGAGCCTTTAATAGTAACTTCTGAAATTGGTTCTTGAATGGCTCTCTCTGCCCAGCCTTTTGTATTTATTAGAAGTGATCGATTTTCTCCTTCCATAAACAGTACACATTGACCCTCAAGTAATCCTTCTTTAATTTCATTCCATGTATATACGATTTTTGTATGAGTAGCAATAATATTAGAATTAAAAATTTGACTGTCTTCATTTACTTCTTGTAATAATGGTGTAACAACATTGGCTTTTAATGCAACACCATCTGTAAGGCCTTCAAAATAATAAAGCAAAATATTCGTTTTTGTTTTTAATTGCAAAGGATGTTCAATCAAATCTGCACTAATATCAAAGATATTATCTAGTGTATTTTTAAGTTGTTTTAGGTTATTTGTTTCGATCTTTTCAATGGTTTTATATGTCTTAGTTTCTAAGGTCTCTTCATTTAAGGACAAAATTGACACCTCTTTAATATATACCGATTAGTTGTAGTTATTATTTTTATATAATTGAATTTTATTCATTAATTTAATCGAATTGGATGTAAGAATTGATAAATTTGATGTGCTATATTATTAATTCAATAATTGAGAGAAAAAAAGTAGAGGTAATTTATGTGGAAATCTAAGTTTCAAGATAGAATTAAAATTTGAATGCTTATAATAAAAAAGAACCCTTGATAAGCTCTTTTTCATAGTTGGTAAATATGTTATCAACAATAGATGGCGATTAAGGTAGTAATTTAGATGCCTTTAAGTTAATCAGCTGAATTTTGTAAGAAGAATTCTTTTTCCATACCTTAATGCTCAATGAAAAAGAATATTTCATTTATTTAGGTGTTATAGTGTATTTGAATTTTGCGCACTAACAAATTTTGTTTAGGGACAAAATGTATTTTCTTAATAATCAGAAAAAATAATGCAACAAAATTCTTATTAAATATTTTGCTAGGTATCAAATATTTCTATGGCCTTATTTTCTTGATATTACCGTACGTTTATATGTTTCTAAGGGAAAGAAATACTTTCATTTTTATGACCATCTATTGTTTGATTAAGATGGTAACACGAAATAGAAGCGTTTACAACCAGAAAATAAAGAAAAAATATTAAAATGAGACTTTTTTCGACAATTATTTTATGTTTGTATTTCATTTTATTATAGGAAAAGGCAGGGGGAAGCGGACCTTTTCCTATAAAATGTTTTGTTGGAATTAGAAATAACTAAAAAAGTAATATTAGCTTAAAATTAAAATGAAATTCAATGATAAGGTTATAATTGAATTTTAAACCTCAGGTGTATTGAAAGTATGGTCAAATTTTAATCCACGTTGCGTTTCTTCCCTTTGTAACTAGCTTAATATGGCCAAACACTTGCAAGGAATTCAAAGCCTTACTGATTGTACTTTCTGCAATGTCTGGATAAGTGTTACGAATACTTTCCTTAGTAAAAGGTTGTTTTTGTTTAAGTATAAAATCCTGAATTCTCTCAACTTTAGTATGTTTACATATAGAATCTAGAACTGTGTTATGAAGATCTTTGTAAGCCTCTAATATAATTGTTAAAAACGTTTTTAACCAAAAGCTATTATTATGTTCCTCGCAGTACCAATTGACCGAAGATTTATAAATCGAATTGTAATAATCAGATTCATTTTTCTTAATATATTTATCCAAACATACATATTTTACAAATGTATGTCCACTCTTAATTAACAGCAATTGCATTAACATAAATGCCAGCCTGTTATTACCTTGATTGAAAGGGACTATGCAATAAAAATTTAATATAAAACGAGCTATTAATAAAAGTGAATGTAGTCCCTTACTAGTATTTAATGAGTTGTATTGATCACATAATTGCTCCATAAACTGTGGGATAAGTTCATGCGGAAGAATGCGGTAACTATTCAAGTGCATTCCATGTTCTGGAACTCCTGGAATAATAAAAGGCTTTTCACGCCATTTGGCACTGTCAGAGGTAATATAATGTATTAATTGAAAATGTAATTCCTGTATAGTTGCTGGATTAATTAATAAAGTACAGGAGTTTTTATGTACAAAAGAAAGTGTTTGATAATAGCAAAAAATAGCATCTTCAGAAATATTTTGAGGTACTATATCATCTAAAATAAGTTCTTTTAATCTTTTATTAGGAACTTTTATATCCTCATAAATAGTTGTGAAATTTTTTATGTAATGTAGTGGTATAGTTTTTTCTAAACTATTAAATATGTCAGGGTTTTGTTCCTGATAAGCAGCTAATTTTCCTTTGAATTCGCTAATTTCACTTATTAAATTTATTAACCTCCTTTTTAATTCAATATTTTTGTACTTATCATCAAAAAAGTCTCTCATTTTTGTTCCTCCTGTAACCCCTTAACACGTTGTTGCATATATCTTTCCATTCTAAAGGTATGCCACGACATCATTGTAAAATAAATACATTTTAGGTCTGATTTTGAATATATATCAGAATCTATATTTTTATTTAACAATTAAAGTATGGAAATTATAAAGAAGAATCGTTAGGATTCAATTTTAATAGGCATAATCCTAACATCAAATGCACAAATGTACAATAAAAAAATAAAAAAATAAAACTATCGCTCCTTTTGAAATATTATCTAAAAGAGTTTTAAGAAATTGTAGGTATAGATGTACCTTAGTTTAGGAGTAAATAATAAAGTGGTAATAGAGTTTTCATAGGTGATTAAAAAGTAAATAGACTATTAATTTGTGACAATTACGTGCCTAATCTTTTATGCGAATTCTAAAATTAAATCCTAACGAGCTGAATTTTCTATATTTAGCATAAATATTAGGAGAGGCTTGCTGATGAAATGTACCATTTTATATAGAAATATGTAGCGTTTAACACTCGAATTGTAAAATATTTTGACATACGTTAATTTAAATATTAGGTACAGGAACATTTAATAAAAACTCAGTACTAAAGTACCCTTTAAACGTTTCACCCTAAGAACGTTTCTCAAGCACACTGAAGTTTACCCTTTGTTTCTGTGCCTTATTAGATAAAAATAACATAATAATTTTTTGGAATATGGTAATGAAAAATGGGTTTTCAAATCTTTTCCTTAAATATTAACAATCTATTGATGATCTGTTTAAAGTAAGGAAATGCAGGGTAGACAATGGTATTAATAAAGAAAATACAGTTAAGCTAGATACTTTAAGTTATTTTATAAGTAATTAAGCGTTAAATTGAATTAGTAAGAATATTATATGTGTTTGCTAAATGGCTTGTTTTAATTGGTCTGTTACTATTAATTTATGAATTTTAATATTTAGAAGCTAGTCAACATATAGGTTATATTAGTTATGTGGGTTCTAACCTCAAGTGTATATGTTAAAGGTTAAAGGACTTGTGAGTGGTATAAAAGAAGTGAAAGTCTGGAAGGAACGGATATAATCGGTTTCTTCCAGACTTTTTTTGCTTTTTTGTAATATAAAAAATTTATTTTTCCTACAGGATTTAATTATCTGTTTTAATATTTGACTTTTTTGTGAAATTAAACAAAGTTTTTATTCTTCTTTAAATGCATAATGTTACAAAATAGCGTAATTATATTTACTTTATTTTTATAGGAGATTAAAAATAATAATAAATGTACCAATTTATGAGAGATATTAATATATTAATTGGTGATTTGTTCGTTTATCCCTATATTGCTATTATATTAGCGAGAACAATATATTGGGGGGACAAGAATGAATTTGAAATTAACATCTAAATTGGAAAGATTAAGAAAAAGTAAAAAAGGAATTGGTGCTTGTGTTCTGGCTGCAGGGGTGACGGCAATTACAATGATTCCTCAAAATGCGTATGCACATGGGTTTGTTGAAAAGCCGAGTAGTCGTGCTACTTTATGTAGTCAAAATTATGGGGCATTAAATTTAAATTGTGGAAATGTAATGTATGAACCTCAGAGTCTAGAAGCGCCTAAAGGGTTTCCAGATGGTGGGCCGATTGATGGTAAAATCGCTTCGGCAGGAGGACTATTTGGAGGAAATCTTGACCAACAAACAACAAATCGTTGGTTCAAAAACACAATTAAGGGTGGAGCAAATACATTTACATGGAAATATACAGCAGCACATTCTACAAGTAAATGGCATTATTACATTACAAAAAAGGGATGGGATCCTAATAAACCATTAACACGTGCTGAATTAGAACCAATTGGAACTGTGAAACATGACGGTTCGGCCGCATCAAATAATTTAACACATACAATTAATGTACCAACTGATCGTAATGGTTATCATGTTATTTTAGCTGTATGGGATGTAGCAGATACGTCAAATGCGTTTTATAATGTAATTGATGTAAATTT
The DNA here is from genome assembly GCF_051915185.1 of Bacillus cereus group sp. MYBKT14-1. Taxonomy (NCBI): domain Bacteria; kingdom Bacillati; phylum Bacillota; class Bacilli; order Caryophanales; family Bacillaceae; genus Bacillus; species Bacillus cereus group sp. MYBKT14-1. Next base: position 103,755 of record NZ_JBQAEF010000011.1, on the reverse strand, counting down.
AGTAAATAATGAAACTCCTGATACAGTAGCTCCAAGTCAACCAACTGAATTAAATGCTTCTAAAGTTTCTGCCAATAGTGTTGAAATAACTTGGAAGGCCTCTACTGATAATATAGGTGTAAAAGAATATCAAGTGTTACGTAATGGCGAAGTAATTGATACGGTACCAGGTACAACTTTTATTGATAAAAAACTAAAAGCAGATACGGAATATACCTATACAATAAAGGCATTAGACTCTGCTGGAAACATATCAAAAGAAAGTGAAAATCTAAAGGTTAAGACAACACATGCAATCCCAGATATAGAGGCTCCAAGTCAACCAAAAGGATTACATAGTATGGGTACAACAGCGACAACTGTTGATTTGATGTGGAGTCCGTCTGAAGATAATGTAAGTGTTGACCATTATATTGTATATAGAGAAAGCGCTGGGGTTATGAATAAAATTGGGACAGCGGCTAATACATCCTTTATGGATAAAGATTTGAAGGCTAATACATCGTATAAATATGTAGTGACGGCGGTTGATTTAGCTGGAAATGAATCTAGTAGAAGTGATGTTTTGAATGTAACAACAAAGTCAGAGGATTCCACATATGAAAAATGGGATGCAAGAAAAGCATATACTAAAGGCGATAGAGTAGTACATGAGGGAAAAGTGTATGAAGCAGTTCAAGATCATCAAGGAAATGGCGACTCAAATTGGATTTTTGCCTTATCGCTTTGGAAGCCAGTTTTGAATAAGTGATAGGTGGGAAAAGGTAGTTAACATTTTTGGGTTTTCTTTTAAAAATTAAGGGCTGTTCCAAATATGAATTATCTTATGATTTAAATGATAAATCAATAAGATTTAAACCCCATCCTAATGTTTACGAAATGAAATTAAAAAAGAATCCCAATGGAATTTCATTGGGATTCTTTTTTAATTTGTAATAGCGTATATTTTCACTGTGAATTTGTTAGTGGCACCCATTGGACTTGCAATATAATATTTAGTATTTGTGTAAGCTTCAGTCCTAGATCCATGTGAAATGTTTTTCCAACGAGTAGAATCTATTCCTAGGGAAACATCAATCATTACATTGAAAGAGATAGTAGAAGGGTAATCTTTTTCTGAAGGCTCAATAACCCATTTTAATTCTTTGGTACCTACAGGTAAACTATCAATTTTAAAGTTTTGACTGGATCGATTTTGTTGCCCGGATAAAGGACTAGAATCAGATGGTATCTGCGAAATTAATATTTCTTTTTCATTAGAATGTATACCATTTAATTTAATGATACTATCAATTAAACCTGGACCAGGAAAATCAGCTGCGATGATACCAGAATGTTTAATTATGTCTTGTTGTAAGAGTTCGGTCCCAAGTGTATTCATTCCCCCATAGTATACTTGTCCGTTTCTATCGCGAGGGAAATCACTCCATGCATTTGTGGAATTCGTTTGAATCAATTTAGGACTACTATCAGTATTTCTGCTCTCTTTTCCGCTTGCAACAAACCAAGGATATACATTATTTAAAAATGCTGCTGCGCCTCCCGTACCACTAAAATGGTTGAGATGAATTTTTCCATTATTAAAATTAGTATTTGCATTTTGTAGATGGGTTTTTATCGCAATCCATTTTGCATATACTTCGTCTGGTCCGCTTCCAATTTCAAATTTATCTTGTATATCCAAACCTTCGTAATCAATACCTTGCAATTGAGTGGATGTAAAGTTTTGTAAGATTACAATTTTCCCGCGGGTATCCCCTAAAGCAGGGTTATGTCTATCTGAAGTTGGTACGGAATTAGGATTCCAAAAATATGAAGCATTAACGTTTTTATATTTTAAAAATATCTCCTCAAATGATTGAGATCCACTTTCAGGATTAGTTTCTTCTTTTAGGCGCATTAATATTGTTTCTGTTGGATGATCTTTTAAAAATTGAATTGTCTCTTTTAATACATCTTCAAACACAGCTTTTTGATTTACAATGCCATGATACATTGCAAAAGAATCTTTTACACGTTTAACACGCATATCTACATATCGGATTCCAGAATTTAATTGTTGGGATAGACTCATAGTTTGATTTCTTGTCAAATTTTCATCAAGAAAGCTTGCTCCATGTAAAGCCATTGTACCGTGAGTCCCTGGAATAGATATTTCACTTAATTTTGTAGAATCTTCTATTTTCGACATCCACGCTGGATTTTGATATCCTATATTGGATTCATAGGAATAACCTGAATGACTATCAGCTAAAATAGTAGATGGTGTACTTAAATTTGCTAGTGTAATACAAGTGAGGATGCTAATTTTAATGAAATTTCTCATTTTTATTTTCTTCATTTTATCTCTCCTGACCTTTAAACAATTGCTAGATGATTTTATCCTATATTTATTGTTTTTCATTCTTAAGATAATAAATTTTTGTATTTAAAAATAGGGGGAGTAAGTTATTTGAGACTTTAATAATTTGTTTTAAAGAATTGTACCTAATAGCCAAACGGATTCTTGAAAAATCGAAGTATAGCCTCCAAAAAACAACTGTTTATCGTATTGTATAAAAACAAAACAGAAGCCTAAAATAGACTTCTATTTTGTGACATATAATGAATGATAAGGTGGTAAACAAATCAAGATAATGTGACTGAGTGGTAAAAAATTATTAATAGCTTTTTTAGAATCTCTTATAACAAGGCTAATTACGAAAAGTGGATCTCTACAATGCTAATAAAAATTGGGAAATCCTACTCATTAAAACTTAGACTAACTACAGTTGCAATTGATTGGGCTGCATGTTCCCAGCTTCCATCTATAACTTTACCAATCTGCTGACCAAGTGTATTTAAATCATTTGGATTAACTGGAATTCCATTATACGTAGCAAGAATTGATAAAAGTGGAGCAGCAAATGGTGTCCAACCACCTCTATCAATACTAAATACAGGTTTATCTAGTACCTTTCCATCTTGTACGGTAAACTCATAATAAAATTGATCATCTGGACGAAAACTTAAATGATGAGAAATTTGCCCCTTAACATATTTTTTTCCTGCACCTAGATTTACTACTTCTATTTCTTTCACATTAAATTCATGCTCAAATACTTTGATTTTTTTGACTTCTGGACCGTTTAAGGCAGCTTGAACGGCTGTTTCCAAATTGTTTTGTGCAAAAGGTTGAATACTCATTTGTGCCTCGTTTTGTTGAATAGGAACCTCTTTTTCTGCAGCAAACACCGAAGTAGTAGGTAGTGCACCTGTAGCTAATATAGCTGCAAGAGCTGTTGTCATAATGCTTTTTCTTTTCATCTTCATAGTTTTCCTTCCTCTCTTAAAGTTATGATATATAATCTTTTAAAGATTGACACGGTACAATTTTTTTTCATAATGTACGTAAAAATCAGTTTAAGAATAATGTGAAATCGTGTCAGAAAATTAAAGTTAATTATATATGTATTTAAGATGATATCTATCTACACATATTTTTTCAATTTTTAGATAAATGTAATGGTAATGACTTCTTAAGAATCAATTTAGCACTTTGTTTATCAAGAAAAGTCTTATAAATACGTTTAGTTCATAGAAAAAGTAATATATTTGACATTAAATGTCTTACATAATGCGGTAAAACTTCACAATTTTTTATCATTATATACAGAAAAAAGTAACGGAACATAAGTGATATGTAATACTTGTCGTACACAATATGGTAGGGACATTAACGCAAGTATCAATCTAAAGAATGAAGCGATAAGGTTTCTAACCGTAAGGAATTCTTCACTTCTAAACGGTGTAGTTCAATTGTGATGTACTTCACACCATCAATTCATTAATAACTTTACAATTAGAATATCAATTGATGGGAGGGTTAATTGTGATTAATCGTGATTTTAATGAAAACCCGTTTATTGTGATATGGAAGTTAACAAGAGCATGTCAATTAAAATGTCTACATTGTCGTGCAGAAGCACAATATCATCGTCATCCTCTAGAGCTAACATTTGAAGAAGGAAAAAAACTAATTGATGATATATATGAAATGGACAATCCAATGCTTGTATTTTCAGGTGGAGATCCATTAATGCATCCGGATGTATATGATATAGCAGAATACGCAGTGAAAAAAGGTATTCGAGTATCCATGACGCCAAGTGCTACTCCAAACATTACAAAAGAAACAATTCAAAAAGCAAAAGCAGTAGGACTTGCTAGATGGGCATTTAGTTTAGATGGACCAACAGCTGAAATACATGACCATTTTAGGGGGACAGAAGGTTCATTTAAAATAACGATGAATGCGGTTCGTTATTTGCATGAATTAAAACTTCCAATTCAAATTAACACTGTTATTTCTAATTATAATGTGGATGTACTTGAAGAAATGGCAATGTTAATAGAAGAATTAGATTGTGTACTCTGGAGTATATTTTTCTTAGTTCCAATAGGGCGTGGTAAGGAAAAAGATATGATTTCACCAGCCCAACATGAAAAAGTATTTCATTGGCTATATCAACTTAGTAAAAAGGTTTCTTATGATATTAAAACAACAGCTGGTCAACATTATAGACGTGTTGTTATTCAAGAAAAAATGAAAGGAAATAAAAAAACAAATCAGGTTATTCAATATCAGGATGTATTAATGAATGGGAGGACGGGACAAATTAATGGCCTTGGGCGTGCTCCAAAGGGGGTGAATGATGGAAACGGTTTTGTATTTATTTCACATATTGGAGATGTATATCCTAGTGTGCTATTGCCAATTAAGGCTGGGAGTATTAGAGCAACACCAATAGCTGAAATTTATCGAAATTCCCATGTTTTTCAAGACCTTCGTAATCCGGACAGATATAAAGGAAAGTGTGGTGTTTGCGAGTTTCGATATGTTTGTGGGGGATCTCGTTCTAAAGCATATGCGATGACAGGAGATTATATGGAAAGTGAACCTTTCTGTGTATACATTCCAAAAGCGTTACGAAAACAGAAAAAGAGTGTATAAAAAAGGGAAATGAGTAAAGCTATGCTCATGTCCCTTTTTTAGGTTTTATAATTATATTAGAAACAAGATTGATTAAATTAAATCCAAAATATCTTTTGGTGTATTTAATGGATAATCAGCTTTTTCAAAAACAGCTGACGTATTATCCGCGGTTACATTGGGGACGAACTATTTGAACTCCTAAATTTGAATTACAGGTTACAAAGTATTCTTCGAAAAAGAAGATAAAGATAGCTTTGAGAGCAGAGAGAAACTGTAATTAGAGTAAGAAAAGGTAAAGACTATTATTGAAAAATATATAGTTTTAGTATTAAAAATAAAATATGGAAGTAACATAGTGGACTTACGCATATAGTAATATTGCTGGTAAAATTAACAAAATTTTCATTTAAATCAGATAAAGTAACGGTGTTTTTAACTTATAATAATGTTACTACGATGAAAATACGGCTACTAATTAGTTAATTTAAAAATCAATTTTAGATAGGAAGAGGAAAATGAAGACTAGAGATAGTTATAAAATTATTGTAATTGGTGCTGGGACTGCAGGACTATCTTCTACTGCACATTTATTACGAAATGTATCCCTATTTAAAGAAAGTATAGCGATTATTGATCCATCAAAAAAACATTACTTTCAACCACTATGGAGTTTAGTGGGGGGTGGAATTGTTTCAAAGGAAAGTACGGTGCGTGATCAAGAATCATTTATTCCTAAAGGCGCAACGTGGATTCCGAAAAGTGTTGTTAAGTTATTTCCGGAAGAAAATAAGATACTTTTAGATGATGGAATGCTGCTTGAGTATGAAATTCTTATTGTAGCAGCTGGTATACAAATAAATTGGGAAGGTATTAAAGGTTTAAAAGAGTCTATTGGGACTAATGGGGTTTGTAGCAATTATTCTTATACATATGTTGATTCTACTTGGAGAGAAATCGAAAAATTCAAAGGAGGAAATGCGATTTTTACCCACCCCAATACTCCTATTAAATGCGGTGGCGCTCCACAAAAAATTATGTATTTAGCAGAAGAGTATTTTTGTAAAATTGGTGTAAGAAACAGAAGTGAAGTAATGTTTTATTCTGCAAACACTAACATCTTTCAGGTTCCACGATATGCAAATACTTTAGAACAAGTACTAGAAAGAAAGCAAATTATAACGAACTATAATAAAAACTTAGTAGAAATTATTGCTGAAAAGAGAGAGGCAATTTTTGAAGATATGCAAACCATGAAAAGAGAAATAGTACCATATAGTATAATACATGTTGTTCCACCAATGGGACCACCTGACTTTATTAAAGAAAGTGAGATAAGTGATCATCAGGGCTGGGTAGATATAAGCCCTTATACTTTGCAGCATGTACAGTATAAGAATATTTTTGGACTTGGAGATTGTACTAATTTACCTACCTCTAAAACTGGAGCGGCAATTCGAAAGCAAATACCTGTCTTAAAACAAAATATTATGGACGTACTTAACGGAAGAGACTTGCAGGCTAAATATGATGGATATACATCATGTCCGATTGTTACAGGATATAAAAGTCTTATACTCGCTGAATTTAACTATGAACACGAGCCACAAGAAACGTTTCCATTTAATCAAGCGAAAGAACGGTATAGTATGTTTTTACTTAAAAGATATATGTTGCCATATATGTATTGGAATTTAATGTTGAAAGGGATTATGTAAGGAAAGATAGAGAGTAGTTGTAAAAATTGAAAAGTAATTCGAAATAAGTATTCGGAGGGAATAGTTATGCTTTTAAAATATTTTTATGATGAAAAATTAGCTCATGCTTCCTATTTAGTTGGTTGTCAGAAAGAAGGCGTAGCAATTGTTATTGATCCTAGCCGCTATATAGAACAATATATAGAATTTGCTAAGAAAGAGGGGATGGAAGTAATTGCTGCGGCTGAGACTCATATTCATGCTGATTTTCTTTCTGGGTCTAGAGAACTTTCTAATCTCTATCATGCAAATTTATATATATCTGATGAAGGAGATTGTGATTGGAAGTATCAATATCTTAATGAAGGTCGATACCAATTAGTAAGTGAAGGTACAGAGTTTAAAGTAGGTCATATAAAATTTAATGTAATTCACACCCCAGGGCATACGCCTGAAAGTATCTCTTTTTTAGTAACTGATACAAGTCAAAATAATTTTACGAATGATAAACCGATAGGAATTTTCACAGGTGACTTTATATTTGTAGGAGATATAGGAAGGCCTGATTTATTAGAAACAGCTGTTGGTATAAAAGATACTGCACAAATAGGAGCGAAACAATTATTTGATTCTATACAAAAAGTAAAAATACTCCCTGATTATTTACAAATATGGCCATCACATGGTGCGGGAAGCGCATGTGGAAAAGCATTAGGAGCAATTCCAACTTCTACATTAGGTTATGAAAAGATGTTCAATTGGGCATTTCAGTGTAATGAAGAAAGTGATTTTATATCGACTTTATTGACGGGACAGCCAGAGCCTCCAAAGTATTTTTCATTAATGAAGCATTTAAATAAGTATGGCCCTCCAATTCGTAAGAAGAGAAAGATTACTACTATTAATACAGTAGAAGAGCTTCAAGAAGTTATGAGGAGTGTTCAGCAAATAGTTGATATAAGGGATGTAGAGAGTTTTGCTTCTGGTCACATTGAGAAATCAATTAACATACCGTATAACAATTCTTTCACAACTTGGTGTGGATGGTTACTAGATTATAAAACAGAGACTTTAATAATTCTAGATGAGGAAAAGGTTAAAATAGAGGAAGTCATTAGGGACTTTGAATCTATCGGGCTAGATAATATTGTTGCTTTTGTACCTTTAAAAGTAATAAAAAAATTTGATATATTAGAAAGTTACAAGGAAAATACATCAATTGAATTATATCGGCATATAAAAGATAGAAGTGTTAAGGTTATCGATGTGCGTAGTAAAAAAGAGTGGGAGGAAGGACACCTTCATGATGCAATACATATTACGTTAGGTAATCTATTTGAGAAGATAGATTCTATACCGAAAGATTGTCCAATAGTTTTACAATGTCGAACTGGTTTGCGTTCCGCTATAGCAGCTAGCATTTTACAAAAATCTGGTATAAAGGAAGTAGTTAATTTAAAAGGCGGATTTCTCGAGTGGAAAAAGTTTGGGTTACCATACGAGAATTAATTTTTATCTAGTAATACATGAAATTAGATATTTATCTTATTAATAAATCGCTTATGTTATTACAATTATAATAAACATTGGGTAATAACACCAGTCTTGTAGTATATTGTATATCGTATTAATATTTATATATTCTTGTTAAATATTATAAGATTGGGTGGCGATATCGATGAAAACAATTAAATGTATGACATGTATGTCTATTTTATTATTAATTTTCACATTGTTTTTACCAAAAAATTTAGTATTCGCAGAAGAGATGGATAAGGTTTGGGATCCAGAGAAAGGGACTATTTCTGGTTATATCTGGTTCGATGAAAATGAGGATGGTTGGATTGATCCCCAGGAACAAACAATTGCACCAGAAACAGGTGAAATAAAGTTAAATTTAATTAATGAAAATGAAGAAATAGTTGAGGAAAAAATAGTTTCTAGATTACAAAATGGGCAAGCTCATTACTATTTTGAGGTAGAAGAAGGCAAATATAAAATACGAGCTGAGTTTACTGAAAAGGGAAAATATCAGCTTACTAGGGATGGAAGAGATTCATTTTTCAATTCTACAACAAACGAAACAAGATATTATGAAATTATGAAGTCATATAATATAGATAGTATACAGCTGGGATATAAAAAAGCATCTTAAACCTATTCAAAGTAAGGGAAAAGCTAAAGGTGATAGTAAAGAGGGTGGATTTCAATTTTAAGAGGGGCGCTTGCCCCTCTTTTTTATGTAACGGATTTGTTGGTTGTATTATTTAATGAGATGTTATATGAAAAAAGTGGCGACGTTTATCTTTGATGATTTTTGCATCATTAGATTGTGAACAGAGCTTTAATGCTTTATTTTATATCGACACTGTAATGGAATTATGTACGACTACAGCACCAGAATATTGTGTTTTCCAGTTCTTTAAAATAGATACTTGTACTTTATTTTATCATTAGATTAATCTCACAGAATGAGAAAATGTAATATGCTCTTATTTGAGGAGGGTTCTTATTATTGGTAATTTCATGTACCGTATTTAGAACTAAATCCACTTAGAAAGAAGTGCAGCAGGACGAACTTCCTGCAAAAGTGAAAGAAAACTTGCTGCGAAATAATAAAAAGGATTTGACATTAAAGGTCAAATCCTTTTCTGTTTTCAAAATCTTATTCTGAAGTGAATATGAATCTATATTTTTTTAATTGAGCTGTTATTACTCCTTAACTAGTTTGTTTATTTCCACTAATTACATAAGGTTTATCGTTGATACCTCTACATTTTTCTGCCTCTTTAGTAAGGCATCGAATAATCCTTACGAATACCATAGCTATTTCTAATAACTTACATGTAGAGGTATCACTCAATATAACAAAAATGTAATGTTAATAAAATGTAATTCTACCGATACTATTAATGAAATTATATAAAATGAAGGGGAGTTAAAGGTGCAAATAACAGCACAGATAAGGTTGAAGAAACGTACAAAAAGTTTACCTATATTAACCCTTAGCTAAATGATAAAAGCCCTGCAGGGGATGCAGGGCAAGACCAAGGGTATTGAAGAATTGTCGATTCTAAAAGTAAAGGACTTCTTGGAATGTTTTAAGTTTAACACATAAAATATTAAAACTTTATATAGAGATGTTACAGAAATATGAATATAAAAAACTCTGATAAATATTATGAAAAAGTTGTTAATCTATAGAAGCTATAAGGGATTATGTTTGCAATGATGTCTTTATAGAGATAATAGGGCAGGCTTTGTTTGTATTAATATTCGAGAATCTAGTAGAATTCCCCACCTAATAGGCAGGTTCCTGGGGATTACGAAGCGTGAAAGCATCAAAAAAAGCCCGTACAGAAGCACAGGCCGGTTGATACACATATCGGTAATTAAATATTAACAGAAATACTTAGTAAGTACTATTGAAAAAATAAAAAACTGTATTATCCTTAAGATGGTTTGGAGAAAACACATATAATAATGCACTTATATTAAATGTTTCTGAATTTGGATTAAGAGGCATAACAGTATGGCGTGTAATGCAAAGCTAAGGATTGTTCTTAGGGCTGTGGAAAGTGGATAAGCAGGACTGCAGGGAATAACCTTATAAATAAAAAGATCAACTCTCAAAAGGGTGAGAATTGAGCCTAAAGATGTAGCTACTATTTATACGCATTGCATTGTTACTAAACGCTAAGGAATAGTAATAAAAAGATGATTCCAATAAAACTGTATAAAAACAAAAAGAACCCTAATAGGGGTAAGTCTTTATGAAAGTTGACCATGACAAACCTCCATCGATATATTGAATATTTTAATATTTTGTTAGCCTATTTAAAAAGAAAAACATAACTTGGTACATTGAATTAGAGGATATCTATATAAATAGGTAGAATTTAATTATTTGGTTTACATTTTAATCCAAGGGGTACAAATTCGATGCGACGTGAAAAGGATTTGTTGAAACAATGGAAGGCGGATTTGCAAGCTATTCAAGAAGAGAAAAGGCTGAAGAAAAAGGCTAAGAAAAAGAATAAGAAATATAGTATTCCGGGTAAAACGGCTGATTTCATGGATGACAAGCATACTTATCGTAAAGCTAATGGGGTATGGAAACAAAGAAATAAATAATGTGATGATAAATTAGTTTGATCAAGCTTATAGCAATTATCGGAGGCACTACCGTGATCTGGGAGGCGTCTTTTTTGTTGTTAATATTACAAAAATCTTAGATTAAAAATTATACAACTACATTTTAACCCCGTCCTAAATTTAGAACGGGTTAAAATGTTTGAGGTTTCAAATTTTACTCACCTTATTGTCTTTTTATAATATGTATCAACTTCTATTTTCCTGATGTTCTGTAGTCTTTCTTGATAATATCTCGCATGTTTAGGGTAAAAAATAGGAGGAAAACCAAGGCTATGATTCCATTAACCCAGTAGTATGTATGTCCTGCTGTGAATCCAGTGTAGAAAGAAAAGGCATTCCAAACTAAAAGGATTGTCGAACAGATAGTAGAGATCAATAATGAACCAAAACTCCTCATGATTGTCACCTCGATTCAAAATGTTAGTGGTCGTACAATTACACATCTAAATAAATGAATTTAAAAGGAGAGGATATAATATAATAATATAAAGGAACCACTGTGAGGCGAGAAATATGGATAGGTAGCGAATCCGTTGCTTTTTATTTTAAATAGAAAAAGGAATCTCGAAAGATCCCTTTTTCTAATTCCGATATATCTTAATCGCATATAAGTAAAGACATGGAATATTATATAACAATATAAAAATATAAACAATAAATATTTTAGTTAACATAAGGAGGAATTAAACAAATTACTTCCTACTAGTACAGAGAGTGGTGGGTGATCTTAGGAGAAGTCCACAGCTTCATACGTCACTACAACAGTAGATAGTTTGTTTGAACATAGTAAAGAAGCGTCTATATATATGGTTAACAATATTTTTGAGATAACACTAAAGAGTATAGAATAGCAGATATAACAATATTTTCAGCCAATAAACATATCTTACTGCTACTATTACATATAATTTTCGTCCAACTATGTCTTTCAACAGCTCTAATTGAACCGTTTCTATCAGATTAGTTCAATAACGTAGCCGCTTGTTTTTCTTCTAATTTATATACTTCATCTCACTCTATTCCACAAGGCGCCGCATGGAATTTTGAATTATATTTTGAGTGCTTATTAATATCAAATAGATTATCTTAATTTTAGTATATACATGAATGTTTTATACAAAATATCAGTTATTCCACCTTTTTATTATAAATATTCATCGTAACGCATTTGCTGTCTTATATGTAATTATTCATAGTTCTACGGGATACTTGCGTATCTTAGGGAGATTAGGATTTACGACGTTATTACCATAACTAACATTATTTTATAGTAATTAAATGATAGATAAACATTATTCCCTTACAGAAAATGTGCTTTTATTTAAAGGGAGATTTTTAGCAAAAAAAATCAAAAAAATATATGAAGTCAATGGTATTGTAGTAGTAAGTATAATAGATTTGGAGGATAGAGATTATGAATGATAATTTTTTGACCGAATGGATGCTTGGAGGTAAGACACCTAGTAATTACTTTTTATATAATACGTTTGATATCAACGGAATAAATAAATTTGTACATTATTTGCATTCGATACAAAAGATAGAAGGATATGGTGTAGTATTTTGCTTTCTAAATAAAAATTTATATTTAGGGAAAAGAATTAAATTGTCAGGAATGATTAGAACTAAATCTATTCAGGAGTACGCAGACTTATGGATAAGGGGTGAAAAGCCTAATGATTTATGGGAAATGAAATCATTAGAATGTGAGCCAATAAAAGAAAAAGAAAGTTGGAAAGAATATTCGATAATTGTAGATATCCCTATTGATGTAAAACGTCTATCTGTAGGATTAACCCTGAAAGGTGAGGGACATATATGGTTCCACAGTATGAAAGTTGAGATAATAAAGTAAAAGTAGGAGGAAAGAAGTATAGTATTGTAGCATTATTTAGATGAATGAGGTGAGAATACATGAAATAAAGGTATAGTGAATATTTTTCATTTTAATATTGTTTCTTAATAATATTAAAATGGAGGGTTGCTAGTATATAAATTATTATCGTTACAATAATAAAAAGATATAAAAAAGAGTTTTTAAATATGAAGATGCTATTTGCAATTTTTACAGCATGCGTAAGCCTTGTTTTATCAACACTCAGTGTATCCGTGCATGTATAGAAACATCAGGAGAAGTTAATTTTGACCCTATTTTAATAGAGTATCAATAGTAAGGTTTCGTAGATACATACAGATTCTCACCAACTTCTTGGAAAAATGTTGATGGCGAAAGTTTCAGAATGTATTGGGATGAAAATACGCATGGTTCGCAACTTGATCATAGTTATAAACGTCATGGTTGTAGTGCATCTAATGAAAAATTGTTGAAAGATTTAAATCGAGTATATTATTTATGAATAATAAGTTTGTATAAATATATTGTTAAACATCCGTTTGCTTATAATTAAAATAAGTGAGCAGATGTTTTTATTTATGGATGGTTGTTAATTACATTTTAATCGCTTTCTATAGCATATATGCACATCAAAAATAACGAAAAGGTATAAAAGTAGTTATGGGAGATCCTGTTTGTCTTCAAAATTTTAAAATATACTATATAAATGTGTTTCTTCTTTCGGATAAGGTAAAATCAATATAAGATAATAGAATTTATACGAAGAGAGAATTATTAGAATTAGTGTAGATTCAAATAATAATCTTTTCAAAATTAACGTATGAATAATATTAGAAAAGGTTAAGTGATGAGCTTAAGTTATAAAATGGACCGATGAAGTTTAATAATAGAAGGGTATGATTATTTACTCTAAAAAACAACAAGTTCGCACGAAATACCAATTTTACGAACAATAAGATGTATAATTAAAAATCTAATACAGTATTTAGGGATTTCGAGCTCGATAGCATGAATCTCTGTATATTGGTATGTGTCTATATAATTCATGCTTTATATAAAAATCATAAAATGCTACGTTAGTTATTAATATTTTTTATGGTAGATTACATTTTAATTTATAAGATTTTTTCTTAAGTTGATCTAATTAACCCCTCATAATCATGATTAAATTAGCCAATTCATGTTAGATAACTAATTTTAAACTGTTTTCATATATTGATTTTTTTGTATGAATTTATATGAAAAAATTGTTTTATTTTACATACATTTATATGTAGTTTTTACACTAATTTTTATGGTCTTATACAAATTTATCACTTAGTTAGCTATAATTTTCATTTGACTAACTACACTATATCATTCAATTTTGTGTATATTTTAGTATTTCATAATTTAATTATGTAAATAAGTTTGTGTAAAAATTGAATTTAACGCGAACTTGTGTTCGTATATATTTTCTGTTATAGTATATATGAGGTGATTTTTATGGATTACAGCAAACAACGTCAAAAATCCGTACATCGTAAGAAATTATACGAGAATTTAAATGAGATGCCCTTTTACATAGAAGAATTTGTGGAGTACAAAGAATTGCATGATGCCTCTCCCTCCACCCTACTGAATTATGTATATGATTTTAGAGTCTTCTTTAATTGGCTATTATCTGAACGAATTATTGAATTTAAGCCCATTAAAGACATATCCTTCTCTGATTTGGAGAATTTAAAGAAAAAAGATGTTGAGAACTTTATGAGGTTTCTAAAACTACAACAAAACATGCAAAATTCCTCTGTTAACAGAAAAATTTCGGCCTTAAAGTCTTTATTTAAGTACCTCACCTCCCTATCAGAGGACGAGGATGGAGAATGCTATTTTTATAGAAATGTAATGGCTAAAATTGAAATACATAAAGATAAAGAAACATTAAATGCTCGTGCAAAACGTATGAGATCTAAAATATTCCATAATGATGATGATCAAGAATTTCTGAATTATGTTAAGTACGAACATGAAAAATCTTTAACAAAACATCAATTATTCTATTTCCTAAGAGATAAGGAGCGTGATGTAGCTATCCTATCCCTCTTCCTTGGTAGTGGTATTCGTGTAAGTGAATTGGCCGATCTCCGCATGGAAGATATAAACTTAAAGGAAAGACTAATTGATGTAATCCGAAAAGGAAACAAAGAAGATTCCGTTTGGATTACCCCAATTGCATTAAATGATCTTGAAAAATATATGGAGATTAGAAATAACAAATATGCTCCAGGAAAAGAATTACAAAATGTATTCTTATCTAAGTATAAACATACTGCACAGCCTCTTTCTGTTAGGGCTATCCAAGATATAGTAGAAAAATATACTAAAGCCTTTGGCAAAAAAATGTCTCCTCATAAATTAAGACATACATTAGCAAATAAGTTATATATGGAAGAAAAAGACTCGTTACAAGTGATGCAACAACTTGGACATACCAGCCAGGATACGGCCTTATTATATACACAGCTTGGAGAAACAACTATCAAAGATAGCTTAGGAAGAATAGGAAAGAATAAATAATAAAAGTTCAGCAATACAACATTGCTGAACTTTTATTATTCTCCCTGCTAGAGTTTAGTGGTTTTAAATGTCACACATTATTCATTATATATTTAATTTTATTATATAAAAAATAAATAGTTAAAATTCTACTTTAATTGGTATATAAAAACTCTCTCTAGATTAGATAAATGAAAATTTTAGATTCCTACAATTGTTGTTTACGTTAAATGTGAATTTAATATAAACTTGGGAAAATCGGAGTTATCCCCTTTTCACCATCTGTATAGAAGTAAATTTTTAAATCAAATAAATCGGGATTAATAAATGCAACAATCATTTATCCCTTTCGTACAAACAAAATATTCCATTCATGTTTTGTATTCTTTGCAGCTGCTTCTAGTGCCTTCCTTTCTTTTCAAGGTCACCAATTTTCTCTACAAATTTACCAATAGACTTAGGAATAGTTAGCAAAACAAAAAGGAGTAGAAGGAGCATATTTCAACATATCTTTCAAAAACATGCTCCTTGTAATTGATTAGTGTATTCTTTAATTTAAAAGTTTATATCTTCATACGTTTCAATAATATGACCATTTGTCGATTCTATTTGATTAAGTGGATCATGATTTCTTAACTCACCGAAATCAAGACCTGTTAAGTTTTCAATTTTCGAAACGGCTACTTGATATGTTTTATATTCGCCATATGCAAATTCCAGATTATCTATTAAATTTTTTTGCGATTGTAAATAAGCTGTAGCAGATAAATTACCATCTTGCTTAACTATTACAACTACCTTCCAAAACTCTGCTGGTATTTGTACTCCTCGATAAATCAAATCATCACTTCGGAATACTGGTCCAGTAAACACTGTTACTTTAAGGTTAAAGTTTTTAGCATTTTTCAAGATATAATCCTC
Organism: Bacillus cereus group sp. MYBKT14-1; assembly: GCF_051915185.1. NCBI lineage: Bacteria > Bacillati > Bacillota > Bacilli > Caryophanales > Bacillaceae > Bacillus > Bacillus cereus group sp. MYBKT14-1. Next base: position 87,617 of record NZ_JBQAEF010000011.1, on the reverse strand, counting down.
AAGACCCAACCATGTCTCTTGATTTAATTTTTTATGTTGTGGTGAGGCATTTGTAAAATAGAAAGTATCTTTGTTTGCTTCTTCTGCAGAATTTCCCCACACAGGATCCCTTCTACGAACAAGATGTCCTCTATCAAGATCATTATCTATATATAGTTCATCACCGCACTGATATTTTTTATCAATACGAGGGTCAAAATTCCAGTCATCTTCACGGCCCACATTTTTCAAATTATCCCCATCAATATTAACTACAGTATAGTAAGCTAAACGGCGTTTTTTACTCATAACAATCGAAAAATGTGTATAGTTTAATATTCTTTCTCCATTCTTGAGAAGCGCTATATCTGATTCAAGATCGGGACGTAATTTAGGATGTGAAACTTCATAATTATCACCTAAAAATTTAGTATCATGACCTGTCGAGTATTTGTGCCACTCTAAAGGTAACTCCTCAGAAATTAATTCTCCAGTTGTGTTTTCAACTAATTCCCACGATTTTGAAAAATCGTCAAGTAATTTCTTCTTATCATCACTTAGATTTTGAGACTGATTCATAACAAACTGTACAATACTACTAATTCGTATTCCTTCGTTTGCTATATATTTTGTACTATCTTTTGGATCAGGAACTCCTGAATGATGAAGTGCAATAACCATCCATTCATCATTAAATACAGCTGATCCAGATGAACCTGGCTGTGTATCCGTTTCATAATGAATAAAATCATCAAATATATCTTGAACTTTATTCTCTCTATTCGCTACCATCTTAGGTGCACCTGAAGGATGCTGAATTATTGATACGTGCTCACCAACTAATATCTTTCCTTTATGCGGTAAAAGCGGTAAAAAATCAAAATCACTTAATTTCGCTTCGTCAGCAGATGTTTCTTCTACTGCAACTAATGTAAAATCAAGTTTCTCATCTGTTATAAAAAAACGATTTGGCGCTAAACGAAAATTTTTAATTTCTCTTTCTTTTAAATCTAACCCCAACTCATAATTGAATTGTGCAAGACTAAAAAGCGCAGCATCTTCATCTGCTAAAACATGATTATTTGTAAGGAGTAAAGATGGAGACACAAGAAAACCTGTACCATGTCCGCGAACCCTTCCAATACGATCGCGAACCTCAATTCTACAAACAGACTTAGCAGCTTTAAGTCCTGCTTCAAAGTAAGAGATAGGAAATAAATCATTTCCTTCAATAATGCGCTCTAATGCTAAGCCATCCCGTGGGTTAATAATTGCTTTTCGAAAAGAAGCCCGTTCTGGTTTGCTTACTTCCAATGGATTTTTATGCTGTAATTCACTCTTGAGATGTTCACGTTTGTTTGAGCGTTCAATAAAGCGATTCAGAGCATTTTGTTGTTGTAAAGACATTAATTTCTGATTGAAAATTAAATCATTTTCGAATTGCATATTAGACATGTAGTTAGTCCTCCCAAATATACATTTTTTAATACCATTTGTATGAATATGAGTATCTTTTCTAATACTGTTTAATTTTCTTATAATAATAGTAGTAGCTCACTTCAAAAATATTTAGAAATTAGAAAGGGTACATTTGTTGAATAAATTGCTTATCTTTTTCCGAAAATGTTACTCCTCCAATGACTTCAAAATCTCCAATTGTGTGCTCATTGGGTATCGTATAGAGCATTATTGATGTTGGATCAAATTCTGTGAAACTCGTTATATTTTTATCGTATCGATTAAATATATTGTTATCAACATCTTCTTTTGACCAGTTATTTGGTGGGCCCATATAATACTTATATACAGCTTTTTTATCCCAAGGAATTTTCGCACTCGGATTTTGATGCTCGTGAATACACCCCAGGGCATGTCCAAATTCATGTAATACCACTCTTGAGTATTCAACTTCAGGAGTGTCTGGTTGAAGCCAACCATAGTTCATTGTTGGCTCCTTCTTATCCACTTCCTTACAGGAGGTTCCAATATACGACCAACTACCGTCATTCATGTCAAATGCTATACGTATTTCTGCGTCAGGATTATTTCCAAATTCCAATTTTATATTTGCAAATTCTTCCCATCTTTTTGCATGTTTTTTGACTTTTTCTTTCACTTCAGGAAGACCCTCTAAAAAACACACATTTATTGTTTGGCCTGGTACCCACTTATACTGATCAATAAGACTTATTTCTTTAGAAAAATTAGGTGATATTTTATCAATGCATACTTTAACTGTTTTAGGCACAAAATCTAATCCTTTCTATATCGAAATTAAATGATTATTAACCTGGTTTTCATACTTAAAATAGAGTTTATATAGTAATTTGAGATACATTCTCTTAGTAACTATATATTTCTCTAAAAATTGCTCAATTTATAAAGGATACATCTTCCCTATAAAAATTTTATCTATTTCTGATAAAGAAGTATTCCAACCAATTTCAAAATCACCGATAGTTAATTCATTGGGCACAGGATATTGCATAATAGATTTAGAATCGTGTGGTGTAAATGAAACTCCTTGTGGATTGAGTTTAGCTAATACATTCTGGTCAACCATTTCTTTAGACCAACCACTATTCTCTGCATAATATCGATATACAGCTGGTTTGTCCCAAGGTATATTTGCTCCTGGACTAGCTTGTTCATGTGATATACCTATACAATGACCAAATTCATGCAAAACAACACGAGAAATTTGTGATTCTGAGCTTGCAGGTGTTAAACCGGTTAAGCTCATAGTAGGTTGATTTATAGGAATTCCTAGATTATCAGTGCCTACATAAGACCAGAATCCCTTATGTCGAAATGTAATACGTATTTCTGCATTTGAATCATCACCAAATAAAAATTTAATATTGGCATATCTGCTCCATTCATTAGCATATTTTTTAACTTTTTCTTGTATTACTGTGTTCCCATCAAGAAAACGTACACGTAGAGTTCGGCCACTCTTCCATTTTTTTGCTGTTATTAAAGCCATTTCATTATTATCAATGGCTTCCTTTGGTACTCCATAAGAGTCGGGCGCATTATCCGGATTTTCTTGAATTGCTAAACGAGATGCTTCAATTAATTGATTATCATTTAAGTTCATTTGCACACAATGATCTAGCGCTTCATTATTTGACAAATTCAATCCTCCCAATTATACGATTTAAATTACCTTTTATATTATGAATTAAATAAGAGAATTTTATTCTGAAAAAAATCTATCTATAAGTTTTTATTAAATTCATATACACAATTTATATTAAGATACGAATATATATTAATTTGAATAAAGTTTTATTTGTATATTAATAAAAATAATGATAAATAGTTCTTTTCTACACTTTGAAAAGTTCTACATCTAATTCAGTATGCGACAATAGCATTTCAGTATTAGTTAAAAATTTTTTTTATTGATTCATTCATCTTACAGTTATTTAGTTAAGTTCTCTTACAATTTATAGAGATTTTAAATATCGTTCGGCTGGAGTTTTATAGTACTACCTTGTGTGAAAGATCGAATATATCCGGAATCAAGTATTGTGCTATACAGTGTCGGCTCAGTTCTATTTAGTTCAAAACTAAGCATAAAAGCTTAACTACAAAAAGGCACACCTAAAGGTATGCCTTTTTGTTTAAATTTTTGTACTAACATTTCTTTCTTAGTTATAACATTATGGAGACTAAGTTTAAAGAAAAGGAAATGAAAGGAGTAAGCTACTCGTTCCGTAAATTATTTGTATTTAAAAATAAATTTTATTTACAAGAGCTAATTGTTTAGTTGGCTTGAACTAATTTTAGGCCCTTATAATAAATATTTTATAGCAATTTATAAAATAGGTTTATACAATTAACTTTGTAACCAATTAAGTATTTTTTCTGATACAGCAGGATGATTCAAATATCCATATAATTTATGGGGGTTACATTTCCCTTTCTCATCTACCCAAAATGTGTAGATTTCAGGCTCATCTATAATACTTCTAATAAGATTCCTCTCAAGCATTTGATGAAAATCATCCTTTATGTCACCATCATGTGCTACAAAATCATCTACAGCTCGTATATTAATCCAATTTAAAATGTTAGTTGGGTACATTCCATCATTTGGTTCGTTTGAATCATAGAGACTTTTTTTCACTGCAGGCTCGCCTAATGGATTACCTAATGTCATCCACAATGAAATTTTTTTCTCCCATAAATCTTTATATTCACTCATCCTTGAAAACTTCCATAAAACGTCATAAGAAACCATACATCCCATGCTATGTGATATTAAAGCAATATCATCATTTGCTAATAAAGATTCCCTTAAAATTGGTTGCAAACGTTCACGAATTTGCGAGCCTACTACCCTGCTAGTTAGATAAGAACCTAAATCTGGAAGGAGTTTATTTATTACTTTTTGAGTTATTCCAATTAAAGATAAGAAGGGGCTCGCAATTGTAGCTAAATCATCACCAAATTTTATAATTTCTTGTTTTTCAATTAATCGATCATAATCTTCTTTTGTGTGCTTTTCAAGAGGTCGTTTTATTAGCTTTTGTAAGGGTTTATTGTAAGTATTATCTGGAACATACCAATTATCTGGAATCCAAACGAGTTCTTTTTTTAATTCCGGTCTATTTTCCACCAATATCTGGTTTAAAATATCACCATAGTATACAACGGTTACTTTTACATCACCAACTTCAATTGCTTTTGCCATTTTTTTATTTATTCGCTGGATTCCATTTATTAGAGCGTTATTAACTAAAGTTTGCTTTATAGATTGTTGTGGTTTTGTAGATCTTCCATGAATAATGATTATATGTTTTTTTCTTGTCATAATTATCTTACTCCTGTTGCACAAAGCTATGATGCAAAAGTGCAAAAATTTATTGTTAACTAAAAAACTTTAACTTTAAAATGTTTCTAAATAAAAAGAGGCACATTATATTTATAATGTGCCTCTTTTTATTTTTTATTCAAACTAATATAGCAGATAACTTAAAATCCCCCTACTAAAGAAGAAATTTTATGAAACATGAAGTGGAGATAAAATTATATCTATAGTTGGAGCTATTTTACGATTATTAATTATTTATAATTCTTTAATTGCCATAGAATCTATGTGCCATTTCTTATTAATTATTTCATACACCCCAAAAAAATAATCCATATTTATAATAAACTACAAAAAATAAATTTGAGCAAATGGATAATAGCTTTTTAAAATACCTATATAATCGATACCTTGATCAGCAAGATATTTACTGCCCCATCTACAGAAGTATTCATTTGAATAATCTCTTACCCCACTACTATATACAATTAACATCGGTTCAATACTATAAGGTTTTGCAATGTATTGATTAAAAATCTCATCAACTACATCATCTATTTCTAAGAACGTATTTCTACCATAATTAAAAGATTGATCAAACAAAGAAGAACTACTAATTGTAAACCCTCTTTCAAAATAATGTTCTTTATATATACGATTCAATACAAATGAAGTTATACAAATGACATTTGCCTTTAAAGCTTCTTTCGACCAATTTGGGTATAATTCCGAAGCGCTAACATTTTTTATATATTCCTTAAAATCCACTTTGTATCTTGGAGCATTTTCATAAGGATTCCCATCATGAACTATAATATATTGTGGTATTTGTAGATTATATGCATGCAATGGAATATCTGAAGAATACATAGAGTACTGCTGAAGTTGTCTTTCTAAATGCTGTTTAGTTAATTTATGGTGAGGTACATCAATAATTTCTATTGATTGCAGCTCTCCTGTTCGATTTATAGGAATCATTTCTACTCTTTGTTTAGCTGTAGTCCCCGCAAAGATTTGTACACCTCTAACTATTTTCACACCATAATTAGGTGCTTCAATTGTAAGGATATATTCTGAATAAGGTTTAGGGCCCGAAGGATCTGAAGCATATTCTTTAGGGGGAGCTGATAAAGAAACGACACTTGTTAAACCAATATCATTTGTTTGAAGTGTGGTAATAACTTGACTACTCTCATCTTGCTTACGAATGAATACCTTTGCACCCTTAATTGGTTTATCTGTATTCATTTCATAAACAGACACAATTAACTTACCGCTTGATGCCCGAAAAGTATCCTGAGTATCATAAAAAAATTGTTGATTATTCAAAAATATATTTGGTTGATAACATAACTGCTTTCCTGTATCCCATGGATAAGAGTGATAATCAATCAAAACTATTCGCCCTCCCTCTATAACAATTCATTGTAATCACTCCTTTATGTTTTTATTGCTTTCCATGATTAATAATTAGGATAGTATCCATTTTGATTATAGAATGATTGTGGGTAATGAGATGTAGAGGAATTTGTTATAGAAGGTGTAGAGGAAGGGTTAATAAACAATTGGTTTGTATGTTGAGAAGGTGTGTATGTTTTAATATTTGCACGTGTATTTGTCTGTACTGGAATGGGATTATATTTCAAATCCCTTGTGGTACCTGCAGTATATTGTAATTCTTCAAGTAATCTCCATAGTTCTTTACGCACTACTCCTGTTACAGTAAAACTTTTAATTTTTTGAAATTCCTTTACTGATTTTTCAGTTCCAAGTCCAAAAAATCCATCTATTTCCCCTGTGTAAAAACCATACCTTTTCAATAAACTCTGTATCATTTTTACACTTTCTCCTTGACTACCATTCTGCAAAATCGGGTAAAACCCAGGAAGATTTGTCACATATACATATATATCATTTAGCTTATTCCAAGTTAGCTCATCTACAATTCCATTATCAGGAATTTGAAAATTCCTTTGAAAAATTTTGACTGCATTTACTGTATTTGAATCAAACGTGCCGCTTATTATTATTTCAGGGATATTTGAATATTTTTTTCTTATTTGAAATAAGTATTTCTGAATAGTGCGAACAGGTCCTTTTTGATCTCCTTCCTTTATATTATAACCTGGGAATGATTTGGTTACTTGTATAAAGTCAGCTAAACGGATTTCTACATTTTTATAATAATATTTTAAAATCTCCATATAATTCATCCCTCGTTCTGCAAGGCATGCTGTCCCCCATTGATAAAGCATCCCTGGTCGACTTGCGAATGGACATGGTTGCTTTTTACCAGCACGATATTGCGCAAAAAGCGGTGCGTTTTCACCAGGCTTTGCAATGTATTGTTTAAATACTTCTTCTACCACATCATCAGTTTCTTCAAAAGTATTTCTGCCATGAGTATATTTATGATCAAACTGTGTAATACCTGTGATTGTAAATCCTTTATCTTTATAGTAATTTGTATAAATCCGGTTTAATGTATAGGAAATGACACAAAGTGCATTGGCTATCAATGCATCTTTCTTCCATGTTGGATATACTTCAGAAGCAAGCACATTTTTAATATAATCTTTAAACCTTAGCTTGTATCTTGGAGCAGGCGTATTCGGATGACCATCATGAACGATAACAAATTCCGGTAATACAACATCCACATCTAAGTTTTGTCTTGACTCTTGTTGTTCCTTATGTTCTTGTTGTAGTTCCTGTTGTGATTCTTGCTGAGGATATTGTCCGATTAATGTATGTTCCGGAATATCAATTATTTCAACAGAATCCCGTCCTTCTGTTCCACTAACAGGTATAAGCTCCATTTTTTGAACGGCTGTAACATCAGCAAAAATTTGTGTCCCCCTCAGTATTAAAGGCGCATAACCTGCAGCCTCAATAGATATAGCATATTCTGAATATGGTTTAGAGCCTAAAGGATCTAAAGCGTTCTCTTTAGATGGGGTAGGTAAAGCAACTGTATCAGTTTCACCGAATTCATTCGTATACAAAGTAATAATATCACTTTGGCGGGAAGATAAAATACGTCCTTCCTCTGTCATTTTATAAATAGATACTTTGACACCCTTAATCGGACTTTCTGTATCTTTTTCATATATTTTTGCAAATATCTTTCCACTTGGTTGCCGATAAAAATCTTCCTGACCTTCATCACTCACTCCTGCTACAGGATATGGTGGTTTATAACCTCCTGAAGAATATGGATAAGAATTATACAAATTCACCTCTCCTCTCGATAAATCCTATTTATATTAAAACTCTAGTATATAAAAAAATAAAAAGGCCCTTTATCCATGATATTATGCTCAACTCTATTTTTTGAAATCATATAATTGCCTATTTTCTTTAAAGATTCTCTAGATTTTTTTAAAAATAAGTATGGACTACTCTACTTTTACTTGACCACTTCCTGCTAATCTAACCAAAATCTCCTTCAATCCAAAAGGTTAATCTAGTTATATTTTTATTACATACTATAAAAGTCAAATAACCTTATTTACAAAGATAATTTTATGTAATTCATATTTCTATTTGTCTATTACAAAGAAAGTTATAATTTGAAAATTTCAGTTGATTTATAAAGAGATTTTTTAGAATTACTCCTTTAAAATCTATATTTTATGAGTAGAAAAAACACTTACGAACATTCAAATATAGTAACTTTAATAAAATTGATTTTATTTTTTACGATTAGTACCTGTCATATTAAAGTTCAATTTAACTATAATAAGTAACAGTATTCTAAAATCAAGGGGTGAAATATGGAGAATTTACCCATTCTTAAATTAGGTTCCACAGGCTACTACGTAACCGTACTCCAATTAAATTTAATTGGTTTGGGAGTAAGCTACGAGAAACTTGCTATTACCGGCTTTTTTGATGAAAAAACACATAAATGCACAAAAATTTTCCAAGAGAAAACTAAATTAAAGCCTAATGGGATAGTAGAAGTTAACACATGGAAATCATTATTTGAGAACGTAATATTAATACAAAAGAAGCTACAATCTATAGGGTTTTATTTTGGACAACTTGATGGAGTATTCGGTTTATCAACTACCCAAGCCACACAAGAATACCAAAAAGAGCAAAATTTATACCCTTCTGGAGATATTACACCGAGAACACGCCACAAATTATTTAATCCCAATTCTCAATCTGAATTTTATACTAGCTCTAATCATTTACAATCCTTACATCCATATGTGGAGATGTTAGCTAAAGAATTTCTTCAATTAACAAAAACTAATGGCTTAGATGTTCGAATATATTCAGTGTTTAGGAGTTGGAGTGAACAAGATAGGTTATTTTCTTTAGGCAGGTGGAAACCGGGTGAAAAGGTTACAAACGCTCGAGGCGGGGAATCATATCATAATTGGGGATTAGCCTTTGATGCTGCACCTTATGAAAATAATTCTATACCTTGGAATAACATCAAAAAATTCAAGCAAATGGGGTATATAGGGGAACAACTTGGTCTAACTTGGGGTGGACGCTTTACTACCATAGTTGATTATCCGCATTTCGAATATTCTTTTGGATTAAGTGCTTGGGATCTTCTTAACGGTATTACCCCTCCTATTTTAAATATATAGCTTTTCATATAACTTAAATCACATCAAGATTTTTTCTATTTATAAAGAAAAAACATCTTCTGGAATTGAAAAATCGATTAAGGGACCGTTGGATGACAATAAACTATAGAGGGAAAAATATAATTATATTGAATATAATAATGTATTTTAAATTGCATTTTTAAGGAGGCGATGTCGATGAGAAAATATTTTTATTTGATTGGGCAAAAAAACAAGAGGATAACGTTTCACTAGCCCATAAACTACGTGGTTCCTCTTCAATATTAGAAGGAGAGTATCAAATTGAAGAAAATTTATTTAAAGCCTATTGACAAAAGTAATTGGGAAGAAGCAATTAGACTGTCTGTTAAAGAAGAACAGCAAACATTTATTGCATCCAACCTTTATTCTATCGCAGAAGTTCAATTTCTAGATAATTTCTATGCGTACGGTATTTATTTTGATGAAAAAATGATAGGATTTACTATGTTTGGAATAGATCGTGATGATAATAATTATTGGATTTATAGACTTATGATTGATGAAAAATTTCAAGGGAAAGGTATAGGTAAACAAGCTATATATCTGGTAATTGATGAGATAAGAAGAAATAATAATACAAACATTTCTATAATAATGATTGGATATGCTCCTGAAAACCTTACAGCTAAATTTGTATATAAAAAAGCAGGATTTATTGAAACAAAATTATCTTCTTGGGGTGAACAGTTAGCTCAGTATTCTTTATAAGCACTTGGATTCTCCACGTTGAATATTAGATTTATTAAAGCGGATATTTGTTTTTTATTAAGATGGTTCTAATGTATAAATAACAAAGTAAGAGGAGCCTATAGTGACAGGCCCCTCCTACAAAAAAACTGTAGTATACATGTTATAAATAAATTCATTTTACTAATAATCAATATCCACCATTTTTACCATCAAATTTATACACATTCAAATGATATTTCCCTTTATAGTATTTCCTTCATATTCACCACAAGCTAAGTAATTTTGCATGTTTTATTCATGATAAAACACCCATGTCATTCCAATATTTTATTTACCACGGAGATATCTACTTCTTTTGGAACTGTAACATCAAACGTTTAAACATCTGTTTGATTAGGACTAATCATATTTCCTTTTCCAAGCTTATTAAACCTGAGTATCTTCTCTTCTTCAAGCAATCCACCTGTTTGCGAGTCTTTTTTACATTAACTTTTATTTGTTCTTTACCTTCTTTTCCTCTACTATCTTTAACTGTTCGTTCTACATTATATGTTCTTTTTTCTCCATATCCATAGCTAGGATTGGCTTCTGTACTTGTTCTACCCTCTCTAAAATTCCATAGATAAAAAATAATTTTTCCATTTTCACTTTCTGTACCATCACTATGGAATTGAATTTCTTCATTAGAATCATAGGAAGGATAGCTTATTAGTTATTTAAGTTATATTTTGTAAGTAAGTTCAATTTATAATTATAGTCTTATATACATAAGGATTATTATTAATCCTCTCAATTACTTTAAACGATGGTAACTTATCTAATTCAATGACCATAATATTATTTATCTTTTGAGAAGAACTTTGAATTTTTATAATATTAATTTCATAATCACTGCATAAGGATGTTATAAAAGCGAGAAATTTACAACTATTTTTATTCCTTACTAAAATAGTTGGATTATTTTCTGATATGTTAAAATGAAACCCATTAATTTCTGAAATAAGTATTTTTCCTATATCATTTTTATATGTAACAACTTCTATACTTTCTTTTTCATTAAATAAAGAAATTTTTGCAGTATAAGAATAAGGTGTTTTTGCAAATTCTTCTACAAATTTAATTCCAGTGCTATTACAAATGCTAAAAGGATCTTGTTCTAACATACTTTTTTCTGTAAGATTAAATATCCCTTTCAAAAACGCTATTTGCAATTCATATTTATTTGTAACGTGTTTAAAGCTTCCATAGACTGAAATATTCACTTGTTCTGGTATTAAAATAAATAACTCTCTAACTAACTTACCCATTTCAGTTCCTAAAATTTCAGGTGATAAATTATTAGTTTTTACAAGATCGAACATAGGACAACTCTCCATAATTAACTCCCCCCTTACTTAAAATACCCCATATAAATATGGGGTATTTTAAGTAATAAACTACATGTAATTTTAATATCCTAAAATATCATTTGATTTACAATCAAAATAATTTTATATACAGATATTATACTATTACTTGTTCTTCCTTTAAGAAAGGTATATCGAATGCAATAAATACCTCAGTCAATGCATTTGTTAATTGTATTATTTGTTCTTCAGTGTGATTTGGAGTAATGTTTACCCTAAATCTCTCAGTCCCAATTGGTACAGTTGGTGAATTAATTGGTTGTAAATAAACATTATGTTTCTCAAGTAACTGACGTGCAGCAGCTTTACACTTTGTTGCATCACCAATTAAAACTGGTAATATATGTGTCTCGCTTGAATTCATAATTGGAATTCCCGCTCTTTCAAAAGAATTTCTTAACATTTCTGTTTTTTTATGTAAACCATCTCTTTCTACGTTAGAAACCTTTAAGTGCTCAACACTTGTATAACATGCCGCTACTATAGCTGGTGGTAGTGAAGTCGTAAATATAAAACCTGAGGCAAAAGATCGGATTGCATCAATCATTGGTCCCGAACCCGTAATATAGCCTCCGATAACACCAATTCCCTTAGCCATAGTTCCTTGAATAATATCAACTGAATCTGCAATACCTAGATCAGCAGCTATCCCTGCTCCTCTAGGTCCATACATACCAATTGCATGAACTTCATCAAGGAATGTTAAAGCGTTATACTTCTTAGCAAGTTTAACAATTTCTTCAATTGGTGCAATGTCACCATCCATAGAATAAACTGACTCAAAAACAATTACTTTTGGTCGGCTATATGGTTGTGATGCAAGTAATTGCTCTAAATGTTCTGTATCATTATGCTTAAATATTGTACGCTCTACCTTCGTACTACGTATCCCATTAATTATAGATGCATGATTAAGTTCATCGGAAAAAACAATACAATCTTCAAATAAACGTAGTAAACACTGAAGTGTTGCATCATTTGATCCATATCCTGTCGGGAATACAAGTGCAGATTCTTTACCATGCCATTCAGCTAATGATGACTCCAATTCCTCATATTGGTAATGTGTACCACCAATATTTCTAGAACCACCTGATCCCGCACCATATAAATTGATTGCGTTATGCATGGCTTCAACAACAACTGGATGTTGTGACATTCCTAAGTAATCATTACTGCACCAAACAACTACAGGCTGACTATTTTCTGATCCATTTAATTTAGCTAAAGGATATTGCCCACGAATTCGATTTAATGTAACAAACTCACGATATTGCCCACTTTTTTTCAGTTCTACTAATTTTTCATTTAATATTTTTGTATACATATAGTGCCTCCAATTATAAGTTCTCTAACTATCAATTTAAAGGGGGTAATGTAAAAAAATGTTAATAAAGTTGTGGTGCTCTCTCATTATAGGCATAATACAAACAAAAAACAAACAAAAATTTTAAAAATAAAATTTTTTCGGTAAATTATATTTTTACTCTTCCTATATATATATATTTATATTAAATTTTAAGCTTTAGTTCGATTAGAAATAGTGAAAAGCTTATAAATAGAGTGTTTTTAGCCACTTATTTAACAAGAAAATAGATTTTTTATTTTTTTAATTTATTTCTAAAGAGTTAGAAAATTAATATTGATATAATATTTAAGTCGTGATAATATTTGGCTCGTGAAAACTAATTTTACAAAAAAGGTATTTTTAGGTTATTAAAATTAATAGTTAAAGATCAACTATACTTTCTCAAATTAAGTTTATGATTATTAAAATAATATATCATTATATTTTAATTAAGGGATAATTTTGATGTCTTTAGTCTGGTTATTTTACCCCTAAAAATACAGATCCATCACACAATGAACTTTAGGAGGAATTTTGATTATGCAAGAAAAATTATTGATTCGTAAAGCTACCATTCAAGACACTGAAGAATTAGTGGAATTAAGAAAGATTTTATTATCTGGTGGTGACACACATTATGCAGCAAAAAGTGAAGAAGATAATTTGGCCTGGCAAAATGCTTATCGCGTTTGGATTAAAGAAAATATTTCAAATGAGAATGTACTAATTCAGGTTGGTCAATATGATGAAGATGCAAAAATATGTTCATGTGTTATTGGAATAATTGATTCACGCGCTCCTATGGTAGGTGCACTTAACGGACGAGTTGGCTGGGGACAATCTCTTGTAGTAAGCAAAGATAGACGTGGTCTAGGAATTGCAGAAGCAATGATGGATGCTTTTCATAATTGGTTTAAAGAAAATAATGTTCAAAAAATTGTTGTCCAATCTAGTAAAATGGCCGAAGAGTTCAATAGAAAAAGAGGCTATCTCCAAACTGGGGAACAGTTATTATTTAAAACAATAGAATAGGAGCGTATCAAAATGAAAGTTTTAATTATTGGAATGGGTTTTTCAGGTCAAATGTTTTTAGAAGCTTTCCACAACATCTCACCTCTCTACAATAATGATATTGATATTGCTTATACTTCAAGATCTCAAAAAGATATTGATTTAGTGTATTATCCGACTATCGAATCTGCCTTGGAAGTATTTAAGCCAGATATTTTAGTAATATCCGTTAACGACGAAAATCATGGAGAAGTATTATTTTCAATTCAAAATTTCAATGGATTTGTAATATGTGAAAAGCCTTTTGTTGATCCAAATTTCAAGTTAGAAAATGCAGAGAAACTATTAAAATACACATCGGGCTTTTGTTTAAATATGGTTGCAAGATATTCACAAGCCGCTCGATTATTAAAAGCATATGTAAATGAAAATAATTTAAAATTAGTACGCGCCAACTTCTTATGGGAAAAAAATAGAATTAATGATTATCGACCTACAACAGGAGTTATCAGTGAAATTATACACTCTTTAGATCTTGTTCAATGGATCAACGGTAATTCACCATTACAATTAAGACATATTCAAGGAGTGAAGTCTGATTATTCAATTTCTGGAGATGAAATTTCAGATAGCGTTTCTGTTATGGGTGAAATAAATGGTGCTGTAGTGACAGGATATAGTAGTTTTGTAAACTTATTCAGAAGAAGAGAATTAGATTTTGTTTTTCAGGATGCTAATAATCAATTAATTTTTGCACAACTCTCTTATGACACACCAAACTGGTATGAAGATTCAGTAAAAATTTGGACAGAAACTAGCACACAATCTGAAGAACTGTTATACTTTAATTCCCTTGAACACGAATATAATGGGGATAGAAAAATAGAGCGAATTATAAATGTAGTCAAAGATGTTACTGATTTTGTTATGCTGGAAAAAGAACCTTCTTTTGGTTTTCCAAATCTAAAAGATGCAGTTCGCTTACAGGAATTACTTAATGAAATTGATTCTAAGAAATCGAGCTTTTATAGAGTTAAATATAACAGTTCTGAGAAAAGAGTCTTGCTCAACGAAAATAGTGGATTTGGACGATTAGGATAAAAAATAGCAAGGAACTTAAAATAAGTTCCTTGCTATTTTTATAAATTCCTGAACATAATGTCCTTCTGCATGTGTTAATTCTGTAGCATGTTTATAAGATATGTATATATTTCTATAATGTCTATCCGGCAATTCATATATCTTTATATTATCAAATGATTTTAAGAAAAGCTTTGGTCCTATAGAAATACCTATTCCTAGATCAATCATTTTCACAATTGTATTGCAGTCACTTATATACGAATGAACCTTTGGCTCTATACTGTGCTGATTAAAAAATTTCTCAACTTGATTTCTGTATGGCGCTGCTGGCATAATAATATTATTTTGATCAAAGAAATCCTTTAAAGAGCAATCTTCAGGAATTAACTTTAAGTTATTTGGTGTTGCTATAACTAACTCGTCTTCCCAAAATGGGACGGATTCACATCCGAATTCCCCGTTAATTGTAAATCCCAGGTCAATTACTTTATTAATAACCCATTCTTGTATTTCATCATAAGTCCCCTCAAATATTATAATTTCAATAAACGGATACAATTTATTAAATTCTTTCATAATTGGAGGTAATATATGTTTTTTTACACTTGTAAAGGCTCCAATCCTCAGTGTTTTAGGCAATAATTGATCATTAAAATTTGTCTCTATTAATTTACGGTTTATATTTAATATCTGACCAATATACTCATAAGCTTTAGTGCCTTGAGGAGTTAAAGTAATCGTCCGACCAGTTCTCAGGAATAAAGACGTTCCTAATTCCTTTTCTAAGCTAGAAATTGCATGGCTTACTGCAGATTGCGTCATGTTTAATTTTTCGGCAGCCTTTGTAAAACTCCCCGTTGTAATAACTGATTCAAAAATTTCATACTTAATAATACTCATGAGTTTTTTTCATCCCTTGCATTAATATTATTCATTTTATTTAATCCCATTCATTAAGTATACTAATATTAACCTACTTAAGCTAGACGAGTAATGATTATCAAATGTTATTTTACCTTAATTTAATCTGCAGATTTTTTAATTACTATGGCATTATTCAATAATTATATATAACTCAATTATTATAATTGTAAGTAACATCATTATAGAGTTATATATTGATTCAATAATCATTCTCTATCTGTATAAAACTAGCAACTAGAGTGTATAAGATTGATAATTTATTATAATCTTGACAATGTAAAGGTGGCAGAACTATGAAAAAAGTTATCTTTTTAGCTATTGGTATGTTTGCCTTGGGATTCGATGCTTATATTATTGCTGGACTGGTTCCTGGAATTAGTGATACCTATCAAAAAAGTGCATCCCAAGTTGGGCAAGCTGTAAGTATATTTACATTATGCTATGCAATATCCGCTCCACTGTTTGCCTCTCTCTTAGCAGGTAAACCTATAAAAAAAGTTCTATTGACTTCAATAATTGTATTTGGACTTGCAAATGCATTAACCGCAGTATCTCCAAACTTTTCGATATTCTTAATATCAAGGGCGATTGCTGGTGTTGGTGCTGGATTATTTTCTCCTTTAGCTGTTGCAGGCTCAACTATGTTAGTACCTGTAGAAAAGAAAGGACGCGCACTTGGCTTAACAATCGGTGGCATGAGTATGGGAACTGTATTAGGTGTTCCGATAGGTCTTTATATCGCAGACAAGTTTGATTGGCAATCAGCAATGTGGTTTGTGGTAATACTTAGTTTAATTGCTGCTATTAGTATTCTTAAGTTTCTACCACATGTTCCAGTCACTGCACCACCTGCTATGAAAGAAAGACTTGCAATGTTTTTAGATAAAAGAGTTACTATCACTGTTTTAATAACATTCTTTGCAAGTATTTCAAGTTTAGGTTTATATACCTATCTATCTCCATTATTACAAGATCTTGATAGCACAAGTGATTTAACAATTTATTTATGGGCTTGGGGATTGGGTGGATTATTTGGAAGTATAACAATTGGATATTTAATTGATTACTTCAAAAAACCAAAAACTTTAATGGCTCTTATTTTAATTATTTTAACTGTCTCAGTTGTATGTATTCCTATAATGATTAATCTAACAATTATAAAATACTTACCATTTTTCATATGGGGAGCAATGGGATGGGCATCAGGAGCACCACAGCAACATATTTTATTATCCTATCAACCTAAGCACGGAAGTGCAGCTGTGGCCCTCAATAGTTCGATAAACTATCTAGGAAGTTCCGTAGGTGCCACATTAGGTGGAGTAGTAATTTCTCTTGGAATGGGGACTATGGCTCTAATCTACTTTGCGATAATTTCTATGATTATTTCATTAGGCCTACAATTTTATAGCATGCGAAGTAATACCTTTAAAATAGCTACTACTAAAAAGGCTGTTTAAAATAAATCTATTACATTTATAAAACATAAAAATGGGCATTAATTAATCTGTATCTTTTTATAAAGAAACAAAAAGAAGACGGTTCTTTTGAAACCGTCTTCTTAAAATAATAATACCATCTATCATATAGCTAGTTATTTAATGTTTTTTTATTAGAGAATTTGATTAAACAATTTATATTTCTATCATTCCTCTCTTCTTTCATATTCATCTGAAATAATATTTTCATCCCACTATATTTATAAATTAGCACCGCTTTTTATATTAAATTCTTTATTTTATCTAGTTACCCCAAAAAAAAGTCTCTCAGATTCGTTTGTATCGACCTTTAAATACCACAACAATATAAAAACATGCAAAACAACTTAAAAGTCTATTTTAAGTTGTTAAGTCGTTTAAAAAGAATTTAACTGTTTTCAAACGGTTTTGTTAAACGATTTCTATATACTATAAGCTAATCTCTCAATTTTTCACCTTTGATTTCTTCTAAGCCTTTTTTAAATCCCATTTCTTTCGTAATATGCTTCATTTTTAATTATACTAGGCTTAAATATAAACCGACATCTTCTTCATTATTTATCAAATGATTTTCAGGTATGACCACTACTTTATTCTGCGTATTAATTTTTACTCATCTGATTACAACAATTCGTTGTACAGGTTGTCCATTTCATATAGCTGTAGCAAATACTACTCAATTAAAAGAATTTCCATATGATTGAGTGTTTCTATAAGCACTTCATTAATATATATTAAATGGTAAAAGTATTAATTTAAAACCTCTTTGGATGTTAGTCTTTAAACTTTAATTAAACCTTCATTTTCTTAGAAATTTATAAATCAGTTGAAATATTTATATCAAATTCATCTGGTATTTTAGCATCTATTTTTTTCCCATCTATTGTCATCCTTATTTTCTGTTTCGGATTTGCTGTTACCACCCAAGCATTAGGTAAATAACGATCTTCATGTGATAATGTAGAAGGTGAATTTATAACCTTTCCTCCTAAATATAGAGTAGCAGAAGAACCACCATCCATAGCCATTGCATTTATAGCACCTTTTTCATATAGAATATCTTGACACTCTTTTAACGTAGCCCCTATACTATGCGTCTGTCTACCGTCAATGACTAGAAACATAATTGTACCATCTTCTTTTTGAGCCATAATACTTCGCGGAGCAGAACCCCAACCACCGTCTCCTTCTGTAATCATTTTTTCTCCATTTACAATTAACTGTGGCATAAATCCTGCTGCTGAAACGACTTGTTTATCCAAAAGTTGTTGTGTAGAATAATTTCCTGTTATCATTTGTCCAAACTTTGTTAAGCCTGTAATAATTGTAGGGATATTTCTATCCATATTCGTATCAATAACTTTCCCATTTTCTATTACAATTCCAGTAGCAACATTTCCTCCACCCCTTCCTGTTTCATCTGCAAATCCACTTGCATTCACAGCAACAAATGCATGATTACGCTTTGCCATTACGCTAATTTTTTCTCCTCTGTTAGCGCCCTGTGTTCCTTGATGGCTAACAAGTTTAACATTGAAGGGATTGCTAATAGTAACTAAATTTCCTTCAAAAAGAAAGCGACTATCTTTGTTACTTTTTATCGTTTCTACATCAATTTCTAATGGCTGATTTTTAAATTCTTCTAACCTTTTTCCTGCTATTTTTTTATAAATATGCTCATCA
Source organism: Bacillus cereus group sp. MYBKT14-1 (assembly GCF_051915185.1). NCBI lineage: Bacteria > Bacillati > Bacillota > Bacilli > Caryophanales > Bacillaceae > Bacillus > Bacillus cereus group sp. MYBKT14-1. The sequence goes on along the minus strand of NZ_JBQAEF010000011.1, from coordinate 68,565 downwards.
CTATTTGACCATTTCGGATGATTAATTCTATCTTGCAATTTATCTAGTTCCTTTTGGGATAGGAATGTATATTTCGCATATTGCGGATGCTGAGAAGTTAGTATACTCCCAGCCATTGTTATGCGAAGCTCTCGGCCATAGCTAGTACCAAATAATATGCCTATGCCAATAAGCATGAAAATAGACAATAGAAGCAAAATTCGTTTGAAGATTTTGCTGAGATGTTTCATAGTTTTATCCTCCAGCATTCATTACATTCAATAAATCCATTAAAATATTATTTATCTAAATACAAAAGTGTTTGATTTCCTCATGTCTGAATTCCCCACTATACTTTAGCAATTTAGGCAAAATACTTATTCCGAATTTCGTTTTTTTAGTGTATATTTATAAATTTAATAACGTTTTTGCAACCATGAAATAAATTACTAATCCTGTTCCGTCAACAAATGTTGTAATAAATGGACCTGAAACAACTGCAGGATCTAGTTTTAATTTTCTTAGAATTAAAGGTAAAACAGCTGCTACAAGAGAGGCCCAAATAACAATAAATAATAAAGTAATTGCTACAACTTGTGCAACATCTGTTCCAACTCCTAACATATAAGCACGAGTGAGCCCAGCTATTCCAAGTGCAAGTCCAAGAAGCATCCCTATTGCAAATTCCTTTTTCATTACACGGAAAATGTCTTTAAATTTGACCTCTCCAATACCGATTGCACGAGTAATTGTTGCTACAACCTGTGTTCCTGTATTCCCACCAGTACCTACTAATAACGGAACAAAGAAAGCAAGAGCAACTACAGTTTCAATTTCGTCTTCAAAATACTTTAATACTGTACCTGTATATGCTTCAGCAACAAAAAGAAGTAATAACCATGGTAGACGTTTTAAGAAAATACTCCAAGTGCTAGCTTCAAAGTAAGATTGATTCAATGGTTCACTTCCGCCTAACTTTTGAATATCTTCTGTAGCTTCTGCTTCCATAACATTCATTACGTCATCAAATGTTATAATACCAATCATTTTATTATTTGCTGTTGTTACAGGTATTGCTGCTAAATTATAATTCAGAAGCTTTTTTACAACTTCTTGCTGGTCAACTTCAGCTTGTACTGAAATTATCTCTTGAATCATGATAGTAGATAATATCTCGTCATCTGCTGCTAATAATAACTCATGTATGGAAACGATCCCCTCAAGATAACCATGACTATCAAGAACATAACTATAAGATATTGATTCTACATTTTCAGAATGTTCCCTAATATACTTCAATGTCATTTTTACTGACCAATTTCCTCTAACTGCAACAAAATCACTTGTGACAAGACTTCCTGCCGTTTCAGGTTTGAAAATCATCAATTTTTTTACGTTATGTTTTGTGATTTTATCTAAATACGCCATTAATTTAGCCTGTTTTTCCGGATGAACCGCTAGCAGTAAATCTACTAATTTATCAATCGGTTGTAAATTTAGTAACTTTTTAGCTTTGTTTTCAGATAAGTGAATTAAGATATTATATTTTTCTTCTGCACTCATATATTGAAGAATTTTAGAGCTTTTTAATACAGGAATCGTATTTAGCAATATGATTTGATCTTCAATTGAAAACTGTTTTACTTCTTGCGCAATATCATACGACGGATGACGTAAAATTTTCTCTGCATCCAAATTATTTTTGGTTACAAGTAATTCATTTAATAATTTCTTCATGTTAACTCCTCCTCATATTGCTAAGGGAGACTCTAGAGTTTCATGAGTGGTTTTGTTTTATTTTATCTGTCTTAAATTTTTTATTAGAGCAATAATAGTTACATTGCAATCAATTCACTATTTAGAATTACCTCCTTTTTGAATATAGACAAGATAAAACAAATAACATTAAACAGAAAAACCTTTACTCAAAAAGGAGTAAAGGTTTTTTACAATACAAATAAATGATTATTAAGACAGCTCTGCCAAAATCTCAGAGGTGCCTTTCTATCAAATCGTATACCACTCCCTCGTTGAGTTTTAGCACTGTATAGCATAGGTTTTTATAACCAGCTACATTAAGAAGGGCCTTAATCCGACCGTTCCTGTTGACCCATTGGCGTCTCTCGACATTTTTGGGCAGCAGCGTTTCTCTATACAGGAGCCTCACCTAACAAAGTTTATTGAATTACTTCAAAATTTAAACCAGAATTTAATATTTGTCAACTGACTTTCAAATCCATTCATAAAAAATCTTTTATAGAAAATGAAATTATATTTTATTATAAATTTAAAATTCTCCTTAAAAAACATAGAATTTAAATAGATTTAATTCGAAGAAACGTTATGAAACATATGAAACTTATTGTTTTCAATCAAATTCCAACTTTATAACAGAGGATGAATAATTAGTCATTCTGTATATCAAAAGAATATTCTTAACAAATCTTCTTTTATGATTAAAATCTTCTTTACGGTTTATCAAATTTATATGGTTAAACTACTTAATCAAACTATACACTAAAGTCAAAAATATGTACTTATACAGAATGATTACATACATTTTCTCATATCATTTCTCAAAGGACTATAAAGCAATAAAACAGATAAAATTAGAAATACGGTTGCTTGACAAGCAAAAAAAATATATTTATGCTTGCTACACGAAACAAATACATAAAATTTATGTTGCTTAACCTGTTAGGTGAGGCTCCTATGCAAACACAGGCTATTGCCCAAAAATGTCGAAAGACGCCAATGGGTAGAACAGGAATTGTCGGATTAAGGCTCTTCTTAAGATAGCTAAGTAATGAATTTTCATTACTTTACGTTGTATAGTGCCAAAGCTCTACTAGGGGGAGAAAAGCCTTATTTAGTCATGTCATTTTGAATCCCTCTAGTTACATACTAGGGGGATTTTTGCGTAAAAAACAGGGAGTAAGTGATAGAATCTTTCTAAACAAAAGTCATATTTAGTAATTGACGAGAACAATATTCTATTCATTAGCAAATGTAATATTATGTATTGTTTTAAATCAGGAGGATATTAAAATGAAAAAAATATTAAAACTCGATTATCTATTGCTCCTTCCTCTATTCATAACATGTACTTTAGGTATTATCATGATGTATAGTGCAAGCTCCATTGTTGCTGTTCAACATTACGGTTATAACAGTAGACATTTTGTTGATTCTCAATTAACAAAGCTACTTTTAGGAACAATTGGGTTAATAGTTTGTGCTTTACTCCCATATGAAATATGGAAAAAACGAATAGTCTCAATCTGTATTATGGTTGGAGGGATTTTTTTATTGATTATGGTTTTATGGAAAGGAAAAGTGGTAAATAATGCCCAATCATGGATCTTTGGAATACAGCCAGCTGAATTTCTTAAATTAGGAACAATACTTGTAACAGCCCGCTTTTTTGCATTAAGACAAAAACAAGCTAAAAATAACTGGAGAGGTATCGGAAAACTTTTATTCTTTTTAGCTACAATTTTTTTTCTTATCTTTAAACAACCAAATTTAGGATCTGCACTTTTAATATTAGGTATAGGTTTTAGCATATTTCTTTGCTCAGGAATAAATATAAATCTACTAATCAAAAGAACTATCATCAGTTCTATTTTGTGGTTACCTATTTTATATTTCTTGATTCAATATGGTTTGTCAGAAGTTCAAAAGACACGTATTACTACGATTTTCAATCCATTTCTTGATGCGCAAGGAAATGGATACCAGCTTGTAAATTCTTTTATTTCCATTGGCTCTGGAGGAATCACTGGTCGTGGATTTGGAAATAGCATACAAAAAACAGGTTATCTTCCGGAACCACATACAGATTTTATAATGGCAATAGTTTCTGAAGAACTAGGATTTATTGGTGTATTTATTCTATTGGTTGGAGTTTTGACTATAGTACTTCGCTCCTTAAAAATTGCACAATTATGTGTAGATCCATTCGGCAGTTTTATGGCAATTGGTATAGGATGTATGATTGGTATGCAATCTGTTGTAAATTTAGGTGGTATTACGGGACTATTTCCTCTTACAGGTACTCCATTTCCATTTGTAAGTTTTGGTGGAAGTTCTTTAATGGTCAATTTAATATCGGTAGGAATATTAATTAATATTTCAATTTTTAATAAAATTAAGTTTGATAATCATTATATATAATTTATATATTTTAATTAAAAAATTTAAAATCTGACCTCATTAATTGATCTATATTTAAAGAATTTCTAATTTATTTTAACTGTATAAATATTAATATTTATGTTCCTTTTAATACGAAAAAAGGCAGGCATAAATATATGCTTGCCTTCCGTTCTCATAATCAATTAAACCTAAAACAACGTAAGGTTAACCAAATCTAGATACTGTCTTCTACGTCCTATTTTTTACTTTTCTAAAACAATTTCTGCTATTTCATTAGCATATTTTTTAGAGTCAAATTCATCATAGTTACTTAGTACTACAACAGACAAATATTCTTTTGGAAACCGCATGAAGTATGAACGATAACCTGCCCAGCTACCTGAATGTTCCAAGTATCGACAGTTAAAACCTTCTGCAAGCCTTAGCCCAAAAGCATAATCTTCATTGTCAATAATCGTTTCCCAAGTTGGAGAAATTTTCGGACCTATTTCGCTCATTCTTTTAACAAGTTCTTTTCCACCAACGGTGCCTGTAGTTAAATTTTCTCCCCATCTTACAAGATCTTCAACATTTGTATGAACTGCTCCATCCCCTGTATGTTCCCAAGGGCTTTCATAGACCATATATGCTCCTTGTTCATTCTTTGAATACCCTCTAGCAATTGAAATAGTAGTTGGGTAGCAATCCACAATCGTTGTGTCTTTCATGTGTAAAGGATCAAAAATACGTTCCTTTGCAAACTGACGTAAAGACTTCCCGCTTACCTTCTCTACCACCAATGACAATAAAAAATATCCTGTATTGCTATACTCAAATTTTGTGCCAACAGGGAACCTTGCAATTTGATGACCATTAAGGTGTTTTAGCGATTCTTCCACAGTTAATATATCAGTAAATTTAATATTTTCTGCTTGAGCCAATTCCATATAATCAACTAGTCCACCAGTGTGATGAATTAAATATCTCAATGTTACAGGTTCAGCATATGCACCTATAGAAGGGACAAATTTTACAATTGAATCATCTAAACTCAATTTCCTCTCTTGTTCTAAGAGTAATATAGAAAATGCTGTGAATTGTTTAGAAACTGAGGCTATATTAAAAACGGTTTTGGTAGTTATGGGTAGATTTTTCTCTATAGAAGCTAAGCCAACTGCACCTTTATACGTTACTCCGCTATCAAAACTAGCAATATATGCAAAGCCAGGAACTTTTGGTGAAAACTTTTTTAATAATTGTTTAATCAATGTATGCGTCTTTTCATTATATGTATTATTCACCTCAATCACATCCCCTTCCCTTTAAATAATTAGAAATATATTATCCTGTTATCTTTTTCAATTACACATCTTACTTCAACTCAAAACAACATATTTTATATTTGACTACAATCAAGCACCTTCACACTGATTTCTTTAGTTTCTAAATTCTTCTCTTTATAGAGAGCTTTAATTTAGTGAGTACTATTATCCCCGAATTTACGAAATTACCTCTTTCAATTCTAAAATTACTCATGGCAACTTAATAGATATTTTCTAAATTGGGTCAATAACATTTAAATCAAAGATGTTATTGATCGAAATACCTATTTTACTTTTAGATTTAGAACCGATGTACTAACAAATATGAAAACTATTTACCAGTCCTTTGTAAAGATAGGTTTCAATAAAACATTCATCTACCTTAAACCTTGTTTCAAATTTAGTTATAGTCTACAAATTTTATAGTCTTCGTCTATAGTGTTTTACTTTTTCGATATGAGAATTCAAATAACCTTTTTAAACAACTTTTTTCACAAAAAAGCAGAGGCGTTCCAAATCTTTATTTTTCATTGTAGTTTCAAATGTGGGATTGGGTAGTGATGTCCTGCATCATCTGTAAGTTCCCCATTAACTTCAGCTAACTAGTTCAAGTGGGAGAGTCATGAAAGTAATCCTATATCTTTTGCCTTTTGTACTGCTTCTTCTCGATTTTTAACTCCTAGCTTCTCATAGAGATTGGAGGCGTAATTTCTTACTGTTCCGTTTGACAAGTAAAGTGTCGAAGCTATTGTTTTATAACGGCTTCCTTGTGATAATAGTTTCAAAATCTCTAATTCTCGTTTCGTCAATCCATACTCTATTCCAGCTGATCGTGATTCAAATAATCCTGTTTCTTCATTTTCTTCCCACATCCTATGGAACAAGTCATGAGTAATCATCGTGCCTCCTCGATAGACTAGACGAATTGATTCAGCTAGTTCACGCGAATCTATGGATTTCAGTACATATCCATCCGCACCATTTCGTATGATTTCTTTGGCCCTTTCTGTATTCTGGAAAGTTGACAGAATGAGTACACGAATGTCCGGCCATTTTTTCTTAATCATTTTAGTTGCATGAATCCCATCCAGATTTGGCATCTCTAAATCCATTAATACTACATCTGGTTTTAGTCTCTCGCACAATTCCAAAGCCCGTTCTCCATCTTCAGCCATTCCCACTACTTGTAAATCCTCCAGTCCACCCAAAATTGTATGAAGACTTTCTCGGATAAAAGAATGATCATCGACAATACACAGACGAATTTGTTCGTTAGCCAATTGTACTTGTTTCGGTAAAACACATGAGATTAATGTCCCTTCCCCTTTTTTGGAATAAACAATGACTCTTCCTTGTGACTGACTTACACGCTCTTTCATTGCAGTTAATCCAAAGCCATCCTTCCACTCTTCTACCCCACAGCCATTATCCTGTACATCCAATCTTATCTGTTGTGGTTCAAAATGAAGTGACACAATGATTTCTGTGGAATGCCCATGGCGAACAGCATTTGTTAGTGATTCCTGCAAGCTCCGATATAGTGTCATTTTTGATTGTTTGGAGACCATATACTCTTCCCCTATTATTCGAGTACGTACATTTACTTTTGCATGTTTCTTAAATTCCTCTGTCAATTGTTGTAGTGTGGTAGCTAAGGGAAGCGACTCTTGTGATAAATCTAATTGGTGTAAATACAGTCTTACTTCTTCCATACTGTTACGGGCCAATTGTAATAATGAATCTAGCTGCTGCTCTCCTTCTTTAGACTTTAATTCCATACGCAATGTTTCCATCCCCATAATAATTGAAGTATAGGAATGTCCCATCGTATCGTGTAAGTCTTTTGAGAGCCTATCACGTTCCTCCAGTAATGTAATCCGCTCAACTTGGGATACGTACTGTTCCAATACATGTTTCTGGTTCCGAATAATTTCACTTTGACGGTAATTAATAGCCAGTAAACGAAAGAAAGAGCCCATAGCAAAAGCTAAACTGAGTTGTAGGATGATTACCCATAAATCTGTTACTTTGGAAAATATCGCAATGAGCAACGGGAACAAAATAATTGTGATAGGACCCGACCAGCGGTAAGATTTATGAACGCTATTTGCCGCAATCATAAAAGTTGGCATTAAAAAAGCAAGATACGCTAACGGAAATAATAAAGTTAAATAGAAACAAACTCCGCCAAATAATATTATTTCAGTAAATAAATAATAGCGATAGCTGAACATTAAACAAATCCAAGGTACTGAAAATGAAACGACTTCCCAAAGGATTATAATCCAAAGTGGGACTGTCAAATGATCTTGTTGTTGGATAGTCGTTGATATCAATGATAGCCAAACAATAAAGCGCATACAAAGTAAGGCCCAATCATACCAAAACCATAGTTTTAAAGTCTTAAACAAATTATCACTCCTTTATAGCTTTAAACATGAAACGCGTGTACATTCCAATAGTTCGAACTAAGCTGTTTCCAATAAGATTATGTATCCAGATGAGAATGAAACCAGCAATCATGACAAAAATTGCTGTCTCCCATGAATTCACTACAATGCCCAATAAGTATATATTAAAATATTGAAAAAGTAAGGGGGTAACGATACATCCTAGTGGTATTACATACAGTAAAACAGCACATATAAGACTCATTATTCCAACAAAAATTTTCTGCATGAGCCAAAAAATAGCCCTCCAGTTGCTATTATTGAGGATTGTATCTATCGCTTTAATCCATTTATCTCCTTCCTCTTTTTTTCTTGGTTCCAATAAATCTATCGATATATCTGTATAAACCTTCGTTTGAATGCGTTCATACTGAACAAACGTGTGAGTTGTTTGTAGTACCCACGCTAATAAGGGAATACCCCAAAAAATAATCGTCATTACTAATGCAAATGTAATGCTGACCAGATAGAAACAAAAGTAAAAAAAACCGGATACAAAGGTAAATAACAAGAAATAAAAATCTTGCAAAGTTTTTTGAGCTGATGCTTTTATCATTAAAATCTCTCCTCCTCATTCATTGCTAATGTGTTAAAAACTACTTTTTTAATCCTAAGTATTTTTCTGTCACATACGTTAGTGTCAAAATGTCACGGTTTGTATGACATAACCATCAATACAGCCTTATTTACTCAATTTTTGTTGTTCTTTATAAACATGACAGAAGTTTACTATCGACTATGACTCGCCGCTTGTTATACTCTGTTCATACGCTAATTCTTTATGTTAAAGATAAGATTGTGTTCCCAATCTTATCTTTTTTCTTTGCAAATTTTTTGGTACAAAAAAGGAATCCTTATAATAAGGATTCCTAAAAGAAACGACGTACCCTAATCAATTTCTTAATTTAGTTCATCACACGTATAAAGTAAACTTTAATCAGCCCTCACCAATCAGTTTTTTACGGGCAACCCACCTAGCCTAACTTCTTTGTTTTCGCTGCATTTTGAGGTTGAGCTCTTATTGTCCGTTAATGTGGGATAAATTCCTTAGTTCCTCATTTTATCTAATTAGGGAGAATTTTATTTTGTTAACTTAATGTTAATGTTCTTCTATCCCACATCGTCTCTAATTTGAAAACATTTATTTCATCTAATAATCCTTTAATAAAATAACCTAACTGACATTTCTAAACAACACTATTGACACTTAACACTATCATCAATACTACACTTCGTTGAGCCACATTATTACAAATTTATTGATGTAGTTGAGATGGACTCACTTTTTGAATTTGAACAAGTATATCAAACGCTTTACCTAATGATATATCAACAGTTTTTGGTATATCAGGCCCTTCGGTAGTTATTCCAGCGAAAATTGGATGTTGTTCGTTTAACCAAGTTTTTATCACGCCGTTTGCCTTACGTAAATCAATAAAAAATTGATCTTTTTTAACTTGTCCAAAGATGTAGTTATAACTGTTTGGATCATCCGATTTTAATGTTCCATAGGGGCCAAATTCACCATTGCTATTCTTGACATTATATTGCCCTTCATAAACTGACGTTCCAATAGATACGTACCGTTTTCCATAATATTCTGCTAAATGCTGCCCAGCTACTTTAGGATATATAAAAGGCAGCATATTTGTTTTCGAAACGTGTCCATTATGTCCCCATACAATGGTTTTTCCTAAATGTTCTTCAGTCCACTTCGCATTTTCATACATTGCAATATCATGTTTCAAATAAAAATCCGATGGTTTATCAGGAGGTGTCGCTAACATTGTAGTAAACTGTTCAATAATACGAGCTTTTTGCTTTATCCATGCAAACTCTTTAGATTTTCCATTTAAATAGCTTTTATTTTCCTCTAATAAAGCACTAATTTGTTTAGCATCTAAAACATACTTTTCTTTTTCTTCTTTCGTAAGGCTTTCAAAAGTATTCATATCCTTTGTTACAGGAATAAGACCTTTTATCTTCTCTTCTACTCTAGGCAACAGTTTTGAATTGTTCGCTTTAATATATTCTATTATATTATTATAAACATTCTCGTTTACTGATTGAATGTCCATCCCGATGATACGTACTTTCGATTTATGTTTTGGATTAGCATTATATTGCCGAATCCAATCAAGTAAAGCTAGCATTTCTTTCGTCTTAAATGTAGGTGATAGATGTTGGCTTGGGTTTCCCTTACCAGTAAGAACATATCGATCAAGTTCCAAGGCCCTATCCCATCCCTCTTCTAAAACTAGATTGGTAAAGCCCTTTTCAGATACTAAATAATTAACAATATGGTGTTTCATCGTAAAAACTTCATGAGCCCCATGCGTAGCTTCACCTAAACCTACAATTGAAGCTGAACCTACCATATCCTTAAGTGGTTTCAAATCATTAAGAGATGCAGTTGGATTAGTTGTTTTTAAAGGCTTTGCATGTGCTTCTAACCATTTCACTATTTGATTTGTATTGTAGGGAGCTGTAACAGAAACCTCTGTTTTCGAATCTGCATAAGTATTTCCTACAAAATGAGTCATTGTTATAGCAGAAGCAACAATTGCAATAATCATTTTCTTTTTCATAAAACCCTCCTGAAATACTTACTTATTAGTTTTTTGACATGCTCTAAGGATTCCAGTTTAAACTATTACCCCCCCTATTACTGTTAAGATACATTTATTCTAATTCCTAAAACTCACTTTTTATCTGGTTTTCCTTTTTACCTACTTGCTAAATTCAGCAAGTAAAATACTTTTAAATGGATCAGGACTATCAGCTTTAAAACTGTTCAAATTGACGGCCAATGTATGCTTACCTCCAAGTGTGCCACCAGCAAAAGTGGTAAACCCTGGAACGACCCCCCTGTGTCCCCATACCGAGTCACCGTTCGGAAGCTTAGTTTCATAGATTCCAAGACCATATCCGGTTCCCTCTCTATTTGTAGGAACTGTAGTAAGCATTTGTTTTAATTGCTGTTCCTTCAGTAATTTGCCACCTAGTAAGTAAGAGAAGAATTTGTTTAAGTCATCAGCAGTAGAAATGATATCTCCATCCGAGCTACCTGGGTTAATATAAGTAACGTCTTTTAGCTCACTTGCTCCGTCTAGTTGGAAATAGCCACGGGCATGCTTGGTGCCTGGAATCACGCTTGAATTGCCAGGTAGGAATGTATTTGACAAATCAAGCGGTTCAATAATCCGATTTTCAACCTCTTCGGCATAACTGTTGCCAGTTACTTTTTCAATAAGAATCCCCAGTAATACGTATCCTGTATTTGAATAAGACCAACCCTTTCCTGGGGCAAAGTCTGGGGGAAGTGAAATCCCCATTTTGACGAATTCTTCAGCCGTATACGATTTTTTTGTATCCGTAATATCAAAGTCTTTTGAATTTGTATAGTCAGCAATACCACTTGTATGATTCAATATTTGCCGGATCGTAATCTGGTTACCATCATATCCGTTTCCTTGAATAACACCAGGCAACCATTTTTCAATGGAGTCGTCTAGATTCAAACGGTTCTCTCCAGATAATTGAAGTAGAACTGTTGCAATGAACGTCTTCGTTACACTACCAATGCGAAAGCGAAAATCTGTTTTCATTGGTTTCTTGGTGCTCAGGTCCGCTAACCCAGCGGCATAACTCCATGTTTTTCCACCCTCAGAAGTTTTAGCAAGTATTCCAGGATATCCAAGTTGCAATGTATCCCGCATTGCCTCTTTGACGGAATTACGTTCTCTTTGAGTGCTTGTTTGTAGCGAACTAGATACATTTTGCGTAGGTTCTGCTTTTACAATTGATGTTGGTGTTATGTATAACAGGGAACTTCCAGCTATTAAAAGTGCTAGACTTGCACATGTAATTTTACTTCTTGTTTTCATAAAGCATTCCTCTCCTCTATTTAAATTGTATTGATGGTTGATAGCTATGTCATATGCTAACCACACAGCTATCAACTCTCCCAATGATAAAAGTCAACACTGAATTTGCAATCATCTATGTACCAATTATTTCTACAAACAACTTTCTGACCTAATAAATGATTAATTCCTCTTTTTCAGATGTATGTTAACCTCTGTAATTTCTTCTTTTCTTCCATAGAGTTTTGTTAATGAATTTGTTTTTATATAAATATATAGTATCTATTCCCCCTCTCGTTCTTCTCTACATTTTGATCATACGCAATAAAAATCTCTTTTCTCTTACTCCTTTCTTACAAATTCCTTACGCTCAAAACCACTTCTATAATTCGGTGGTTTTTATTTTAAGAAAAACTCAGTTCTATTAACTTGATAGGCTAGGGTACTGCCACATGTCCATCAAATTAGGAACCTACTTTACCCCAAATGTAAAAAAACGTTATCCTTTCCTATGATTCTAGAGAAAGAATAACGTTTTTCATGTTACGGAGGATTTTGTTTTATTAGCTTAACAGCATTTACTACCTTAATTTTAAAAAAACTTTAAAATTAAGGTATTTTTTGAACCAGAAAAGGATATTTTCAACTATAAAAACTATGACAAAATTTATCTATTTTTCCTTTTTGCCTACTTGCTAAATTCAGCAAGTAAAATATTTTTAAAAGGATCCGAAGGACTATAACTAGTTTTATGGCCATTCAAATTGATGGCCAATGTATGCTTGCCTCCAAGTGTGCCTCCAGCAAAAGTAGAAAACCCTGGAGAGGCACCTGCGTGTCCCCATATCGAGACACCGTTTGGAAGTTTAGTTTCATAGATTCCAAGACCATATCTGCCGATTTCAGCAATTCCTGTAGGAACTGTAGTAAGCATTTGTTTTAGTTGCTGTTCCTTCAGTAATTTGCCACTGAGTAAGTAAGAGAAGAATTTGTTTAAATCGTCAGCAGTAGAAATCATATCTCCATCCGAGCTACCTGGGTAAGAATAAGTAACGTCTTTTAGCTCACTTTCTCCGTCATATCTTTCATATCCACGGGCATGTTTGGTACCTGGAATAACAGTTGAATTACCAGGTAGGAATGTATTCGACAATTCGAGCGGTTCAACAATCCGATTTTCAACCTCTTCCGCATAGCTGTTTCCAGTTACTTTTTCAATAAGGATACCCAGTATTACGTATCCTGTGTTTGAATAAGACCAGCCCTTACCTGGAGCAAAGTCTGGTGGAAGAGAAATTCCCATCTTTACTAATTCTTCAGCCGTATACAATTTTTTTGTATCCATAATATCATAGTCTTTTGACTTTAAGTATTCAGCAATCCCACTTGTATGATTCAATAACTGCCGAATCGTAATCTGGTTACCATCATATCCGTTTCCTTGAATGACGCCAGGCAACCATTTTTCGATGGAGTCATCTAAATTCAAGCGGTTCTCTCCAGCCAATTGAAGTAGCACTGTTGCAATGAATGTCTTCGTCGTACTGCCAATGCGAAAGCGAAAATCTGTTTTCATCGGCTTCTTGGTTCTCAGATCCGCTATCCCGACGGCATAGCTCCAATTTTTTCCACCCTTAGAAATTTGAGCGAGTATTCCAGGGTATCCAAGTTGGAGTGAATCCCGTATTGCTTTCTTAACGGAAGTACGATCGCTTTGATTACTTGTTTGTAACGAATTAGATACATTTTGATTGGGCTCTGCTTTTACAATTGAGCTTGGCATTGTATATAACAAAGAACTTCCAGCCATTAAAAGGGTCAGACTTGCACTCGTAATTTGCCTACTTGTTTTCATAAGATTCTCCCTCTCCTCTATTCATATTGTGTAGATGGTTATTAGCTGTTTCATACTAAGCACACAGCTATCACCTCTATTAAAAGTTCAATATTACATTTGTAATTATCTTGCTAATTATTTTTTCACAAATGCAATTGTATTCTAACAAACGATAAATCCCTCTTTTTCCGCATGTATGTTAACCCTAGAAGAACCACTCTTATTACTGGTTTGTTTTTCATAAATAAATCATGCCTATTTCCCCTTTCACGCCTCATTATATTTTTTAACATACACAATGTAGGTCTCCCCTCCCCATTTATTGTTAATGCGTTAAAAACTGCTCCTTGATTCTAAATGTTTTTCTGTCACACACGGTAGTGTCAAAATGTCATGACTTTTATGACATAACTATTAATACAGCCTTATCCACTCAATTTTGTTCTCCTTTATAAATATGACAAAAACTCACTACCTACTATGACTGGCCTCTTGCTACACTCTGTTCATACGCTAACGGGTGCTAACTCGTTTCGCTAACAAAAAAACAAATCAATTAAAGGAGCTTACAAAAATGAAACAAGCAATTAACAAACTGGGGATCGTTGCAGTTCTTCTTTCTTCTTCAACCATGATTTCTGCGTGTTCCCAACAATTATTAGAAGCTGAAAAATCAAAACCATTAACATCCTCAACTAATATTCAAATGATGGAAGGACCTACTAATAAAAAAGAAATAGAATCTTTTGCAGACCCGTTATTTGAAGAAAAAATGAAGAAGTATAATGTGAACGGTTCTAGTTTTGTCGTCGTTCATGATGGAAAGGTCGTTGTCAATAAAGGATATGGATATGCCAATAAAGAAAAGAAAATCCCTGTCACTAAGGACACGGTCTTTCAAATCGCTTCAGTCTCAAAAACCTTTACTGCTTTGGCTGTGATGCAGCAAGTCGATAAAGGAAAGCTTAAACTAGATCAAGATGTACAAAAATACCTTGGTGGATTACAAATTCCTAATCAAACAGGGAAACCTCTCACCCTGTTTGATATGCTTACTTATACTAGCGGGGTAGATTTTCCGGATCTCACAAATATAACTGGACCCGAATACGTTCATAATAGTATACCAATGAAAGAATTTTTCTCTAAGCATATGCCAACGGTGATACGGCCACCAGGGGAAGCTTATACGTATGACAACGTCTCATTTGCGCTCGCAGGGTTTGCAGTAGAAAATGCTACTAACACCCCTTTCTCGAAATATATGGAAAAAAATATTTTCAAACCATTAGATATGGAATCTACGAGTATGAGTTTTACGCCTGACCTTCTCAAAAGAATGGCTACACATTATGGTCCCACAGGTGATCCGATTCCAACAAGTGGGAGCGGTTTAAGGGATACACCACAAGGAGGCATTTTATCTACTGCGGAAGACATGTCAAAATACATGATTATGCAACTACAGAAAGGAACGTTTAAAGACAAAGAAATTGTAAGTAAAAAAGGCATAGATATGATGCATGCCTATCAAGTTTTTGATGATAAGACAGTCCCTGTTGCGACAATTGGATTTGAAACGCCTTTTAATAAATTTGCTAACGGTCAACATGTTGTAATGAAAGGTGGAAGTATGCCTGGGCATCAATCACTGCTGATTTTAGTGCCTGAACAAAAAACAGCATTCTTCATGTCTTACAATAATGATTCAATGATGAGTATAGACATATATGAAGCTCTCATGGATCACTATTTCCCCGCTAAGAAGAATGAAGTAAAAACAAGTTATCTCCCGTTAGAGGAAAAAGAGGCTCATAAATACTTGGGTTTATTCCAGAATACGCGTTTCGCTGCCATTCGCACTCATTTTACTTATGAAAATGGGAATTTGATCATGGAGGGTGGAACAACGGGAAAACAAGTTCTCAAAATGATTCATCCATTGTTATTTGAGGATTCAGAAGGCAATAAAGTCGCTTTCAAAAAGAATTCAGCAGGAGAAATCACATATTTTCACTACACCTCTCCTAAAAGCCTTGATTTTGTAGCAGATGCTCAGAAAATTAACAACAAATCACCGTTTGATGACGTGCCAGCAAAGAGTAAATATAGAAGTCACATTGATAACCTTCATGCTCTAAACATTATGGGTGCTAAAACAGATAATCTATTTAATCCGATGGACACCATGACACAAGGAGAATTTGCGGATATGCTGTTACTTGCTCACGGATGGAATGGTTTTCCAGACGAATCCAAGGAGGCAAGGGAAAAAATGATGAATGGAATTCCAGAGTATATTCGTGCTACTCCGATTACCCGACAGGTCGCAGCAACCATGATTCAAAACGTTAAGCAAATTCAAGACTTGAAACCGATTCAACCTGATAAAGCTATTAAAGTTAAATTACTTGATGCCGCAGACGACTGGGCAGTCCAATCGATTCAGGCACTTGCCTCCCAAGGAATTCTAGACCCTGATACTTCCATCAATGCTGATGGGTCCTTTATGTTCCGTCCGAAAGATCTGTTACTGCGTCAAGAAGCAAGTGCCTTGCTGGATTTATCTTTTGGTCATTATGCACTGCCTATCAAACGGTAGTAGATATTTTATCCTGGATTGAATCATAAAAAAATTGGATGCTAGTATCTTATCAATATAAAGCTAAAATAAAACAAGAAATTTTTAACTTTATAAAATTTGTATGAAAACGCAAACGATTTGAAGTATAACTCTATATTTGAAATTTTCGCCTTAAAAAAAGGAGCCTATTAGGAAATTTAATAGGTTCCTTCCTTTAATTTAATAGACGTTATACACTGTAAATATGTTGAGTTAAATCTTTAACCTCCTCTAAAATAATTTTCTTAAAAGATAGAATTCTTACATACTTGTAAGGTAAATGTAAGACAATTCAATATGAGGACTATAATACTTTAGATTAAATTATATATAGCCAACAAACGAACAGGAGATAATGACTATGAGTATATTAACAGTCCGTAACTTAAGTAAAATTTATAATACAGGAAAAGTAGCTTATAAAGCTCTTTCCAATATTGATTTGACAATACAAAAAGGAGAATTTGTAGGAATTATGGGAGCATCAGGCAGTGGCAAATCAACTTTACTGAATATGATTTCTACTATTGATGCACCAACATCAGGAGAAGTATTTATTAACGAAAAAAATCCCCATTGTTTATCTTCTAATGATTTAGCATTATTTAGACGCCGTGAACTAGGGTTTGTCTTTCAATCCTTTAACCTTATGAATACGCTAACTGTAAAAGAGAATATTGTTTTACCACTTACATTAGATAATGTAAGTTTGAATGAAATGAACAACAAAGTAGAAGTCATTTCCAAAAAACTAGGGATTGAACAGATTTTAAATAAAAGAACCTATGAAATTTCAGGAGGACAAGCTCAACGAACCGCCATTGCTCGTGCCCTTATTCATTCTCCTCAATTAATATTAGCAGATGAACCAACAGGAAATTTAGATTCAAAAGCGGCAAATGATGTGATGGAACTCCTAAAGAAATTAAATCAAGATCAACAAGTAACTATGATGCTAGTGACACATGATCCCGTAGCTGCGAGTTACTGTGATCGAGTAATCTTCATTACAGATGGATCTTTTTATAATGAAATTTATTGCGATGAAAATCGTTCAAAATTTCACAAAGATATTACAAATTTACTATCTTTACTAGGAGGTAATTAACATGAATTTTCGTCAACTTGTATATAATAATGTCACTCGTAATAAACGATTATACCTTGGACATTTTTTGAGTAGTACATTTGCCGTGATGATTCTATTTACTTTTGAATTGCTTGCATTTCATCCTAATTTCACTGGAAATCTTGTATCGACCAGTGAAACCATGAGTTCTTTAAGTACAAAAGGATTTAAAATTGCTCAATATCTAATTATATTTTTCTCCTTCTTTTTCATTCTCTATTCTATTACTATGTTTTTAAAAACAAGGAAAAAGGAATTTGGGATTTTATTACTCCATGGCATGTCTAACGCACAATTAAAAAAGCTAATTTTCATGGAAAATATGTTAATTGGATGTTCTGCAATTATTGTTGGGATTGGACTTGGATTAGTTTTTGGAAAATTAATCTTACTGATAAGTGGTTCCCTTTTCCTGTTAAAAGGTGGGCTTCCATTTCATTTTCCTACTAATGCAATTTTAGTGACATCTCTTATGTTTTTTATTTTATTTATACTTGTCTCTTTTTTCACTGTACGAGTAATGAAGGTATCACAGCTAATTGAACTCATGAAATCTGAAGAAAAACCAAAAGCGGAACCAAAGTCATCTAAATGGCTAGCTTTCTTCTCAATTCTTTGTATTTGCATTGGATATGCCTCAGCGTTTTATTTGGATATAGCATTAAAAAAAGGAATTGAGATATATGTTCTATTACTATGTGTTTTCTTAACTGTATTAGGAACATACTTTTTATTTACTCAGCTCAGCTTTTATGTCATTACAATATTGAAAAATCGTCAATACACTTTCTTTAAAAAAACCAATATGTTAATGATTTCAGAGTTAACATATCGAATGACAGATAACGCAAGAACACTCTTTCTAGTAAGTATACTTTCCGCAGTTGCCTTTACCTCTATTGGTGCTTGCCTTTCTATTGGAAATGGCGCATTAGCGGAAGTTAACAGTCCTTATGCATTTGAATATAAATCATATAAACACAACAATGAGGAGGCATTTCATATTTCTCAAATAGAGAAACAATTACATAATGATGGATTCTCATATAAATTAGTAACTTCTACTGGTTTTAATACAACAAGTCACGCAACACCAATTATGAAACTGACTGATTACAACGCAACTGCCAAAACACTAGGATACCCAGCAGAAACGTTAAATAAGGAAACAGACAGTCTAATCCTGCCATCAAAAATGTATCTGAGAGTAGCTTCTCAAGAGAAATTAAAGAAACTGTCTTCATCCCTTACACTGGAACACGGTACTATGAATTATAATTTTTCTGATAATAAAATATTAATGGATAATATTATCAGCCCATCTGACAATTTTTCTGTCGTTGTTTCGGATTCAATGTACGAAACAATGCTAAATACACAGTTAGGAGAAGCAAAGATCGATCAGTATATAGACTATCGTTTTTTAATTAAAAACATGTATGAAACAGCAGATATGGCTAAAAAACTTACAAAGATAATTCCAAATGATTATAGAAGCGGACGCCCACCTTTTATATTTGATTCCCCGGTATTAAAATGGTTAGAAGGTAAACAAGTGAATGCGATACTATCTATTCTCAGTGTACTAGTAGGTGTTGTATTTTTTATATTTACAATTAGTTTCTTATACTTCCGTTTATTTACAGATTTAGATCGAGATAAAAGCCAATTTCAAATGCTTTCTAAATTAGGGTTAACTAAAAGAGAGATAAAAAAAATTGTAACCCAACAAATTAGTATATTATTTTTTATACCTATTGTGATTTCTGTTCTTCATAGTAGCGTGGCCTTCTTGGCAATAAGGTTTTTAGCGCAGAGCAGACACATAGACTTACCTATTGCAGGAAATTCTATTCTCATATTCACGAGCTTTATTAGCGTACAAATAATTTACTACCTTATTATTAGAAGAAGTTATTTACGTCAAATACTTCATTCCATAAATTAAAGTGGAAAATGAGAGAAATGCTGGTGGTATTCCGTATATATACCTCCTACTTAAAGTCACTTTTTCAGTAAGCTAATTAAATTCTTTGTTTTACTAATGGAGTAGCACCACATCTCTATCAAGCAAAGAAAACAAAATTCCTACTAAAATGAAAAAATACGCTATTCTTTCTGCAGAATCACAGGAAGGGATAACGTATTTTTTGCTTTATGGATAATGTAAAATCTTAGCTTGACGGCGATGGGGTACCGCCAGCATTTCGGAAAAAAACCACGCTAAGCAATTTGGGATAAGAAAAGAGCCGAATTTTAACCTGTTAAGAGTAAATCGGCTGTTTTCTATTCAAAACCTAGTTGTTTGTAATATCAAAAGAAAATGTTTCTTTTAGTCCCTTTTCCCCGTCAGCAGTGATTTTTATTGCTCTTGTTTTAGGTAAACGTTGAACCCAATTTAATTCTAATAGTCTTTCTAGAAGTGCATTCCCTAATGCTCCCGCAAGGTGGTGACGTCTTTCACTCCAATCTAAACATTTGTGTGTGAATGAACGACGTTTTTTCCTAACCTTTTCAAGATCAATTTGAAAAGTTGTAAAGAATGACTCTCCTTTTTCAGTAACAGTAAACCCGTCCTTTTCTTCATAAATAACACCTATTTTAATTAAAGAATCTGTTAATTGTACGCCTAAATTTCCCGCAAGATGATCATAACATGTTCTTGCAAAACGCATCGCTTTATCTTCTGAAGCCTGTTTTAATGATTTAATTTCAATTGGCGGAGCTATTGATAAAAATGACTCCATAACTTGAGCAACTTCCTGATCTCGAATCCCATAATATCGATGTCTTCCCTGTTTTTCAACTGTAACTACATTCGCATCGACCATTTTTGTTAAATGGAAACTAGCCGTCTGTGGTTTGATTCCTGCCATATATGCTAATTCGCTTGCAGGATGGAATCTACCATCTAATAAGACTGTTAATATTGCTGCACGAGAAGTTTCACTGACAAGGGTAGCAATCATTGCTACATTTGGATTTGCATTCATTTTAATTCCCCCTAATGTAATCCATATTTCGATGATAATCGAAATGTTTATATTCTACAATAAATAAGGAAGAACATATGAATAGGAGGAGAAATAAAGATGAAAAAAATGGCTCATGTTCCAAATACAGAAATTATTAAACCTAAAATTCTATACTACGGAACTCCTGTGATTTTACTAAATTCGCTAAATGAAGATGGAACAGTAAATATCAGCCCTCTGTCATCATCATGGGCATTAGGAGATTGTATTATATTAGGGATTGGACTTGGCGGGAAAGCGATTGAAAATTTAGAACGACATCCTGAATGTGTAATCAATGTTCCGAGTCCTTCATTATGGGAGAATGTTGAACAGTTAGCCCCCTATACAGGGAAAAATCCCGTTCCAGATTATAAGAAAAAGAATGGATTTACATATGAAAAAGAAAAATATGATATTAGTAGATTAACACCTACTAAGTCTAAATCGGTAAAACCTACTCGAATTATGGAGTGTCCAATTCAAATTGAGGCAAGGGTGAAACACATTCGAATTCCTGATTATTCTTCTGATTTTGCAATTGTTGAGACACAAGCTATACATGTGCATGCTCACAAGGAAATCATTATTGAAGAAAATCATATTGACCCAAATAAATGGAGCCCACTTATATATAATTTTCGTCATTACTTTGGTCTTGGTAACCAGTTAGGTAAAACCTTCCGATCCGAATTATAAATAAATATATTATCTTTTAAAGGGGACAATCTTTTCCTAATTGCAGTTAAATATTGTAGTAAGAAACCGAATTCCACCTGTTAAGGAATTCGGTTTCTTTATTATTTTTTCTTTTGCAATGATATAAAATGTTTATTAGAAAAGGAGAATAAGGATATATAATTTAAAAATAAGACAAATATGTTGAGAAAACTCAGAATGGATTGAATATTTACATGTGCTTATTTATAATTGATTAAGAGTTGGAGTAGTGATCTGTCATCTGTTCCTTTTTTAAAGAAGATTGATCTCAATCTTCTATTTTTTTTTGTTTTTTCCTCTTCTCTCGAAAAAAGGAAAAAGAATTACTTAAGAATTGTAGAAATTATTTGCTTGTAGACTAGTTGTTGCTTACCATGAACCATCATTAGGACGGTAAATTTATCTGTTGCAAGGATCTGCCCACGTACTGGAACACCATTCTTTAAAAATACAGTTACTTCCCCTTTTTTCTCTTTCAATTGTTGTATGTATTCCCTACATAACCAATTATAAATATGATCTTTTTGTTTTTGCCGGAGATGTGACCACTTTTTATTAGTCTGAAGGAGTTTTCCGTTTACGATTGTATGGTTTTTCATCAACACTCATCCCCTTTTACCATCTAAATGCATATATACAATTATCGTATCACATTTAAATTAACATACGGCTCTAGATACATATTTCGCAAGAAATCTATACGAAATAAAAATAATATCTCCATTTCACATAAAATAGTATCCAAAATAGACGAGACCGAATCCATTAAGCGAATTAATTAGAGAGTCCCACCAATAAAACGCGAATTTCGTACGCTAAGGATTTATTTCTTTAAAGAACTTGTTTTTTTCATACGTTAAGAAGGTTCCTTAAACAGTATTTGATGTTTGTTATGATACTTTGTTTTTGGCAATGATTTTTAGAACTAGTTTTTGACAGTATTTTTTAAGTTTTGTTAGAACTAAATAGCATTCCTTAAATGGTCGTTTTTAGAATTTGATAATCGAGTATATTTTATTGAAAAATTAGAGTTGACCATAAAACCAATATCCGATATATTGGTTTTATGAAAAAAGATATAATTAAACCAATTAAACGTATGTCATTTAGAGATGAAGTATATCTAACTTTGAAAAAAGCAATCGTTACATTAGAGCTGCAACCAGAGCAACGCTTAAATGACAAAGAATTAGCAGAAGAATTTGGAATTAGCCGTACTCCAGTTAGAGAGGCGTTAAAGCGTCTTGAGGATGAAGGACTTGTTGAATCTATTCCTGGTTCAGTTACTCGTGTTGCACCATTAAATATTGAGGAGGCGAAACACGCATTTACTGTGGTAGCAGTTTTACACTCGTTAGCTGCTCGTTTAGCAGTACCATTATTAAAAGCGTCGGATATTCAAGAATTAGAGTTCAGTAATAAGGCTTTACTATTATCTATTGAGAAAAAAGATATTATAAAAGCAATTGAAGCTGACGAGTTATTCCACAATGTTTTTTTAGATGTGGCAGGAAATCCTGAAATCATTCGTGCGTTAGAACGAAGTATATCTAAGATTCAACGCCTCGAAATTTCTCAGTTCACTTCTATAAATGGTCTAAAGTCAGTAGAACAACATCAGCAAATTATAGAGGCGTGCAAAAATAAAGATAAAGAAGCAACAGCGCACCTTGTAGAACAAAACTGGTTAAGTCTTGAGAAATTAATGACTTATGAGGCAGATTGAGGTGAGAAATTTGCGCCCTATTTTTTTAGGTATATGTGCTGCTTTCTTTTTTGCTTTCACATTTATATTGAATCGAGCAATGGAATTATCAGGTGGTAGCTGGATATGGAGTGCTTCATTAAGGTTTATTTTCATGCTGCCATTCCTTTTACTTCTTGTTATGAGCCGAAAAAAATTAAAAATATTATTACAAGTTATGAGAGAGGATTTAAGTGCATGGTTTTTATGGAGTTTTGTAGGTTTTGGTCTATTTTATGCTCCATTATGTTTTGCCGCTGCACATGCACCAGGATGGATTATTGCAGGGACATGGCAAGTTACTATTATATCAGGATCTTTGTTAGCTCCTCTTTTTATCCAAACTTATCAAACACCAGATGGAATTATTAAGAAAAGAGGAAAAATTCCAATGAAGGGTATGAGTATGTCATTAATTATTCTTCTTGGTATTTTCCTTATGCAAATGGAACAAGCAAAATCGCTTGCTGTAAAAGATATTATGTTAGGTATTATCCCTGTTATTGTAGCTTCTTTTGCTTACCCACTCGGGAATCGTAAAATGATGGAGGTTTGTGGAGATCGTCTAGATGCTTATCAACGTGTCCTTGGAATGACATTAGCTAGCTTACCATTTTGGTTTTTATTATCCTTGTACGGTCTTTTTACAGCAGGAATACCTAGTAAGGAGCAAACTATGCAATCAATTTTAGTTGCTATTTGCTCTGGTGTAATTGCAACTATCTTATTTTTTAAAGCTACTGATATGGTTAAAGGAGATATGCAGAAACTTGCAACTGTTGAAGCAACACAATCTATGGAGGTGCTTTTTGCTGTTATTGGAGAACTAATCTTATTACATTCTTCATTCCCCTCTATTTTATCTTGGTGTGGCATGTTTGTAATAATGCTAGGAATGATAGCACACAGCTATGTTTCCCATAAAGGTGAAACAGTGCATAACCAAAATATTAGTGCTTAATTGATATTTTAAAATGTACAGTATCAACCCTTTTCTAGCTAGTAAAAGTAATTTTATTATTATAAGTTTTATGTCAGAAATTAATTAAGTAAAAGAATATGAACAAAAGCCGATACCCTTAATATATAGGGAAATCGGCTTTTTCTTTATAAAAATTTTTCTTAGCTTCCTTTACATTAAAGGATTAGTTTGTATATTCGAGGAGATGTGCGAGACAGATGTATATTTAGGATAATCTAATATCTCCCATTCGAATATGATAGAATAGAAGTATACCCCAAATGGAGGAACAGCAAATGAACTCAAACACAAAACAGTTTATTTATGATATCCAGCAAAGAAAAAACAATTATATAGAAAATGCTTTAATAGCAATACAACACCCTAAAAAAGAGCAATCTGAACAGGTCATTCAAAATATAGTAGAGAAGATGGATATGATGATCAGTTTAGTTACTACTTACACGACTATTGAATCAGAATCTATAAAAGAATTAAAAGAGCTTCAGGAAGAAATTATTCATGCCCAAGCATATATTCAAAAACGAAAATTTGAAGAAACACAGAGATAAAACCCTGTGTTTTTATTTGGTGGTCTATTACGCTAATCTGTTATAAATCAAATTACATGTAATTTGATTATTGTTTTGGCATAATCCATACAATTTGTTGAATCCGTACAATATATGGCATTGTATCTTCAATGAGCAAGTGATCTGGTTTCACATCCTTTAACTTTCCTCTTACATTACCTCTTACAGTTTCAATAACCACATGTTTACCAATTACTGATTGTAATGTCTGATATACGTAGGGATTAGGCACACTTACCATATTTTGTTCACTAAAGTCATTTCCCTCCAAATAACTCATTCTATAAGACTCCCTTCTAACTTTCATTCTTTCTCCTAATATATGATATAAATCTTATATATATGCTAGAAGGATAATTCATTATAGGAACGGAAATAACATTTTAATAAGGTACGGTTTCTATTCCTAGATTGCTAAAAAACTATTTATTTGAACTACCCCCACTTTCACTTGGTTTAGAAGTGAGGGATTCCTAAGTAAAGAGTTCTATCGAACTCTAATTGATTAGGCTAACCCCGCAGTCCTTGCGGTTAGAAGCCTTATTGCTTCATTCTTTAGATTGATACTTGCGTTAATATCCCTATCATGGTTTGCACGACAAGAAGGACAGTCCCATTCACGTAGGTTTAGATTTTTAACGTCTTTATTTTGATATCCACAACAAGAACATAATTGGCTGGAAGCAAATGTTTTCGATACGACAATGACTTGTTTGCCATACCATTTTGCTTTGTATTCTAACATGGATCGAAATTGTGACCAAGATACTTCACTAATTGCTTTTGCTAACTTATGATTCTTTAACATATTCGATACTTGCAAATCCTCTATACCGATAACATCGTGGTTTTTGATGATTTCAGTTGAAATTTTGTCCAAGTAATCTTTTCTAGTATTTGATATGTATTCATGAATTCTAGCTACCTTTACTCGTTGTTTATTCCAGCGAGAAGATCCTTTCATTCTTCTAGAAAGAACACGCTGTGCTTTCGCCAACTTATCTTCTAATGATCGGAAAAACTTCGGATTTTCATAGTGTGTTCCATCTGACAAAATAGCGAAATCTTTTAGTCCTACATCTATTCCAATATAAGAATGTGTTTTCGGAAGTTCTTGTACTTCTATTTCAACTAATAGTGACACAAAATATCTACCAGAAGGGTTCCGTCTAACTGTAGCATTTACAATACGCCCCTCTACTTCGCGACTTTTGGCAAATCGAACAAGGCCTAGTTTCGGCAACTTTATTTTGTTCCCTACAACGGTGATGTTTTCATTTGTTTGTTTTGTGGTATAAGATTGTACGTTGTTCTTCTTAGATTTAAAGCGCGGTGCGCTGTTTTGTTTTTTGAAAAAGCGTGTATACGCATCCGCAAGGTTGCGAACAGACGACTGCATCGCAATACTATCCACTTCTTTTAGCCAAACAAGCTCTTTCTTTATGGCAGGAAGTTTGGCAGAGCATGTACCATAGGTCAAGCCTTTTCCTGTCTCTTTGTATGCTTGATCCCATAAGGATAGGAAATGATTGAATACAAAGCGAGAACATCCAATCGTTTTGTTGATTAGAATTGCTTGTGCCTGATTTGGATAGATACGAAACTTATAGGCTTTATTCATCATTATTTGATTCACCTCCATTTCGGTATATGACTATCATACACCAAACGTACATTCGATAGGTAGTGAGTAACACTTTCTGTATGTCGAACAATTAAGATGGCTTCCTGCCATCCCTTGTTCGAAGCCAATTCATCTCCCACCTACTCACTGAGCTGTGCCCCTTCACGCTCCTTGAGGAAGGAGTCTTCTTGGCTAAAATGATAAAATTAATAGGCGAAACGAAATAAATACGGTTATAGTTCTTTGGCATCTTCTCTTATTTTATGCCTTCTTTCCTTGCATCCATTTAAATTCCTCCTTTAAATTATCTATTTCACTTTAAATAATGCCTTAAAATCCCCTTTTTTTACGCTCTATTCCTAACATGTGGTATCATCCTTCCTTTTTAGTAATACTTTAGTAAACTAGACAACAGAAATGATATAGTCTAACATCTGTACACTGTTTACAGGGTTCCGATTAGTTTTCATAAAAAATCTGTTGTTTACGCTGAAATGGATAGGTTTTAATTTCATCTGTATCTAAATTTTCATGAAATAGATGTATGGCTATAATTTGTCTACAATCATAGGTATGATAATAATATATACCCGACTCCATACACATTGCGCTTGTATAAATGGTATTATCTAATGTACCTTCTTCCGTTATCACTCCACCTTTTGGAAGCTCACAATTCGATAAGATATGAAAAATGGCCGATACCCCTTCATCTTCGTTATCTATATCTTGGATATTTTGTTTGCCATATGCTGCCCGAACAAATCTTGATGGTGGGGTAAAATCACCCGGAAGCCCTATTGAACCTGAACCTTGTCCAAAAGCACTTAATGATAAATCCCCCCATTGTGTAGACTCATAGGGCTGCGATCTAAGACCAATATATTGTCTTAAATTTTGTAGATGCCAGTTAAACTCTGGACTATTGGTCATTACCCCTAACGGATTGTCATACACTTTTAGCCCCTCAGTTGTCGGCTCTAGTACAATACATTCTCCCCATTTATCCGCTATAATCCAATGTAGCGGCGGAGTAAGTCCTAAAATAGGTAATGGTACATCCAAAAAAGAAATACTATCAACAGACTTTCTTAACTCTTTAATAGAATTGAACTGCGTGAGACTCCAAGCCACAAAATCAAATGGAGCCAGATTCGTTTTATTGTCATCTATACTTTCATTATAAGTCGCGAAGCCTGGGAAATAGAGCGTTGCACAAGTCATACCTGCTTCATTGACTCCATCTGCCAGAATGACCCTTTCTTGATAGTTAATCCCCATCCCGATAACTGCTTGTTTCGTTTCGATGATTTCACCAGTTATATTGTTCCATCGATAACTTCGAGGAACTATTATTACTTCTTGATTGAAATCTAATGTAAAATCCATCGTTCTTGCAAAAAGATGTTGGCCGTTTTTTGTCTGTAATGTCAAACTAGTACACATAAAGAACACCCCTTTGTTTAGTTTATTTAAACAAAAACCCATTTAATTTCTATCCTTAAGTTGATAGACACGAATCTTTTTTCTTACTCATATTTATTGATACTCCTTTCAAAATTTGAATTTTCTAGTACAATAAATCTATTACTATAAGGAAAATAAAAATGATCGAAGAGATTACTAATCTCCTTTATGATTCCCCCTAACAAGTTAAAAAGCTATTATAAACAAACTTCAATAAAAGATACCTTCTCCCTCCTTTTTTATTACTGGATTTTTAAGTGGTTGGATGTTATATAAAACAGAATTATTTATTGCAGATGCTTCTTTCTAATTAATTCAAGCTCCTAGTGAATAGAAATAAATGTGTGATGTGAATGTGTTAGATTTGTTAAATGGAATACAAGCAGTACTTCCTTCTATTAGCGAGCGCTAAACAAATAATTAATAAAAAATTAGAAGTTATCTGGAATATGTTTAGAATCACTTATTTTGCATTTTTCTTAGTCTCCTATTTAAACGGTATTTACTATGTAATTGTGCATAATAACTAAATACTTAATAAAATCAATGTTACATGTGGTAAAATATTTGAGAAAGGCACTTTCTATAAAGTAGGTTCTTAGACCAGAAGGCGTAACGCATTTTATATTCATGATGTAGCGTTACTGTTATCACCCATACATATGTAAACTATTTTTCAAATAAAGTCTATTGGTGTCTAGGATCCTGTTTTATGGGAAGTGTTTTTATGGGATGGGGAATATATATATGAACATGGTTCAAGTCAAAGAAAAGGCACTCCTAGGAGTGCCTTTTCTTTGACTATTTAAATGTGCGAACGCTTTCAAAACTATTGGATATAAATTGATGTACGCATTGTATTAAATGGTGCATTTATAGATGTCTTTTGGTACTCAAACGTTCCCTGTTGGTGCCCAGAAGCATCCCATTTATAATACCAGCCAACGATCGGTCTTCCGCCAATTATAGTGGATCCAATACTTTTTACATTAGAGCCATTCATTTTAGCAAATGGGTTTTGGCCATATCCCATTTCTTTCGTGGTAATATATAAGTATTTTCCTCCGTGATTACGTGATGTGCTAAAGCTGTTCTGGTTAATCGTTTCTACTCCGCCCAGTTCAGATTCTACTTGTACGACGTTTAATGAAGTAAGTGGTGCTGCTGGTCCAGCAGAAGCCTCTGTTGCCATTCCTAATCCGACGAACGCTGTGATTGCTAACGATGAAATCCCTAGTGCTGCTTTTTTAAACATAAAAAACATCCCCTTCCATCTATTATTGTTTTCACTTACATTGCCAATATAATCCTTATAACCTTATATGTAAATAGATCCCAACTGTAGAAATAACAGAAAGAATATTCTGATTCATCAACATTAGAAATTTACTTTCAACAACTTGAATAAAGCATAAAACAATAATTCGAAGAGCTGCACGAGCAACCTCTGGTCATTTACCGCTGATTCTACCAGATGATCCACGAGACTTGTCAGAAAGACAATCTCGGCATCGGAATCATCCCGAAATCCGCATTTGAGCTGGCGAACCACAGTAGTCTGGAAATGGACAGTCCTTCCCTCCAGACCAGGATCGCGGCAATCTGAATCAAGGAACGTTACATGTCCTCATTAACCAGAAAGTGCTTGAAAAGTTTCAGTAGGGAATAATAAAAGTAAGGAATAAATCGGCTGTTCACTCCTTTGAATTATAACCACAGGCTTCCGTGTAGCGTTGAAATAAAGATTGATAGAAAAGTGCTTGAAGCCTTATGTCCCCTTGGTTTAACAAATGATTTTTTGTAAATAATATGTTTGTTAAAAACTTAATTAAGGGGGGCTTTTATGCCACAGGATCGAAAAGCAGAAGTTCAAAACGATACATACGAAAGAAAAGTTATTATGCCAGATAATTCACAATCTCTACCACTTCACATGCAAAAAGAGCTGCCTCACGAATTTTCTGTAAATCCTTTGTTTGCCCGCGAAGGAGAATCCGTCGTTCCACGCTTTCATATGTCTGATGAAGGCATGTTACCAGAAACAGCATATCAAATCGTCCATGATGAAATTACTCTTGATGGCAACGCCCGCCTGAATCTTGCAACTTTTGTTAGTACATGGATGGAGCCTACCGCAGAGCAATTATATGCAAAATCATTCGACAAGAACATGATTGACAAGGACGAATATCCACAGACAGCTGAAATTGAGGAGCGGTGTGTCCGTATCTTAGCCAACCTCTGGCATTCGCCCAGCCCCCTTACGACTATGGGCGTTTCAACAACTGGATCGTCAGAAGCATGTATGCTCGGTGGGCTTGCCTTAAAGCGACGATGGCAAAATGCACGTAAAAGCGAAGGGAAGCCGGTGGATCGTCCCAATATTGTGTTTAGTTCTGCTGTTCAGGTCGTTTGGGAAAAATTCGCGAATTATTGGGAGATTGAACCACGTTATGTGAAGGTTAGCCCTGAACATCCTCAATTGGATCCTCAGGGGGTCCTCGCAGCCGTGGATGAAAATACGATTGGTGTAGTACCGATTCTCGGTGAAACTTATACCGGTCTTTACGAACCGGTTGCCGCAATTGCGAAAGCGTTGGATGATTTACAGGCGAAGACTGGTCTTGACATTCCCATGCATGTGGATGCAGCTTCGGGAGGATTTATAGCACCATTTCTCCAACCAGATTTAGTCTGGGATTTTCAATTACCAAGGGTGAAGTCCATCAATGTATCCGGACATAAATATGGATTAGTCTATCCTGGATTGGGTTGGATAATTTGGCGGGAAGCTGAAGATCTCCCTGAGGATCTAATCTTTCGCGTTTCCTATTTGGGCGGGAATATGCCGACCTTTGCTCTGAATTTTTCTCGTCCTGGCGCACAAGTGCTCCTGCAATATTATAATTATTTACGTTTAGGGAAAAAGGGGTACTATAATGTTCAAAAGGCTTCACAGAAAGTCGCTCTTTTTCTAAGCAAGGCCATTCAGAAGATGGAACCGTTCAAACTTTTGTCCGATGGGTCGGATATTCCGGTTTTCGCTTGGCGACTGAAAGATGGCTACACATCAAACTGGAACCTTTATGATTTATCTCGACAATTGCGTGTGTTCGGTTGGCAAGTACCCGCCTATCCATTGCCTCCCGATATGGAAACGGTGACGATTATGCGAGTTGTGGTTCGAAATGGATTTTCCATGGATCTTGCGCATTTATTTTTGAGAAACCTCAAACAGACTGTTGCCTTTCTGGATTCCCTGGATGGGCCTATGCCACATGATACGAAATGTGATAATGGGTTTCATCACTAAATAAAAAAGCCTAATTTCTTCACATTAAATTGAGAAGTTAGGCTTTTTTAATATTGGGATTTCCTTAACGTTGTAAATCCACATTTTTATGAAGCTAACCCATATTGGAGCAACTGTATTGATATGCACCCATTTCCAAATAGGCCACTTTGCTTTTGTTGTGGCCCATTTTCTTTGTTCTGGTTGGAGTGCTAGTGGTCATCATTCACTTGTAATGTTTCTTTCGCCAGCTGCTCATATTCTTCTAAGCCTGAGATAATCGCAAACTCAGCTATCGCAACAGGATATGCCGCATTAAGTTCGATAACGTGTTCTTTCATGGCAGGCCAGTAAATCCCCCCCATTGAAGATTCAACCAGTGTGATATTTTTGGAGATTCAAATGCTCCAATAACAGATGTAAATCATTAGCCAGCGTATCATAGTCATAACCATCCTATGTCTGTGAAGATTTATTGAATCCCCGACGATCATAAGTTATGACTCTGTATCCAGCCTCAACAAGAGCTGGAACTTGACATTCCCAAGATCGACCACTTCACGGCCAAACATGAATTAATACAACTGGCTTCCCTATATCGTAATCTTCATAATATAACCTAATCGATGCTTAATTTTCGATTTATTATCATACCCCCAAAAGTAATTATTGGTATCCTACCTGTTCTAGATTTAGGAGCTGAAGGTGATAATTTTTGAATTTTATCTGTCCCATAGACAAACTTTCCACTTACTACTATCAATGCAGACTCGATATGCTTGTTTTTTACCTCCAAGACTAGGAGGTTAATAGCAGAAAGTATGGATAAATGTGCATATTGTCTCTTTTTGATGTTACCTTGTGTTTCTTTTTCTGTAAAGAACCGTGTATTTCGTGCTGTATATAGGAAGACCTTGTTCTCAATTCAATCGGTTAAACATAAGATTTAAACGATTTTCACGATAAAACCTCATCATTACCAATATTTTAAAAAATATCCCAAATTCAAGATTATTTGCATGAAAGACGAAATATTAAGTCAATAATGTATTTAAGTTTTAACAAACTAACAATATATTATTTCTCAACATAGGAAGCATAGAATTATAAGAAACAAATTGTTAATATATAGATATCTCAATTGCGTTATTTCTTTTTAAAGAGAGTTTGTGTTTTTACACAAGCTCTTTTTTATTGCATTTCAGATATATTCAACAAGGTGAGTCTTTTCCACTTACAGCAATAGAAAATAAAAATTTGCTTCTAATACAAAAACTCCATACAATTCACAAATAACCTTTGAAACTCAGATATAACAATAAATAGGCATTCCCTATCCTGACTGGTAAAACTAAATTATAGAACTATTTCTCTGTAGCAAAATAAAGTAGAGCTATAGTCGGAAAAGCGATTCCTATCCATAATGTTAGATTCCATCCACCTAAGGCATATGCCCATCCTCCAATAAAGGATCCCACAGCACCTCCCAAAAAGAAAATAGCCATAAATAGCCCGTTTAATCGACTACGGATTTCTGGACTCAACGAGAAAATTAAACGTTGGCTAAGCACAAG
Organism: Bacillus cereus group sp. MYBKT14-1; assembly: GCF_051915185.1. Taxonomy (NCBI): domain Bacteria; kingdom Bacillati; phylum Bacillota; class Bacilli; order Caryophanales; family Bacillaceae; genus Bacillus; species Bacillus cereus group sp. MYBKT14-1. The sequence continues at coordinate 36,233 of NZ_JBQAEF010000011.1, read as the reverse complement.
GTTTGCAGATACTCCCATGTCCAACAGAATTGCAGCAATTACTAAAACAGCTATTCCGATGGGCGAACTACTTTGAATAATAAGTGGTAGTAATAAAGAAATAATAACAACAGTGAGAGCTATCCCAGTGGCTGATCGTGTCCAGCCACGATCAGCTAGACGACCACCTATTGGAGCTGCTATTGCACCTGTAATTCCGACAAGTGCATACAGTGCTATGGCAGTCTGAGAAAAATGAAAAGCAGGACTTGATAATAATAATGGAACAGTGGTCCAGAATAAGCTGAAAGCCCCAAATACACAAGCATGATAAATGGCGCGACGACGTAAAATGGGAGTAGTTCGTAGCAGTTGCCACATTGAATTAAGTAAGACGATATAATTTGTTTTTGCTGTTGGTTTTCTTGTAGGGAGTACTTTCGATAAAACAAACGCTAGGACAATAATTACAGTAGCAGATAAAGCAAATATTGCACCCCATCCCCACATATCGGCTACTAGACTAGATATTGGTCGCGCAAGCATAATACCTAGTAACAGACCACTCATGACATTGCCAACTACTCGACCGCGTGCATTCTCAGATGAAAGATATGATACAAGAGGTACAAGCACTTGCGCTGCGACCGAACCCAGTCCGATAAAGAATGAAGTAATTAACAACAAGGTTGCGCTTTTTACAAAAACCATAGAAATGAGTGCAAATGCACTTAAAAATAACAATATAAGTATCAATTTTTTATTCTCAACAATATCCCCCAAAGGCACAAGAAATAATAAGCCAACAACATATCCAATTTGAGTTAGCGTTACAATTAATCCAGCGCTACTATTAGAAAGCCCAATTTCATTACTAATTAGCCCAATTAAAGGCTGTGCATAATAAAGATTAGCCACAATAATACCACATGCAGTTGCTAAAAGAATGATTAAACCTGATGAAATGTCCTTATCAATTGCTTTATTTTTAAAATTAGACATAAGTATTTCCTCCCATACTTTTATTTCAAAATTACTAAATCACTTTGGCAAGTACTACTGCGATGCCATTTTTTATTGTAATAAATTAAGTCTGAGTTAATTTCCATTCTGCTTTTAAAAGATCCAATTCCCTCTCTTTTTAACCCCCTTTTCTAAATGTTTTTTAGCAATGTAATTTGTGATTTTTGGAACCTAAATATATCCATACCATTACAAGATGTTAGTTAGTTAATTAATAAACTGAACGTACAGTTCATTAATTAACTAAAATATATACTAAACGTTCAGTTTTGTAAATAGGCTATTTCGTTTTTTGTTCGTATTAAGTATACTAAACGTATAGTTTATGTTTTGAAAGGAATGATTAATGTGCAAAGTAGAAGAGGTCGACCACGTAATATTGAAACCCAAAAGGCCATCCTTTCTGCGTCCTATGAGTTATTATTGGAAAGTGGCTTTAAAGCAGTCACAGTCGATAAAATTGCAGAACGTGCTAAAGTCAGCAAAGCTACGATTTATAAATGGTGGCCAAATAAGGCTGCTGTGGTAATGGATGGTTTTCTTTCTGCTGCTGCTGCCAGATTGCCTGTACCTGACACAGGTTCAGCGTTGAATGATATTTTAATTCACGCCACAAGTTTAGCCAGTTTTTTGATAAGTCGAGAAGGAACTATTATCAATGAGTTAGTTGGCGAAGGGCAATTTGATTCGAAACTAGCAGAGGAATATCGTGCTCGATATTTCCAGCCACGTCGACTGCAAGCAAAGCAACTTCTGGAGAAGGGAATTAACAGAGGAGAATTAAAAGAAAACCTCGATGTTGAATTAAGCATCGATCTCATTTACGGACCAATTTTTTATCGCTTGCTAGTAACCGGTGAAAAGTTGGATGAATCCTATGTACATGACTTGGTTATAAACGCATTCGAAGGGATACGTTTGAAGTAATTAACATATAAACAAAGATTTAGATTTCCAACGTTTCCTATACTGATGTAACTCGCATTAACTTGATAAATAAAGTATCTAATGTTTTAAAACTGATGTTTATGGGATTGTCCCCCGTATACATCAGTTTTAAAACAGACTTAATCTACAAGCTAATCACGCTTCCTTTTTGATTTTTGGAAGGTTGTAATATTTATTAGTTATTGATTTTTCATTTAAAAACAGATTAAAACCACATAAGAACCCTGAATTTGTATTTTATACAGTTTACCTATTCTATTTAGTTTGCATCAAATAAATCAATGGTTTTAATTTGTCTACAATCGTAGGTATGATAATAATATGCGCCAGACTCCATGCACATAGTGCTTGTATAGATGGTATTGTCTAATATACCTTCTTCCGTGATTACTCCACCCTTAGGAACTTCGCCATTTGATAAGCTATGAAAAACAGCTGATATTCCCTCTTCTTTTAAATCGTGACATATTTAAGATATTGATGTCATTGGATTAAAGTAATAATTACTTAAAAAATTAATAAATAAAAACCCTCCACAACAAGGAGGGCTTAGTATTCTATATAAGTAAATCTTTAAATGGTAAACTTAATATTTTATTGTATTGGTCCTAATAATCCCATAATTTCTTCAGCTTTTTGGTTTTCGATGCTATAGTAAATTTCTAACCCCTGACGATTTCCTCTTAGAACCTTCCCTCTCATTTTAGATAAGTGTTGGGAAACTGTTGATTGTGGAATGTTTAAAATTTCGGTCATTTGGGTTACATTTAGTGTTTTATGTTTAGAAAGCTCATTGATCAGTTTTAAACGCATTGGGTGTGCCATAAGTTTTAAAAGCTCTACATCCTCTTCTAAAATCGTGTTCTCTACATGCTGATTCGCAAATCTTGTCATAGTATACGCTCTCCCTTATTTGTTTTCTTCTAATGTAGTGTAACTTCCATATTACATAATATTAGTATGTTCGAATGTTTATTGTTGAAAAATGATACTTAAAGTATACAACTGTAGTTTGTGCTAGTAGTGGAGTTAATGTGTGGTTTGTATGAAGTTTTCATTTACTATTAATCTAGTCTGTTTAAGCTAGTATAAAAGTTATGCATATAATTAAAAAGACAAACTCTCCAAGATGAGGAGTTTGTCCAAAACCATGATCTCTTTAGTTCAACAATATAGAGTTCAGTTCCGATAAGAATTTTTATTTTTTTCATATCCCATGTTTTTTGCATCAGTACTAACAACAGTGGATTAGAATAATGACTGAATACTTGCTAAGACAGTAAGGATACCTATAATAATGACAAATACATTGCTCGCTTTCCCTTTGTATTTAGCAAGTACTGGTACTTTATGGATCGCATACATTGGTAATATACATAAGATAGCAGCAACTAGCGGACCGCTAAGGGCATCAATGATTCCAAGAATACTTGGATTTGTATAAGCAACATACCAGCATGTTAATACGACAAAAGTAAGAATCATTGTCTTAACTGTTTTTTCTCCTATATCTTTCCCACGTTTTTTACTGGACTTGATAATCATGTCACGCATTACCTCATACGCTCCTATATAATGACCAAGGAAAGACTTTGTAATAGCCACAAATGCAATGATAGGAGCTGCAATAGTGATTACTGGCGAATTAAGCTCATTAGCAAGATATGATAGGATTGACAAGTTCTGTTCTTTTGCCACCTTAAGATCATTTGGAGTCAAACTTAAGGTACTGCTCCAAACAAAGAACATAACAACTGCGAATGTCATAATATAACAAACTTTTTGTATTTGAGCACATTTAGCATCAGTAGCATCTATTCCATACGTAGCTCTCTGTTTCATAACAAATGACGAAATCATAGGCGAATGATTAAACGAGAATACTATGATTGGAAGTATCATCCATATCGTTCCTAAATATCCTGTTCCTGTTGAAGCAGTAGAAACACTTGAAAAACTAAGCATTGACGTATTCCACTGTGGAATCAAAGATATTGCGATAAAAAGTAGAGAAGCTATAAAAGGATACACTAGCATGCTCATGATCTTTACAGTTATATCTTGACCAAAATTTAGTATAGCGATAAGACCGAGTACTAAAATAAGCGATAAAATGGACCTTGGAGGCTCCGACATGTGCAATTGATGCACGATAAAGCTACTAGCGGTATTTGTAAGTGCGACCGAGTACATCAGCACGATCGTATAAATGGAGATAAAATATACAATATTAAAAATGATACTTGCCTTATTTCCAAAATACTCTCTTATTGTACCTGTAATCCCCTCATCGGCAGAGTTCGAAGCGTAAATCATTTTAGCAAGCGCCCTATGTGAATAATACATAACAGGATATGCAAGTATGGTAATTAACAGCAATGATAATAAACCACCTGAACCTGCATTAATCGGTAAAAAGAGTACTCCTGCTCCAATTGCTGTTCCAAAAAGGCTCAATGCCCAGGTAGTATCCTGTTTATGCCACTTTTTAGGGTCTAGATATTTCTCATTTTTTACTGCAGTGTTATCAGCTTGAAATTCTATGTTTTTTGCAGTATTCCCATCCATATAATAATTCCTCCTTGTGTCCTATTCTTAATTCTCTTTTTAAGATATAGGAATATAGACCGTTCTTGAAAAATGAATAGCTTATATAGTGCCCCACAACGAATATCCCCCTTCTAGGTTAATAAAAATCAAAAAATTAGCGAAGCATCAACCTGAAGGGTTTGTTACCACTTATAAAATATTTTAATTATATAGTAGTATATTTTATTGATAACTCCCCCAATATACAGACATCCTTAGGCGAACAATAGAGTAAAGATTGTTAAAAACTTCACAATATATTCGATAACTTATTGATTTGATTGTTTCTCCCCAAAGATTTTATTTTTAATGGCAATTCCTGTAGGTGTAGCTGCAATACCACCTAAACCTGTCTCTCTTAATTCGCGAGGCATCTGTCTTCCAACTCTATACATGGCTTCAATCACTTCGTCAGCATTGATGAGATTGTTTACGCCAGCTAATGCGATGTCCGCTGCTGCTAAAGCATTTGTCGCTCCAATGGCGTTTCTCTTTACACAAGGAATTTCTACCAAACCAGCGACCGGATCACAAACTAAACCGAGTAAATTTTGTAATGCGGTCGAAAAAGCTTCAGAAGATTGCTGTGGGGTTCCACCCGCAGCTTCTACCGCAGCTGCAGCCGCCATCGCTGAGGCACTTCCTACTTCAGCTTGACATCCTCCGTACGCTCCTGAAATACAAGCGTTGTTTGCGACTATCGTTCCAAATAACGCTGAAGTGAATAGAAAATGAATCAAATCTTCATGATTTAACTGCAACGTATCTTTAATACTAAATAGGACTCCCGGAATCGTCCCACTCGCACCTGCTGTTGGAGTTGCACAAATAGCTCCTAATGCAGCATTTACTTCATTAACACCGATAGCACTTTGAATCCCTAACACCATCAAATCTCCAGAAAGAGTTTTCCTATGTTCTCGATAGTTTTTAAGTTTTACAGCATCCCCTCCGGTTAACCCAGTTGGAGAAAATACACCATCGCCTTCAATACTTTTATTTATTGCATGTTGCATAGTCGTTAAATTTCGTTCCATTTTACTCCAAACTTCTTCATAAGAAGTTTTAGTTTGTTTGATTTCCTGTTCGATTGCTAATTCATAAATTGGCTTTTGGCTTTTATTAGCTGCATCCACAATCTCTTTTATGGACATATACATATTTTTCACTCCTTAATGTAACTAAAGAATAATAAGGCTAGCTATATTGCTTAAATCTCCTAATTCCTTCTGAACAGTACCAGGTAATATCGAATCCAAAGCGAATGCATATAAATATCTTGTTTTATCTTCCAAACTATGAAAGCTGTTAATTTCCACATCATATTGTTTAAAGATTCTGCGTAAAACAAATTCAAAGTCAGCTCTTTCCGAAATCGCAATAACAACTGGCAATGGCCCCTGCAAATCTAAGCTAAAACCATCAATTTCAACATGTTTGACTTCAATCAACCCACCACCGACCGAAATACCCATCGTTCTAATACTTCGACTTTCATCCTCTACATATACATCTGCCGTATTTGGATGACCAGCAGGACTATTACCCGATTTTTCAATAAAGGTAATGTCAATTCCCTTAGACTCTGCTATTTTAATGGCATCTGGCACTTTGCTATCATCGGCAGCAAAGCCTAATATACCAGCAATAATTGCAAAATCAGTTCCGTGACCTTTATGGGTTTCAGCAAATGATTCATAATACTTTACCACAACTTTTTTGGGAAGACCTTGAAATAATCTATTAGCAACTGTTCCAATAGCCAAAGCACCTGCAGTATGTGAACTTGAAGGACCTATCATTATGGGCCCAATCACATCAAAACAACTTTTGTATTTAACAATCTTTTTTTCTTTAATAGATAGTACATTCATGTTCATATAAACACCCCCATAATTTATTATTTTTAATTACAGTTGAATCTAAGTTATTGGAATGACCAATTCAAAATGAAATTTATTTGATAACGCTTTCTTTATTGTGTTGAATAAACTTTCCTTCTGATCCACTACACTCCGTATAGTAATCATAGCATTATGTCCAATTTTTAAAAATCACTGGCAAGTTCTTTAGAATTTTTAAAACTAAACGAGGTTGGTATTTTCTCTAGAGGTATTGAATTACGTCTCGACGCCCTCATTATAACTAGTATATTTATAAGTTTAATCTTTTTTTATTTTTAGAAAGATTGAATAGACAGAATTTTGAATGGGTAATAAATTACACTTAGTATGTAGCAATTGTGTCCTTTGTTTGAAGCTGTATTAGTTAGTAAAAAAGCAAAAATAACACAGAGTTCCTTTCATAAACACATTGATTATATTGGAAAATGATTATAAAGATACTTCTAATGTCCTTAGTTAGGATATCTTATTTGGGACGGGAAACCTGTTGCAATAAATAATTGATGTAGATGGAAAGGAATACATGAATGAACCATAAAGTAATTTATGTATATTAATTAATAATTACTCATTAATATTTATTATCAGAAAAGAGGAACTTCTTTTGCGGATCTTTACATAAAAGTAATACTATAAAGATAAGTTCCAAATAACACTAGGAATCCCTAGTGGAATGCATTTTATACTGTTTTTATATGAAAAATCCTCTTCAAAACGCAAATAAAAAAGGGCAATTTCAGCCCTTTTTTATTTATAAATCCTCTATATCATATTCAGTATATCCCTCATAATAATAACTAATATCAATGCCTTTCATGAATACTTCACGGCTATTAATTTTATCTACTAGTGCATTTTTGAGTAAATACTTAATTTCAATATCTTTAATCGGGCTGCGTTCCATTGCCAGTAAATAATCTTCTTTATCAATCCTATTCCAGTCAACTACCTTTTGAATTTCATTCTTAAAGATTAAATCTAACCATATTCTAGTCGCTCTACCGTTTCCTTCTCTAAAAGGATGGGCAATGTTCATTTCAACATACTTTTCAACGATTTCATCAAAGGTTGTTTGTGGCATATTGTTTATATGTTCTAGTGAATGGCTTAGATACATAACAGGAGCAAATCGAAAGTTCCCCTTCGCTATGTTAACCTTTCGAATCTTTCCAGCAAAGAAATAAATATCTTCAAATAAATAATTATGAATGTCAGAAAGACCCTTAAATGTGCCAACTTCTATGTGGTTTATTTCTCCTGAATCATATAAATCTTTGGCTTTCATTTTTGATAGTCGTTCTTCCACTCGATTCAATTCCAACTGATTTTTGATACCTAATTTATTTTCTAGCACGGTCATTCTCCTCTTTTTCTGCCATTAATTCTTTTAGCATATCCAAATCTTCTTGTGTGGCTAAATTCTTGATGAAACTTCTAGCCATAGTTTTATAATTAAGGTACTTCGCTTGTACTGGATTACGTTTTTTATAGTTTTTTGTGGCTTCATTTTGCGCCTTGCTGTATACCATTCTCTCCCTCACTTTCAAGTATATAAGCATATTATATATGACTTAGTAATATATTCAAGCGAAAGAAAAGCTAGTGCCGAAGCCCTAGTCTAACACTATACCAAATATATAATTTTAAATTTTATCATTTCACAATATTTATCTTTTTAGAATAATCTCTCATATGTAATCAAGATTTTTCACTCTCTGTAAAAAGTGATTTATGTTCTACTGGAGAAAAAAGCACTATTAAGGTTGTAGGCTTTCCATACTCTAAGCACAAATTAATATAGTCTTCAAGTATATGTACTTATTCTGTCACTACCTTTGTTAGATAACTGTATAAACCGGCAATATTACTGCAAATAGCGCTGGACCAGCTTCGCTTTTCTCTTGGTTTATCATGTCTATATTAGCTTTTCCCATTGTCGCAACTCTGGCGCGTCTTGCTAAAATGATTCCTAGCGCAGGAGGAATTACAGCTTATGTTCAAATGGCATTTAATGCAAATACGAGTGCCATCCTAGGGTGGATTATGTTAGGATCTATTCCTATTGGAGTACCTATTATCGCTTTAACAGGTGCCCAATATATTGGCTATGTTTTTCCAATAAGTAATGCAGGAGTTATTGGCATCTCGGCATTAATTTTGATTACTTCTTTACTCTTTCATATTAAAGGAATTGAGTTATCATCAAAAGTAAGTGTGTTTGTCATTTGTATAATTTCACTTCTAATAATTGTGGCTGTTGTCGTTTCTATCCCCTATGTAAAATTAAGTTCTTTTACACCTTTTGTACCAAACGGATGGTCTTCTGTTGGAGCTTCTTCTGTAATTATCTTTTTCTCATTTGTAGGATGAGAAATGATTACCCCATTAGCTGAAGAGTTTAAAAGACCTGCTAAAGATATTTCCATTAGTCTACTTTTAGGGGCAATTTGCATCTCAATTATGTACATTGCAATATCTTTTGTAACAATAGGGACTCACTCATATGGTGATAAGAACCAGATAGCTTCCCTTAGCATTCTAATATCAAAAGGATTAGGACCAATAGGTACATATATAACCACTATTTTAGCAATTTTCATTTCGTTTAGTGCTGTACATGCTAACATTGCAGGTTTTTCAAGAATGATTTACGCTCAGGCTAGAGAAGGACATTTCCCTTCCTTCTTTGCTAAATTACATTCTAAATTCCAAACTCCAACAAGGGTTTTACTAGTTTTAGGCGGAATTTTTAGTTGTATTTTAATTTTTTATGGTATAGCACGACCAAATTTAGAGATGCTTCTAAAAGGCCCTAGTGTAATTTTTATTACCTCGTATATTTTTACAATGCTAGCTGCTCTTAAGTTATTAAAAGTTCAAGATATAGGTTGGTGGATGGCCTTCCTATCGTTAGTTATATGTATTTTTGTATACTCATTTAGTGGTTGGGCGATTTTCTATCCAGTAATCTTATCATTCATAGGTGGGATCTATATACTTATGAATAAAAAGTCCAGCACTGTAATCAATCATCAATTAGATACACCTAATGAAAAATAGTTTCATAATCTCTATAAACTAATTCTACAAACTATATAATGTTATTAACACTATCAAGATTGGAATAGATATAAATTCTGCTAACTTATAATTAGCTCAAATTAACTTTATGAAATATGAATAATTATGTGTATTTAAGAAAAAATCAGGATAACTTTTTAAAATCATCCTGGTTTTTTCTGTATAAAATGAATTTCGTTATTTTTATTTATTTCCCTAATTTATATATTTCTTCACAATAAATAAACAAACATATACATTTTTTAATTATGTAAAAAATACATAATTAAACACCCCTATATACTACATAAAATTTAAACCAGCATATCAGCGAAAGTAGATCCAACGTTGTTTTTACGCTTCATATGCTTTTCTAAATATATTTTAGTTGTTTGAATATTTTCATGGCCAAGTGTTTGCATTAAATGATATAGATCTGCATTACCTTGCTCTACTGCCATAATTGCAAAAGCATGACGGAATGTATGCGCCGTTACTGGATTTTCACGATACAGTAGAAACTCTAAGTTTGTCTTTTTTATCATATCTGTTACTTGATTCGATAATGTTTTAGAGTTATAAGTATTTCCTCTTTGATTTATAAATACCGGACTCTCATCCCCTTTATCCAATACTGTTTGGCATCCTCTTCTTAGCCTCATTTCACAAATACATTGATATAAATGTTCCGAAATAAAAAGTTCACGCACTTTATCCCCTTTTCCAGTGACTTTTAACCAGTACTTTCCGTCATAATGTAAATCTTTCACTCTCGCGGTGCACAATTCTTGAATTCTTGCACCAGTACTTGCTAGAGCCAGTAAAATTGTATAGTTTACTAAATGTCCTCTTTCTTTATAAAACCCTAAAATTTTCATAACCTCATCATAGGATAGGTCCCGATTTGGCCGATCCTGCTCATTCACATTTGCGCGCTGTAGTTCTTCATGAAGAGGCTTTTCAATATAAGAAAATACATGTAGATGTTTTAGAAAAGAACGAATGAGCACTGTTTTCTTTGCAAGTGTCGCGACTGCATACGTGTCACCATTCCTACCGTTCTCTACCCGTTTCAACCACGAATTGTATTTACGAATATGCCAAGGTTGCAATGTTTTCAATAAAGAGTCCTTTTGCTTTACCTCTTCCCCATCCAATTCAAATTCTTCTGCATGCTGCACCATGCACTGACAAAATGATAAGATTTCTGAGATATAGCTCTTTTTCGTATCCTCTTTTCTATTCTTCTTCTCATCCATATCTTTTTGTAAATGTACGAAATGATAAATGACTTCTATGTCACTTAAATACGTATATTTACCCTTTCCTTCTTTTTCTGCAACCTCCATCTTATCTTCCACCATATCTACATAACTGTTGTTATATAGATATGGAATGATATCTTTTATATTCTCTATATATGTATCCATATACTCACTTTGATTGTTTATAATTAATAAATTTTCTTTTACATTTTTTTTATTCATATTTCGAATTCACCTCTCCTATAGAAGATTATGAATATAATTCTCTTTATTACCTATAATTATTATTTTATTTTACTTCTATTAATTATACAAATGATAATTCATTTTCTTTCTGTAAGAACGCTACATTCTTCTTCATTTACTTATATTTATATTTTTTTTATAATTTATTAATAAATAGATATTATTTAAAAGTTAATTATTTAAAATTCATAGTGATTTTATAATAAAAACAACTATAAAAATCAATTAACATATAAAGCGAATGAAAAAGATCTTAAAACCATAACTATAAATATAATATTTAATAAAATCTATTTCTTATTTTAAATATAAATCAGATTCTGATATGATATATACATACCTAAAATATTAGCAAACGATAGTTATGGAGGTGTCCTTTCATGACACAAGATTTATTGTTCATTACAAAACCTACTGTAACGACAAAAGAGGCAGCCGACTTATTAGGAGTAACGGTACAAACAATTTTAAAAAAAGAAAAAGATGGATTAATAGAATGTGTATATAAAGATAACTGGAAGCAATTCGGTAGTAAGATTTTCTATTTAGAGGATATTGAACGTTTAAAAAATAAAAATGAGGTTAAAGGCCTTAGCACGAAAGAAGTAGCTGAAATTCTTAATGTTGCACCATCTACTATCTTTACATACATCAAATCTGGAAAATTACCCGCAACAATGGTAGAAAAACGAGGAAAACAAGTATATATTATCGATGAGGAAGAGCTAGAGATTTTTATGCTTGATTATGAAAAAACTAAAACAAAAGAGCGAAAAACATTTATTATTAAGATTCAAGATGAAGATATATATTTATATCAATTACTAAAACATCTACAAACTGGAAAAACCGCTAGGGTAATAGAGATTAATGGAGGAGACGGCAAGATTCTTACAGAGGACGAAGAAATTTTCCCTCTATCCACTTATAAGGAACATGATTACTCCTTTGAACCTTTCAATAAAAAAGCGGTAATCACTAAACGAGGGTATTTATCTTTTTCATTTAAAAAACCTCAATTATTTAATTCCATTACTTATAATTTAATAAACTTATTTTATAAGGAGCTAGGTGTCACAAATATGCGATTGAGTATTTCATCAGATACTATTAAATTAGAAATTAAGCCTTTCGTATTACAAGTAGATCCATTGCAGTTTCAAGAGGAGATTAAGTACTTACATTCTCATATGAAATCTGGCACGATCCTTCCACATGTAGAAGGTATTTACTTTAAAAGTAATGTAGAGCCATTAACTTTTCATGTAGATCATCAATTCAAGCAAAAAGTAGTTCAGATGGCAGCCGGTGCTGGTATGGGGCAGGAAGAATTCTTATTGCAAGCTGTAAAATCTTATATAACAAATTTAGAAAAATATTAAATTTGTTATAAATTAGAAGAAGCGAAGAAATTAAACCTTTCTACGCTTCTTAAATTATTCAATTTAATCATTCTATTCTGTGGGAGCGTCACGACCCGCGACAATCTTGTTTCCTCATTTTGGTTCTTATTATCCAAATTACCCACATATTTTTATTCCCAATGGGGGCACCTGTCTTCTTTTGTTCGTACACCTTTTCTGCCCATTGGTATCTGTTATTCTATAATTTCATGTTATTATCACTTAAATCATACTTCATACCTTACATTTTAGCTTCTTGAGCTAATTCGTGTTTCAGTTTTAATTCATATCACCGACCACCTTCTATATAATAGGAAGAAACTCGTTATAAGTGCCCTTTATAGTAAGTCCCTTGTAAATCTTTTTATTTAAATTCACATTAATACAGAATGTTAAAATAATTTAGATTGAAGTGGAAATTTTAAACGTAAAGTATATATAAATTCCGCCAATAGACAATTCATATATAATAAGAACGGATTGATAATTTGCTAGATTCTTCTTTATTTATTTGTACTTGCTAGTCCATTTGGAGATAATCGGGTAATGAAACTCTTTTCCTTGTAATACATATATAATCCCTTTAAAAGGCCCAAAAACTAATAAAATAACTATGATTATATATAATGGTGCTGTCCACAATATCATTGACAAACTACTCTTATTCATATCTAAATGGAACATAGAAAACATTAAAATCCTTAATATAAAAGTATTCCAGATCAATACAATAATCCAAGTGAATAGCTGATAAACACCTGTTTCAATAGCTATTATACGAAGTTCTTTAGATTTGAATATAAAATAAAAAATGAATGGTACAAAGAAAATTGTAATGCCCAAAAAAGTAAGAATCATGAAAGAAAATAAAGTAATAGTATGCATCATTAATTTTAGTTTTTTTTCTTTAGATAAGTTCAATTAAACGCCTCCTAGATATAGATTCACTTTTCTTAAAGCTAATGTTATTATTTTTTACATAGCAATTGTGGATATAGCTTGTTTATAAATTAATTGTTGTTTTCCATTAACAATCATTAGAACCGTAAAACGGTCTAATCCAACAATTTGTCCTGGTATTCTAACTCCACTTTTTAAAACCAGAGTAATGTTCTTTTTTTCTCTTTTTAGTTGTTCATAGTTTTCTTCTTGGAAATCCCTCATTTTACCCATCCCCTTTTATTATTAATATATATCTTACTACATTAGAATTGAAAAACTGCCTTGGTACATATTTCGCAAGAAGTCAATCGAAAACAAACAATACATTAGCTATTTAGCGTATTAATTCAACATAAGATTTAAATGTATACTAGTTTTTATTCTGTTGTGTTTTTTATTAATTAATACGATACGTGAAATTTAAAATATTAGCTTAATTGGCACGGAGTCACCATATCAAAAAAAGAAAATTGGACAGTTATTCACAAGCTACTTCCTAAATATTGTTCCTCATTAGCCAACTTGTTTATGGTTTTTAAATTTGCAACAGAACCAAAAATCCCCTCATATTACTTATTGTCAATTATTAGCTGGAATCTCTCCTGTATTCTCATCATTACTTGGTGGCGATGGCGTTCCATGGTCATCCCCATTATTTAGTGGCGTTGTATCCCCTCGATCACTACCATTGTTCGGTTAATTTGTATTTCCCTGGTCACCACCACTTTTTGGCTCACTTTGCTTTTTCTCTTCTGGTTTCTTTTGTTTTTCTTTTTGCTTATTTTCACTCGGCTGTTCAGTTGTATTTGCTATTTTCATATTTAGAGAAGAATCACGCTTCTCACCTTTAATACGTAATTCGCTACCTTCTTGAACCACACTGTTTGACATTTTAAATTGCGACTTATCTGTAGCAAACTTACTCATCATTTCTTTAAAAATCAATTGAGCAATTTTCGTATTTTTACTACTAATATAATCATCTTTACTATCCTTTGTATATCCGGTCCATACAGCCATCGTATATTGTGGTGTATAACCAGCAAACCAACTATCACGAGTTGCACTTCCTGGTAAATTATATTGTGCTATTTGTTCTAAAAAATAGTTTGTTGTACCTGTTTTACCCGCTATATCTAAATAACTTATATTAGCTGTTGTACCCAAACCGGATGAAACAAATGTACGAAGCATACCAGTAATCATATATGCTGTAGAATCCTTCATAACTCGTTTAGTTTTTTATTCCAAGCTTTTTGACTTTCCATCTGGATAAACAACTTTCTTAACAAAATACGGCTTCGTATACTTACCCTCATTACCAAGTGCCGCATAAGCACATGCAATTTCAATTGGGGACGCTTCATTTGTACCAATCGCTGTTGATTCGGTCGGTGCAACATTAAATGTAATACCTAGCTTTTCAGAGAAACTCTTTGATTTATTAATTCCTACTTCTTTTGCAGTTTTTATTGCCGGGATATTTCGGGACGTCTTCAATGCATCACGCATTGTAATTGGTCCTAAATGCTTTCTATCTGCATTTCTAACTTCTTGTCCTGTTGAATACTTAAATGGAGAGTCATCAATTTGATGGTAAGTAGGCTATTTTAAATATTCAATTGCAGGGGCGTAATCAAAAATGGTTCATGTTAACGTAATCAGCATGAATGGAATGTAAAAAAAGAATCGACTTCTAATTTTATCCTATAGATGGTATGGATACAGGGAATCAGAAAGCATAGGGAAAATCAATCCCCTCACTTGAGAGTATCTTAGGATTACATTTAATAGACAATTTAATTAATAAATTTGTTCCACTTTAAAGATGAGAAAGAAATTTGAGTTGGTATAGTAACGGAGCAGAAACGTTAACAGAAGGGCTACAGCAACGAAAAATGGAATTTGATAGAAAATCCAATCTTAGCTTGATAGACATGTAATACTATCAGCATTTTTGGAACATTACCCTGCTAAGCAAGAAACCTCACTTTTCATCTTTTTTCAGATAAGAAGTGAGGTTTTTCGTTTTGGTGCATTTATTTTTCTTAACTTGATGGTGTGGGTGTCAAAGTTATTATCTTGAAATCTATTCATAATATAGCTCACTTTCTAAAAGATTTATATTTTATGTAATTTTGATCTTATTATATAATCCTAATATGTTTTTCAAGCAGATTTAAAGTATGTTTATTATGAATTTTTTGTAAATCACTAAATTATTCTATTGTATTTAGAAGGGGGAAGTAATATAAAGGTCATTTTATTGTTGAAGTAACGTTTTCTGTAATAACAAGTTTCGCAATAAAATATAAACTATAACTAATTTTAATTATGATATAATATAGCTAGTAACCGAAGGCGTGTGGTGGGAGGTTGCAGCCTTTCTTTCTCTTAATTTAGAGGGAAAGGAGGTGTAACCAATATGGAATTTTTACAACAATTATTACAGGACGCTACGAAACTATTCGTAACAGTGTTCATAACAACTTTTGCAACAGCTTGTGCTAACAAGCTAGTGGCAAAACGTAATAATAAAAGTAAAAGAACCACCCAGACGTCTGCCAAACGTAAGAAAGGTGGTTCAAAGAGGAAATAATTAAACTTTGCAATCTACCACCTAACGGCAGCAGTTACAAATTAGACGGGATGTTACCAGCATCTCGTCTTTTATTATTATGCACATAGTTAGTGAGTTAAAACCTTTAATAAAAGGTTTATGTCTACACTCTCATTATACATTTTATCTCATTGGAAAACAATATCATCTTGTTTGGTATTTTTTATAATGAATTATAGATTGATACTGCTTAAGGCTTTCTTATTTTGGTGAGCTCTTTTCAATTACTCCTTTCTTTTTATACATGTCTTTTAATACCGCTTCATTTATTTTCAAATCCGATTTATCAACAAATTTCTTATATATAGGATTGTCCTTTTTATCTTTGCATTCCTTTTATGATAATTTGAGATGCATTGAGTTGGTGACTTGCACTACCTTATCAAAATTAATTAATTCAAGCTAATCCGAACACATCAGATGTAAATTTTTAATAATTTCCCTCTACAAATAAGAATTTCATTCTTTTCTGCATTCGCAAAGTAACAAGTGCACTATGTCACCAGTATGGCTTTGAGGATCTCTAGTTCTTCTATCTCTAAGTTTGGCTATCTTGTCGCTCAATAGACAAACGAATAGAATTTCATGGTAAAATAGTAAATGTTTTTAAATAAGGGGATGGAGGGGTTTCAAGTGAAACTTAGAAAGATTTTTATGATTTGTTTTTTATTTATATTCACATTAACTATTGTGACTGGTTGTAGTTCTTCACAAAGTTCTACAACTGTAAAAAATGGAAAGGCATCTTCGTCTTCGAAGAACGTGGAAATTGAAGTTGAAAATGCTGAGTACGTATTACCATTAAGTGGGTCAATGGGAGGAATAAATAAAGATAAAGTATTGAAATTCAAAGTGAGTTTGAAAAATAAAGGGGATGAAATGTTAGAGATATCACCTTATCTCTTTACACTATATCAAGGTGATGAAAAAATGAAGAAATATGATAAGGCTGATTCAGATAAATTACGTTTAATAGAATTAGAACCTGGTAAAAAAACATCGGGGATTCTCTACTATGAAGTGAATAAAGCCTCATCATATGAGCTCGTTTATTCCAATGAAGAAACAAAAAAAAGAGACGATGAAACAGAAAAAGTTTCTTTCAAAATTGATACACAAGAAATAGAAAAGAATACAAAAGACTTAAACAAACCAGCTGAAGCTCTAAAAACCTATATAAACGCTGTTTATTATGATAAAGATATAGACAAAATTAATGAATTGTCCGGTGAAGATGGAAAACAATTTACTCAAAATATACATCAAGAATTTAAAAAAGATGCAATGTCCAGTACGCATAATGGAATTAGTGACCAGGAATTTGAAAGCTATTATAAAAAGTTAAAATCTGTACTGCAGGAAAAAGTTACATTTACAGTAAAATCAGTAGGTTCTTCTCCTGAGGAAGATAAAGTTGAAGTGGAATTAAAAGTAAAACCATTATTATTAAGCGAATTGCAGCCAAAATTAAATAAGAAAAATGAAAAATTGTTAAAAGAAAATCCAGGAATCGAACAGCCTAAATTATTTAGCCAATCGTTTAGTTACTTCATATCTATTTTGCCAGAAGCAAAAGTTTCAGATAAAGAAAAAGTAATAAAGGTTGAGATGGAACGATATGGAAAAGAACAATGGCGTTTTTCTAAAGGTAAAGTAACCGATTCAGAGGACGTAATGGAAATAATGGGAGAGTTTTTAAAACAATAAAAAGATATAAACGAAAACGAAGTTTGCAACAACCAAACTTCGTTTTTTCGATTTATAATAACTTACAACAACTGTTACCTCCAAACGATAAAAACACAAACCTTCAATTTAGAGAATATTTTAAAATCTTAGCTTGATGGATATGTGTCGGTACCCCATATCCATCAAGCTAAGAACTTGTTTTACCCCCTATTTTTTTGAGAGTAAGTTGTTTTTTGGAACCAGAAAGGTATATTTTTAACTATAAAAATTATAGGAAAATTTATCTGTTTTTCCTTTTTACCTACTTGCTAAATTCAGCAAGTAAAATATTTTTAAAAGGATCAGAACGACTAGTTTTATGGCCATTCAAATTGATAGCCAATGTATGCTTGCCTCCAATTGTGCCTCCAGCAAAAGTAGAAAACCCTGGAGAGGCACCTGCGTGTCCCCATATCGAGACACCGTTTGGAAGTTTAGTTTCATAGATTCCAAGACCATATCCATCGATTACTTCTGTTCCTGTAGGAACTGTAGTAAGCATTTGTTTTAGTTGCTGTTCCTTCAGTAATTTGCCACTGAGTAAGTAAGAGAAGAATTTGTTTAAATCGTCAGCAGTAGAAATCATATCTCCATCCGAGCTACCTGGGTATGAATAAGTAACGTCTTTTAGCTCACTTTCTCCGTCATATCTTTCATATCCACGGGCATGATTGGTACCTGGAATAACAGTTGAATTACCAGGTAGGAATGTATTCGACAATTCGAGCGGTTCAACAATCCGATTTTCAACCTCTTCCGCATAGCTGTTTCCAGTTACTTTTTCAATAAGGATACCCAGTATTACGTATCCTGTGTTTGAATAAGACCAGCCCTTACCTGGAGCAAAGTCTGGTGGAAGAGAAATTCCCATCTTTACGAATTCTTCAGGCGTATACAATTTTTTTGTATCCATAATATCATAGTCTTTTGACTTTAAGTATTCAGCAATTCCACTTGTATGATTCAATATCTGCCGAATCGTAATCTGGTTAGCATCATATCCGTTTCCTTGAATGACGCCAGGCAACCATTTTTCGATGGAGTCATCTAGATTCAAGCGGTTCTCTCCAGCCAATTGAAGTAGAACTGTTGCAATGAATGTCTTCGTCGTACTGCCAATGCGAAAGCGAAAATCTGTTTTCATCGGCTTCTTGGTTCTCAGATCCGCTATCCCGGCGGCATAGCTCCAATTTTTACCACCCTTAGAAATTTGAGCGAGTATTCCAGGGTATCCAAGTTGGAGTGAATCCCGCATTGCTTTCTTAACGGAAGAACGATCGCTTTGATTACTTGTTTGTAACGAACTAGATACATTTTGCGTGGTTTCTGCTTTTACAATTGAGGCTGGTGTTATGTATAACAGGGAACTTCCAGCTATTAAAAGTGATAGATTTGCACATGTAATTTTACTGCATGTTTTCATAAAGCATCCTCTCCTTTATTTAAATTGTAAAGTTAGTTGCTTGCTGTTTCGTATTAATCACACAGCTATTATCTCCACCAATGACAAAATGTCAGAATTGAATTCGTAATCATATTCATAATTATTATTTTTACGGACGCTATTCTGTCTTATAGCAAACGGTAAATCCCCCTTCTTCCACATGTATGTTAACGCCAGAAATTACTTCTTTTCCTTGAAACACTCTTGTTACTGGTTTGTTTTTCATATATAAGTCATATCTGTTCCGCCTTTCACACCTCCTTATATTTTGATCTTACACATTAAAAATCTCTTTTTTCTTACCTATTCCTTACAAATTACTTACGTTCAAAATAGCTTCTATAATAAAATAGAAACACAGAGATTTTTCACTTCTATGTTTCTTTTTTTCGTTTTGGGAAACAATTAATTTTTAAGTTAATAGCGATGTGTCAGTACGCCATATTCATCAAGCTAGTGAAAAAACAACCCAAAACAGTAAAATTGATATTTCTGGGTAAAAATGTACAAAAATCTTTTTTGAGGGCGTTATAAAATCCTTAAGTTGATGGATATGGGGTTCTACATTTTATGCTGCACTAAAACAATCTTCAATAATCTAAATTAGATTTGTAACTACAAGTGGGTTTCTACTTGCATTAATATCATGAATGTTGCTTACTGCTATAGGATTACGCTTCTTGTAATCTTTCAAATGTAGACATATTAGTTCCCATCTTTGGTGCAGATACGGAATGTTGTTACCTTCAGTGCCTGCTTCTCTTGGTGGGACATAAATAAGTAATCCTGTAATGTTCCTTTAAACACCTGAACCCCATTCGAGTATGCGATAACAGTTTTATCAAAATTTAACGATGTAAGTGTAGACATTAAGTTTTTCATCTTATTTGTTCACTCCTGTTTTCCATTTAGATTTTGTAATGATCCCGTCAAAGTTGTATGAAATCTCTAATTGGTCGAATCCACTCTTATAGATATGCTTCGTACTTGTTCCGTTCAGCTCGGTAATATCTGTCCATGGTAGGTTACTATCATCTATCTCAATAAAGTTTACACCCTCCTTAGCTACTTGTAACATATCCTTACTAGCCCATCTCGAAAGCTTCGGCTTAATTAGCTCTTTGTATGTCTCCTGCGCTTCTAAACTTCCTAGAGAATTGAGATTCTCATATGCTTTCTTTTCTCGGGCTGCATATTGCTCCTCTTTGAGTGTTTCCTCTTCAGATTTCTCTGGCTCCTTATCTTGAATCAGCGTCTCTTCCACCTTCTCAACAGGTTTTTCTTCAGTGTCATCAACTTCTGCAGGTTTCTCCTCGGGTAGATTCTCTATCGCATCTAGTTTAGCCTTCAGCTTAATGTAATTAATTTCTAATTCATCATACTCTTTGGCTAATTTCTCTGACTCTGCTTGATAATGTTCTACTTGTGATGATAATCTATTGGTTTTTTGGTTATAACAAGATGTCAGCCCAAAGAATAGAAGAACTGTTGCCCCATACTTTGCAGCTGTCTTCCTTTAATAGATTGTACTTTCTCGGTAAATGTAGATTTCTTTGATTCCATAATTTGTAGTCTCTCCCCCAAGTTACTCACTTATCTAATTATGATGATTTAGTTACATATAAAATTTTACACGACTATAAATCAGATGTCCAGTTGACTATACTAGACGATTAGTCATTTTGTTCAAGGATTTAATATAGTGATAATATACGCGTATTTTGCCACTGTTTAATGACTACAGCGTATTTCTACTTAATGAGTTCTCACCACACAACAATCAACTTAAGGTTTTAAATTATCCCCATAACGAAAATTTAAAACCATGTTAGTTAATTTTTAAAAAATTAGGAAAGCCATCCTCATAACTGAGAATGGCTCTTATAAATAAAGGTTTATGAATGCATTTTTGTACGTATACGTTTTAAATAGTGGTGTCTAATAATAAAGAAGTAAACCATTTGAATGCAAATAAAGCTTACTAATACTACAATTGAGCTTTGTAAAACAGACATTTCCCTACTTACTGTTTGTCCTAATTGATGAAACGTTAGAAATGCAAAACTACTGTGAAGCATAGCCACTACTATCGGCAGGAAAAATAGTAACATCATTTGTCTTGTCACGATTTGCTTTAACTCTCTTTTACTTAAACCTAATTTTGAAATCATTTCATATTGCTCTTGATCGCGTTCTAAATCAGTAAATAGCCGGAAATATAAAAAGCTTAACGTAAATACGAAAAATACAATCCCCACCATTACACTTGAAATAGAAAGTAGTCCGTTTTGTTGTTTCATTTCAATCCATCTTAAATACAGTGATGAAAACTTATAATAGTCTTCTTGATTCGTACCAATGAACTTCTTAAGACTTGTCGAAATCGCACTTGTTTCAGACCAATCTTTAACGATAAAACCGTAAATCGTGTAATCTCGGAGTACGCCTTCTTCTTGAACATGTAGGACCTTATTATAAACAGCATCAGAAACAATAACAGGGTTATCAATCATGGCTAACTCTGGGATATACACTGTTTTTTGTACAGAAAGTGGAATCTCGAGTTCACCATGATTTATTTCAAAAAAATCCAGATGCTCTGTACTTTTCTCTTTCTTATTAAGTCGTATAGCAATGCTATCATTTTCATTTGTTAATTTCTCTATTTCATACCCTAATTTTTTAGCGTATTCATTATACGCAGAAAGATTAATCAAAGCCAATCCGTCTAATGTCCTTTTAAATTCTGTTGCTACAAGGTTATATGAAAATCCAGATTCCTCTAATTGTTTCTTTATCTCTTCAATATGAGCTTTTTCTTCTATATTCCCCTTATCTGAACGATAGGTAAATGCATATGGAGTCTCATGCTTAGCCAATTCAGGATTTGCAATAGCCGTACAAACTCCAATTGCTGTAAAAGATACTGCAGATATAATTGATACGATAAAAAAGGTTCTCGCATTATCTTTCATACGATACATTAATTCTGAAATAACAAGGAGATTGGTTCTTTTAAAGAATGTAGTTTCTCTATTTTTTAAAGCGGATAACACATATACACACAATTGAGTAAAGAAAAAATAGGTCCCACATACAATGAATACGACTCCTACTCCTACGAGTAGGAATAATTGATTTAAACGCATGTAATCGACCGCGGCGATACTGTGGTGAACGCAGGAGTAACCCGCTCCAAATAAAATAATGACCAACAAGGATATATAAACAGACACTATTGGCTCAGTTTTTGGTTTTTCATCTGATTTTATGAGTTCTACAAGTTCATTCATTTTCACCATTTTTGATGTAAACAAAGAAATAAGTAGAAATAAAACAAAAAAGGACATTGCTGTTACTATCATTGCCTTGATTGGAAAGTAAAATGCTAACGTTTGCTCTATCCCTAATAAAGAACTACTAATTAATAAAAACAATTTAGAAAAAACCATTCCTAGTCCAATGCCTACTACGATTGAAGGGATTCCAATCAACATATTTTCGAAGAAAATTAATCGATGAAGCTGCTTATTAGACATTCCGTGTAACATTAATAATCCAAACTCTTTTTTTCTATTTTTTAAAAATGCACTAACAGAATAGAAAATAAATAAGAAAGAAAAAACAAAGATTAAGTAATAGGATAAATGAAATCCTATTTTTCCAAATGCACTCATGATGGTACTTAGATGAGTCAGCTCACCTTGTAGGTTCGGATGAAAGACAAGTAGCCCATAAGTGAAAAAAATCAATACCGCAAATGTACTACTAAAAAAATGACCAAGATATATTCTTTTATTTCGTAAAACATTATTAAATGCGAGTTGTCGAAAAGTCATGTTTATTCCCCCCCTAACATAGAAAGACTATCCATAATTTTTTTATAGAATAATGGACGATCATCTTTGCAAGTAACTTCATTGCATAACTGGCCATCTTTAATAAAAATTATGCGGTCACAGTAACTTGCAGCAACTGGATCGTGCGTTACTAACATCATTGTTGCCTTTTCTTCTTTGTTTAATAGTGTTAATAGTTCCATCACATCTTGAGAGGCTTTAGAATCTAAGTTTCCTGTCGGCTCATCGGCAAGAACCAATTTAGGAGAGTGAATGAGTGCACGGGCAATCGCTGTTCGCTGTGCTTGCCCTCCTGATATTTCATATGTTCGCTTATTTAAAATTTCGCTGATTCCTAATTTTTCCGAAATAGATTCTACTCGTTTATTTATTCTTTTCACATTCATGCCATCTAATACGAGTGGAAGAACTATATTCTCTTTTACTGTTAAGGTATGCAGCAAATTAAAGGATTGAAAAACGAATCCTAATTGCTTTCTGCGAAATAAGGCCAAATCATCGGAGGAGAGTTGATACGGATTTTGATTATGAATACATACACTGCCTGATGTTGGCGCGTCAATAGTAGAAATCATATTCAATAATGTTGTTTTCCCACTTCCCGAAGGTCCCATTATCCCAACAAATTCCCCCTCCATAATTGTTAAGTCTATATTTGAAAGTGCTGTATGTGGAACCTTTCCTGTATATTCTTTACTAAGATCATTTACTTTTACTATTTTCATATGAGAAATTCCCTCCAAATGTACACACTACGAATAAGATTTGATAGAAGATATCTGCCCACATTATGATTTTTTAATACGAGTCATGTACCATTCACAACTAATCTGTTTCGGCTTCTCCTATTGAAACTAGAATACTTGGTCAAATTTATTAAGTACCAAATTAAATTTCATATCGTAACACATGATTTTTATTCATGTTTCTGTTTTTCATTGTAGTAGTAAGGGTGTTTTTCTCATATTGAATTACCTTTCATTTGTCTTACACGCTTGCAATGTTTCTGAAAATACAGTTTATAAAGTCAGTGAGCGTATTTTTTGAGGAGATAGCAAAAAGAATGCTACACGATTACTTTCCTTTACCGAACTAGGTTTCTATATAGTAATTCATAATATTTTTTCACCATACTCAAGTTCTTCTTCATCTAAAAGTGGAACAAATGCATTACTTAGAATGTCTATTACGTGTATTCCAGAAAATAGATGTCCAAATTGGATACAACCTATATCGCTGGACACCTATTTATAAGGTTAATAAAAAAATGAAAGGATTCATTATTTTGCAAAAGAGAAGGATGTATAAAAGGTGTGTATTGAAATACTACGTTTACATGTTACCAGTTTCATACTTTTACGGGATACTCATTGCAAGTGAAAAAGTAAAAAATAATTCACTTGAATTTTGGGTTATTCGCTCCATAAACGTTTTGAATGTGCTGTAACCTGAAAAATTTAAGCTGTAGAGTATCGTTATCGTATGCTCTCTACACTCGCATCAGTATGAAGTACTAAATTAAAAACATATATTCTTGAAAGAGGTTGAAAATTTATGTTCGTTTTAAACAAGTTCTTTACCAATTCACATTACAAAAAGATTGTACCTGTCGTATTACTTTCATGCGCGACACTGATAGGCTGTTCTAATAGTAATACGCAATCAGAATCAACTAAACAAACAAATCAAACCAATCAAGTTAAGCAAGAAAATATAGGTAATCATGCTTTTGCTAAACTTGAAAAAGAATATAACGCTAAACTTGGTATTTACGCACTGGACACAAGTACGAATCAGACTGTTGCTTACCATGCAGATGATCGTTTTGCATTTGCCTCTACATCTAAATCATTAGCAGTGGGAGCTCTTTTACGTCAGAATTCAATAGAAGCTCTTGATGAAAGAATTACGTATACACGTGAAGACCTATCTAATTATAATCCAATTACTGAAAAGCATGTGGATACAGGAATGACGTTAAAAGAACTTGCAGATGCTTCTGTTCGATATAGTGACAGTACGGCACATAATTTAATTCTTAAAAAATTAGGTGGTCCATCCGCATTTGAAAAAATCTTGAGGGAAATGGGTGATACTGTTACTAACTCCGAGCGATTTGAACCTGAATTAAATGAAGTAAATCCGGGAGAAACACATGATACGAGTACACCAAAAGCAATCGCTAAGACGCTTCAATCTTTTACATTAGGAACTGTACTACCATCTGAGAAACGTGAACTGTTAGTAGATTGGATGAAGAGAAATACGACTGGGGATAAATTAATTCGTGCGGGTGTACCAAAAGGATGGGAAGTAGCTGATAAAACAGGTGCAGGATCTTATGGAACAAGGAATGATATCGCAATTATTTGGCCACCAAATAAAAAGCCGATTGTTCTTTCCATCCTTTCTAATCATGATAAAGAAGATGCAGAATACGATGATACACTTATTGCAGACGCTACGAAAATCGTGTTAGAAACTCTAAAGGTTACGAATAAATAAAAATAGGTTAAAAGTTTTCCATTTTAGTCACATGTATTCTCTGTTAACAGACACATGCATGCTACTCAAGTCAACTACCCCCACTGAGATGAAGCGTTTCAGTGGAGGCTTGAGTTAGAACTCTAGGTCTTTTCTTCTATCGCTAGACAGTTTGACGCTCTAGAATTCATGCCACCGTAAGGTAACACCCCAAGTATGTTTTTTGTTGATACTAGCAACGAACTATTGCTTTCCCACTTGCACCACCCTTTCAAAAAAGAGCAATTCTTCCTTGTGGAAGAAGCCACCACTCAGATGAATCCGACGTGAGCTACAAGCCTCGACAAGTCGAATACATATGGATGGTTGACGCCCCCACTAAGCTATGCGCGAAGTAACAGCCTTACGTTTTTGCACTTCTAATAGAACCGGCGTTTTTACTTTAAGATTTTCATGTGATACAGTAAGATTAATTACTTCCTGTCGTAGACTTTTTACTGTATCTATTTTTATCTTATTTGTTTTTTCTAATATCTTGTACTTCTATTGTTTGATCGTTATTACTGGTACTTGCTCGGTGTCAGAAATTTTACTGTAACCATAATAAAGTAGAAAAAATAATAAAATAATTGTCCAAATAAATATAAACACTTTATAATCATACTTCATATGAAAAACCTCATTTTCCCTATATAAGTGAATGTACATACACCTTATAAATTCAATTACATAAATTATTGGATGTTTTAGTTGTAAAAAATCATTAAAGATTAGAAATCGTTATTCATAAACATATCCAAGAAATCTTCAAAAAAATATCATCTAGGCATTTTAACATTTCATAAAAATGCACAGATGATATTTTTACGTTTAGCTAAGTAATGCTTTTTATGTAATAAATCTTTATCTCTATTTCACCTTAATGTTTATATGTACAAGAGTCTGTGTAGCAACTAGGCTGTACTTTAAATATGTACTAATTTGTGTGTGTGGGAAAGGAAGCACATTTTATTTAAAGTTGTTACTTTAAACCCCTTAATTAGTTGGTAGTCTTCTTCATTCAGACAGAAAAGAAATTTAAAGTGTGCACGTATTTTCAACTCAGGCTCTTTACTACACACACTCCTATCCACATAAAAACATCTATAGCTTTTTGTAACAATACAGAAATTAGAGGAAATAAAAATGAAATAATTTTAACATTATGTAACATCTTTGTAACGCAAATGTAACATAAAACATTTAATCGTACAATACTTTTTTAACTAATTATCAACAAAGTTCTATTAAAATCGTTCAATTTTAATAATGTTCCCATAGACTATTACAATTAGAGTTGCTTGTGTTTTATTAATTATCCTTCATTTCAGCTCCATTTCGGCATGTGTCTGTTATACAATAAACATATACTTGAAAGGCAATGGAGTAACTGTTTATGTATGTCAAACAATTAAGATAGCTTCCTTTCATTTCTTGCTCGAAACCAATTCATCTTCACCTACTCAATTCGCGTTCCTTTTGGAAGGAGTCTTCTTGGCTAAAATGACAAAAAAGTTGAGGATTCCCCCAACTTTTTTATACATTTATTTTCTTATTAATCCTGTAGATGTAACCTGATATGTTCTTTTCTTTCCTATATATTCCTGTTTTCCATTCTCAAGGTTAGTTAAAGTCGCTCTTGTTTTTTCCTTAGCTTCATCCCCTTCTATATGAGTAAATTCTATATAATCTCCCACTTTTATAGGTACTGTTTGGGTTTCAGCATTTTGTTGTCTATTTCCCATGATTTCTTTATTGTACATAACGCTACCAGACGAGTTCTGGACTTTAATACTTGCATATGTACTATTGAAGTAAGAATGCGGTACGCCAGCTTCTAATTTGATTTTCAGCTCTTCTGCTGTTTGATTATAATCTACTTTTGCAATTTCTCGATCACTATATCCTTTTAATGACCATGTAAATTGTTTCCCATCTAGAATTGTTGTCTCTGGCATTTTTTCTACTTTCTTTAAGCCCTCTTTTGTAACCTGGTATCTTGCTGTCTTTCCAATAGTTTCATTTTTATTATTTTCAAGATTCATTAATGTTGCGCGTGTTTTTTCCTTTACAGCGTCTCCTTCTATATGAGTTAATTCAATGTAATCTCCCACTTTTACGGGTACTGTTTGGATTTCAGCATTTTGTTGTCTATTTCCTATGATTTCCTTATTGTACATAACGCTACCAGACAAGTTCTGGACTTTAATACTTGCATATGTGCTATTGAAGTAAGAATGCGGTACACCAGCTTCTAATTTGATTTTTAGCTCTTCTGCCGCTTTATTATAATCCATCTTTGCAATTTCTCGATCACTATATCCTTTTAGGGACCATGTAAATTGATTTCCATCTAAAATTGTTGCTTCTGGCATTTTTTCTACTTTCTTCAAGCCTTCTTGTGTGACTTCATACATTGCTTTTTTTCCAAAGCTTTCTTGTTTACTGTTGTCTAAATTTGTGAAATTCGCTCTATGTACACCTTCAAGATGTGTTAATTCAATATAATCTCCTACTTTGACTGGAACTTTTTGCGATTCAGCATTTTGTTGTTTGTTTCCATAAAAGTCATTATTATATACTACTTTTCCTGATGCATTTTGTACTTTAATACTCGCATACGTTTCATTAAAATAATGATGCGGTACGCCTGCTTTTAAGTCAATTTGCATTTCTTCTGTCGACTTATTGAAATTGATTTTTGCAAACTCAAAATCACTAATTCCTTTTAGGGACCATGCAAATCGATTCCCTACTAAAATATCAGAATTTCCATTTGTAATTCCTACTTTTTTCTCTACAGTTCGATCAAATATATCTGTTAATGTAATTTTAGCAAAAGCTGTTTGAGGCAATTGCATAGTTTGACTTACCTCAGTTTGGTAGGACTTAATATTATCAATTACTTTTAAAGGTTGTCCCATTAACTTTTCATTGTCATAGATTTCAATTTTCCCTTTAAACTGTGGAGTACTTTGTTCTTTCAATTTCCATGAAACATTTATTTTTCCAGCTTCAAAGCGAGTATTTTGGATATCAAAATCTAAATTTCCCATTTCTGGTTGACTAGGCTGATTTATATTAAAAGTTTTTCCAGTACCAATAGTTGATTGAGTATTTCCTCCTGCCCTAACCCATAGATATTCTGAAGTTGCTCCTCCATCGTATTGATAGGACGTATCATGTTGCCCAGAGATACGCTGATTATTCCAAGAATTCCATTGTTTATCTGAAACTTTTCTGCTGTATCCATTTTTAAGACGTGCTTCTCTTACATCTTGTCCATTACCAGCCCAGTCCTCTTGAAACATCGATAAACCATAGTTAAATGCAACATTCGCAACTGGATGATCCATAATAGCAACTAACTTCCATTGATTTAGTGTATTATCTTTTATCCACTGGCCAAACTTTGTATGGCCATCTTCTTGCCAAGAACGTAGAGTCATTCGATACCATTCACTATCTTTCCAATTATAAGTTGTTTGTACCTTTAGACCTGTTCCTTCTCCACCAAATCTACTGGCTTCTGAAGTCGGCGATAAATATTCAGCTTTTATTGCTTGGTTTGATGCTATTGGATCCCAAAGTGCAAAGTGAAGGGTACGTTTACCGAATTGATCAAAACCACTTTGTTGTTGGAATCCCGCATAACCACCACCCTCCCCTCCCTGATTCCAGTTATGCACAGCCCAATACGTATAAGGTGCTGTTTGGACTGGTGACCAGTCTATACTAATAATATCTGAAGCAGCAGTATTTTGTGGTGTTACATAAACTGATGGGGCATGCGATCGGGTTGCTGCCTCTGTACTAGAAATTGGTGCTCCATACATTGACAACATGGTACAAGCCGTTGAAACCATAACAATTCTTTTTATTTTTCCCCTTGTTTTTACTTTAAACATAACTTCCTATCTCCTTTTAAATTATTTTAGTTACATTGAATAATAACCCTATATATCCCTTTAAACAAATTATGTAATAAAGTAACATTAGCTCTAAAATCTAAATATATTTAATGTTTTTTACACTGCTATTATTAATCAAATTATAGTATTTTGTATTAAAATCGTATGATTTAGGACTAAATATAAAGTGAAAATTTTATAAAATTTCATAAATATGTAGTTTTAGATATTTATGATGAAAGACCCACTAAATAACTTAATTGATTTTATAAAAGATTTCTTTTCGTTATTGATTACACTATTAAACCCAGAATTGTTTACTAGAAAAATATTATGTAAACTTCGGTTTGCCAATTAGACAAAATAGTTTATCAATTCGCTGATATCTTATCATTATTTAGAAAGAGCCTACTTAAAAACATAGACTCCTTTAGGTATCTACACATTACATATATAACAAACATAAAAAAATAACATCGCATTCTTCTGTTAGTTTATTTAATATTTAATGACGTAGATAATGTATTCCAAGGTGCATTTGTAGATGTATTTTGATATTTAAATTGCCCATTTTGCTGTCCTGAAGCATCCCATTTATATTCCCATCCCTCCACTGTTCTATCCCCATTTATATCAATCATCTTAGAATCTACTTTTTTTAGTTTTTGACCACTCATTTGAGCAATTGGATTTCTACCATATCCCATTTCATTTGTTTAAAATTGAAACCAGCTCCTAAAAATTCAACGTATAGTAGTTAAAAATTCATTTTGTTTGCAGCTAGTTTTAAAAAGTACCCACTTGATTGTTGTCTGTATGTATGTATGTGAAAAAGTATCCACTTTAGTGTCTCCGTTTAAAGAAGTATCTATTTTCTTATCCCGATATGAGGACAAGAAAATGGATACTAAATAAACTTTCACCGTAGATAATTCAACATATTACACTATAAAATAAGTTCCTACTTTCATGTCTTTTTACACCTATTCTTTGTACAAAGATAGGAAACTCTAAACTTTCATTTTTTAGACTTGGTTGGGACAAGAAAGTCTAAACTAAAATATTGTAGTTGTTTCATATTTTCTTCCAAATGAATTTGTATATATACTGGTTTCAATTGAGGGTGTTATGTTTTAAATATGACTGTTTCGAACCCTTTTCTATATATTTTAATTGGTAACTTAAGACGGGATAAATAATCGCCCTGCTTGTCTTGAATAGACTTAAAGTCTTGTAGACGAAAATCTCCTAAGTCACGGATATACAGCTCATTCTTTCATTTTTGGGTGAATTTGTATACCTTAATTTGATGGGCATGGACATTGCCCCTTTTTTAACTAATCTAGGGGACAAGCTGATACTACAGAATAAAAAGAACATATTATAAAAATATAAAGGAGGGGATAAAGATGAGTTATTGGAAACATGAGTGTGGTCATCATAAAAATGAAAGATATGATTGTGATGATTATAAAAAAGATAAATATAAATATGAAGAAAAAGACTATGACTACTACTACAAAAAATACTACGTGAAAAAATGCTATTGTCGTTTTGAACCTTATTACCCTCATCACAAAAAAAATTGTAAAAATAAATATGACAATTACTAAATCTATATAATTATCTAAGTTCTCAATTCTTTAGTTTTAAAAAAAGATTTCTATTTTTTAGAGATCTTTTTTTATTTTAAACGTAAAATTTTTGATGCTTAAATGGTGCCATATTTCTTAATTGCAGAGTTTTTTGGTGATGTTCAATCAAAATAAACGTATAAAATTTAGGAAATAACAGAAGTGCCTCTAATAAGCAAAACCACAGCGATTGCTGTGGTTTTGCTTTTAACGACCAAGACTATGTTGTAAATGTTCATAGCATTATATATTTTATACTTCTATTTTAAGAATGTTTTGACCTGACAGAATGAAGGTTTAGCTTGTTTCCCCCTTAAGTTGATGGGCGTGCGGCTGTACCCCTTTTTGAGAAATTTGTTCCTTAATTTCAATGAGATCTTTTGTAGAACGTGATAATCGAGTTAAATCCGTTACAATCACTGTATCTTCTGAACGAAGAAATTCCAGCATACTATTTAATTCCGACCGGTTTCGTTTTGTACCGATTATTTTCCGAAGAAAATGCGGTCGCATCCAAATTCTTCAAGCTGATTCTTTTGTCAATCTAAATTTTGATCAAATGTAGAAACACGCATATAACCAAACTTCATGTTTATCATCTTCTTTACAAAACATTGTACCAAAAACCTTTGAACAAGGATATTGCTACAAATAATAATGTTACGTATTTTTGTTACAACTACTCTATATTTGATTATAAAAAATGCAAAATATCTATCTTGTTTATATATAATTTAGATTATGAATAGAATAATGCCTTAGTATAAGAAACTTCGTTTTCTAGTCCGTGAAAAATGGAATCATTTGTTTTCTATTTTTACTTAGTTAGGTCTCTTTTTATAAATACCTCCTCACAAGTATTCAAATATTAGATTGAAGTATGAATATGTAACATCAATGCTGGAAATAACATTAAATATACTCTTTGTGGATTAATTAAAATATATTTTAATATCTTCTATAACTTACTTTCGGAGTTCTTATAATTTAATGTTTTATTAAATTAACTTTTATGTTAAAAAACTTTGATGATTGGAGGTTTTAAAATATGAAATATATATATAACTACTGAACTTATAAGTGGTTTTTTTCTTCTTTTTATAATAGTTAAATTTGTTGGAAGGAAAATTATTAATCAAATTACCCCGTTTACATTTATCTCTGCTATAGTTTTAGGTGAATTATTAGGAAATGCAATTTATGACCAAAAAATTAGTATTTTTACTATTATCTACTCTATGACTTTATGGGGACTTTTACTTTTTATCGTAGAGTATCTTGGACAAAAATTTCTGTTTTTTAGAGGAGCGTTTGAAGGAAAACCATCACCACTTATAAAAAATGGCATAGTTGACAGAGAAGAGTTAAAGAAAAATAAAATGAATATTAGTCAATTACAAAGTTTGCTAAGGCAGAGTGAAACATTTTCTATTCGAGAAGTTGCATTTTGTTATTTGGAAGTCAATGGATCCATTAGCATCTAAAAAAAGACACAATACCAAAAAACTACTCGGGAGGATTTTAATATGCCTGATCAACCGGTTTATGTACCCGTAACTCTTATACGGGATGGTAAGGTCTTATGGGATGAATTAAAGGATTTAAACTTTTCTGAATCTTGGTTGGAAACTCAACTTATTTCTCAAAAAATCTCTAATTATGAAGATGTTTTTTTAGCAGAATGGTTAGAAGGAGATGGGCTTTTTATACAAAAAAATAATTAATTGCTATTTATCTTTTCACATGATTGGGTTATTTAGTAACAAGTTTATTAAATACGCTATGCTTCCTCTTTATTTCCAAAACATAGCATATTCATTAAAGTTGTATTTTTCATCCTTTAAGTAAGGTACGTTAGAACCATTTTTATTTAAGTTCTTTATGACTATGATTATTTTTATTTTTATTTTTGTTTTTTACTTCTTGAAATATATTATTATTTTCTCCCTGTTCATTATGTACATCGTATAGAGACTGATTATATGATTGCATGATTTTGTGAAAATCTCTCACCGTTAAAGGTTTTGCCTCATCCTCCAATTCATAACCTAATTGACCATTAGGTTCAAGAGTCGCTGTTTTTACATCTGCAATTTTAGAAATCCCTTGATTACGTAAACGCATTTCTAACTGATCGACTGTTAAACGTAATTTAGTTAAATTTTCAATATTAAGTCTACCGTTTTCAATGACTACTTTAGATTTACCAGTGATAAATTTTTCAAAGGTATTAGACTTTAATTGAAAATACTCTAAAAGTATAACCGTAACCACAAATATAAAAGCACTAGCAATAGCCTTTATAGTACTTTTTTCTACGATGGGTTGAACAATAATCGTACCAATGGAAATCATGACAACAGTTTGTGCTAAAGTCATTTGAGATATGGATTTTCTTCCAGCAATTCTTAATAACAGAATTCCAGCAAGAATTAAAATTAATGATTGCCAAATAAAATTCACACGATCACCCTTCTATACGCTACATTTTTATTTCTTAGGTTCTACTTTAATTTTTAATATATACCTAATAAATTAGAGAAAATATATTCAAATAAGTTAGCTTTATTTAGTTATAAAAATAATATTGTTGTTCTCAATCAACTACGTTTTATGCTTTCCATCAATGATGAAAAGCAATAATTTATGTAATTTATTAATTTAACTTACATATTAATATGTAAAGAACAATGATACATGCTAATTACATCCCAATAGTCTTTGAACATTGTATTAATTCATTGAAACAATGAAAGGAAGATGCAGATGAATGCTAAACTTTCGGAATACGGAAAGTATCTACAAAACATGGGTTCAATTCTTATTAAATTATCTGACGAAATAGTTTTTCTTTCTAATTCTTCTGGAGAAGATACACATCAAAAACTTGTAGCATACACTAAGAATTTTGATGAGAACTTAAAAGGGCTAAAAACAACAATACCTCCAAATATCATATTAGAAGAACATTCGATTCTGATACATGGATTAAATGAAATGTCGAACGCTTTCCAGCACATGATAAACAGTATTGATTATACAGAAAATAATTTTAATGTAGATGAGTATAATGTTAGTCTTTCTATAATAAACAAAAATAAAAATTCATTATTAAATACGGTAGAACAAATATTAAATAAAATTATTCATAGTTTATTTTAAATTGTCATAACTATTATATTTTTTAACAGAAGAGTTCTGTACCTGTTCTATGTTTTTAACCTTTTAAGTAAACCTTATAATATAAGTCTTATTTAAAAGGTTAAAGATTCATGGCTAATATGAATACCTTATGTGAACAATTTGGACAAATCTTAGGTGGGAAACATACAGTTGAAGATGGAGTTTGTTCAGTAAAAATAAAAAGGAATAATTTATATACCTCAATTATGGGAAGGAATGCGGCCCCCAATCACGTCATTGGGGCTATGTTTTCATTTGAAAGCTTAGCTGAACAGGGAAATGCTTTAAATTTAGGAGAAACTGCTTTAAGGCAAGAAGAAGTATACCCTTTTATATTTCTTTTACAACAACAAGGAATAATTATTGATTCTCTCCATAACCATTGGCTTTTTATGAATCCATTACTTATGTTTGTACATTTTAGTTCAATTGAGAACCCTCTGTCATTTGCAAAAAAGTATCTTATACTTTTCAACAAGTTATAAAATGAAGAAAAATTTTTTGATTGATAAGCATTTTTGCTCTCTTAGTATGCTTTCTTTACTCATTCAATTTAGGCGAGATCTCCTTGTGTATTTTGAAAATATTTCAATTTAAAATAACCTATAATTGTTTGCACGTATGATGGAGAATAATTCATAATTATGGGGAGAACACCCTGTTCAGCTGCTCTTTTTTTATACCAATTTAGTAAAACCATTATTACTTATAAATACTAATTTAACAATCAAAATCTTTCTATAGATTGTATACAGTTTCATAAGGAATTGTTGAAAAATATATCCCTTCCCCTGAAATCACTATAGGGTTGTAATAACCTCCAGATATATAGTATGGTTGCATATCCAGATAAATAGGCGGCTGCATACTTTCATACATTTGTTGTTGCATTTGCAATGCTTGATGAACAGCTTGAACTGTACTGTGTGCAGCACTATGTGTTATAGCATGAACCCCAACTGCACCATGAGAATGTACTCTAATTTGCTTACTTATATTCGAATAAAGCATAATCATTCAGCCCGCTTTCATATGAATCGCTACAAAACATATTATGAAGAAAAAATTTATATTGTTAAATAAGAATTAAATTTACTAATTCGCTATCAAGTAAGGGTTTTATTTTAGAATTAATAAAATATACGTTTCTAGGTTTGTGAACTACCCGCCACTTAACGTCCTAACGGACTGTTTGAAGTGGGGGCTTCTCGGTTAGTCGTTACTTTTGGTAGCTAACGAATTCGTCCTAAGACAGCCGAGCTAACTCCCTTGTTCCAAGGGTTATTTTATTGCTATCTATGCTAACGCCAATAGGCGTATTGCTTCATTTTTGATATTGATAGCTGCGTTATAATCTCTATCGAAATTTACACCGCATATACAAGAATAGACTCGCTCAGACAATGACATATTTTTCACATTTCCACAACTGCTACATGTTTTTGTGGAAGGAAACCATTTGTCTATTTTCACAAGCTTTTTGCCTTGTTCATGTAGTTTATAAGCTAAGAAAGAAGTGAACATACCCCAAGCATTATCAGCGACGCTTTTTCCAAAATAAAGTGCTTGCGATATTCCTTTCATATTTAGATCTTCAATAGCTACAACATCAAAATGAGTAGCTAACTCTTTAGACTTATGATGAAGGAAGTTATTACGTTGGTTTGCTACTTTTTCATGCAGCTTAGCTACACGGATACGTTGTTTATTCCAACGCCCTGAACCTTTTGTACGTCTTGATAATACTCGTTGAGCCTTTGCTAATCGGTCTAACATTTCACGATAGAACTTAGGATAATTGGCTCTCTCATCCTCAGAACTGACGTATAATTGATCCATCGCAAAGTCTAATCCAACAACTGTTTCTACTTCTTTTTGTACGATCTCTTTTTCGTATTCAGTCAAAATGGACACATAGTATTTACCAGTAGGTGTCATAGAAATCGTACATGACTTGATTATATGGCCTTG
>NZ_JBQAEF010000010.1:0-204174 GCF_051915185.1 Bacillus cereus group sp. MYBKT14-1 | reverse complement strand
GTATTAGGCACGCCGCCAGCGTTCATCCTGAGCCAGGATCAAACTCTCCAATAAAGTTAGTTTGTCTAGCATCTAAAATAAAAATTGACGTTTCACGTTGTTTGTTTCGTTCAGTTTTCAAAGAACTTGTCCGCCGCTTCAGAAGCGACTTCATCATATTAACATCTTCATTTTTCGATGTCAACTAAGTTTTAAAATTTCTTTTTTGTCGTTTTCTGCGTTTCCGCATCAGCGACGTTTATTAATATACCATCACACTTTTTAAATAACAAGTGTTTTTTATAAAAAATACAAAAAAATTATCTATCCTACTTTCTTCTATAGAAATAACTATTATCCTCTCTACTAAAAATAGTTATTCTGATTGCATAATACTACACTTCATTCAACCAAATTGCATTTCACAATACCTTCCCAGATTTTCATTCTCTTCTATATTAAAGTTTATAATAATTATCCTTCTATAGAATAACGATATAACTTAGCATTAAGAAAAAATTCCATCTACATTAAACAACCACTCACGCGCATTAATCCTTCCTTCTCATTCAAAAATTTAAATCCCTACAAATAACAACATTCCAACACAAATATGAACTTAAAATTATTGTTAGAATTTTTTTACATTTAATTAATGAAAAATATCCATTTTTTGTTATATAGTAAGAAAGGACGCACTCAACTATAAATAAACCAATGGAGGAATTATTTTATGGATAGGTTAACAAAGTTTTCATTAAAAAACCGAGCTGCCATTATCATCATGATTTTTCTCATTTCCATACTCGGTGTTTATTCCGGCTCTAAATTACCTATGGAATTTTTACCGAGTATCGACAATCCAGCAATTACCGTCACAACCTTATCTCAAGGACTCGACGCTGAAACGATGACAAAGGATGTAACTGATCCTCTCGAAAAACAATTTCGCAATTTAGAACACGTCGACACCATTACTTCTTCTACATACGAGGGATTATCACGTATCGACATTGCGTATACATCAAAAGCAAACATGAAAGATGCAGCACGCGAAGTCGAAAAAGCCGTCAATACAATTAAATTACCTAAAGATGTAACCAAGCCCGTAGTTAGTCAATTAAACACTTCTATGATTCCACTCGCTCAAATTACTATCCAGAAACAAAACGGTTTTTCAAAAGCAGATGAAAAACAAATTGAAAAAGAAATCGTACCACAACTCGAAAACATTGATGGTGTTGCCAACGTTATGTTTTTCGGAAAATCCACCTCTGAATTATCTATCGTACTTGATCCGAACCAATTAAAAAACAAAAACGTAACATCACAGCAGGTACTAACTGTTTTACAAGGAAAAGAAACTTCTACTCCAGCTGGGGCAATTACTGTTAATCAGGAAGAATACAACCTCCGCGTCATTGGGGACATAAAAAATGTAAATGACATTAAAAACATCACTGTGGCACCCCAAGTGAAATTGCAAGACATTGCTCAAATTGAAATCAAACAACACTACGATACAATCTCACATATAAACGGAGAAGAAGGCACAGGATTAATCATCATGAAAGAACCGAGTAACAATGCAGTTGCCATTGGAAAAGAGATTGATAAAAAAATTAAAGAGATAGATAAGGAATATAAAGCTCAATTTTCCATTAAACTTTTGGCTTCAACCCATGAACAAGTTGAAAATGCTGTTACTAGCATGGGAAAAGAAGTAATACTTGGAACAATCGCTGCAACTCTAATTATCTTAATCTTTTTACGTAACTTCCGAACAACACTCATCGCTGTTGTCAGTATTCCATTATCCATTTTATTAACACTCTTTTTACTACATCAATCTAACATTACGCTTAACATTTTAACCCTCGGTGGTTTAGCTGTTGCGGTTGGACGTCTCGTCGATGATAGTATCGTTGTCATCGAGAATATTTTCCGCCGTTTACAAAAAGATTCTTTCTCTAAAGATATCATTCTCGATGCAACGAAAGAAGTCACTGTCGCAATTACTTCTTCTACTTTAACAACGGTCGCTGTTTTTTTACCTATCGGCCTCGTATCAGGAGCAATCGGAAAATTAATGTTACCTATGGTATTAGCAGTTGTATATTCTATATTATCATCCTTAATCGTTGCACTAACAGTTGTTCCACTTATGGCTTTTTTACTACTCAAAAAAACAAAGCATCGAAAGCCAAGTTCTTCATCACGATATGTCGCTACATTAAAGTGGGCTCTTTCTCATAAATTCATTATTCTACTTACTGCATTTTTATTATTTGTAGGATCAATTGCAGCTTATATATTACTACCGAAAGCAAACATAAAATCTGAAGACGACACAATGTTATCTATTAACATGACATTTCCAGCCCATTATAATGCTGAATCTCAAAAACAAAAAGCATTTGATTTTGAAAAGAAATTACTTTCTAATTCAGATATAACAGACGTTATTTTACGAATGGGATCTAGTGCAGAAGATGCACAATGGGGGCAAACAACTAAAAATAACCTCGCTAGTATATTCGTAGTCTTTAAAAAAGGTTCTGATATTGATCAATATATTAAAGAGTTAAAAAAGGAACATAAAACTTTTGAGCCTGCTGAACTTGATTATATAAAAACAAGTTATTCAAGCTCTGGCGGCGGCAATAACTTACAATTTAACGTAACAGCTACTAACGAAGCGGATTTAAAAGAAGCGGCTACTATCGTTGAAACAAAACTAAAAAGCATGGATGATCTTTCTAAAGTAAAAGCAAATTTAGAAGACTCTAAGAAAGAATGGCAAATTCATATTGATCAAACAAAGGCTGAACAACTAGGTTTAACACCAGAAATAGCTGCGCAACAAGTAGCATTCCTTATGAAGAAATCACCTATTGGCGAAATTACAATTAATAATGAAAAAGCTACTATTATGATAGAACACAAAAAAGAAAACATTAATAAACAAGAAGATATTTTAAATACAAACATACTATCACCTATTAATGGACCAATACCTTTAAAAGACATCGCAACTATTTCAGAAAAACAAATACAAACAGAAATTTTCCATAAAGACGGAAAAGAAACAATCCAAATTACAGCCGAAGCTTCAAATGAAGATTTGAGTAAAGTAAACACAGCAGTAAATAAAGCGATGACTGACTTAGATTTACCTGGTGGTGCAAAAGTAAATATCGCAGGAGCTACTGAATCTATGCAAGAGAATTTTACAGATTTATTCAAAATTATGGGGATTGCAATCGGGATTGTATATTTAATTATGGTTATCACCTTCGGGCAAGCACGTGCTCCTTTTGCAATCCTATTCTCCTTACCATTAGCTGCTGTCGGTGGTATTTTAGGATTAATCATTTCACGAACACCTGTTGATGTAAATTCCTTGATCGGCGCATTAATGTTAATCGGGATTGTTGTTACAAACGCTATTGTATTAATAGAAAGAGTCCAACAAAATCGGGAACATGGAATGGAAACTAGAGAAGCCTTACTTGAAGCAGGTTCTACTAGACTACGCCCAATTATTATGACAGCTATTACAACAATCGTTGCTATGCTCCCACTCCTATTTGGCCAATCCCAAGCAGGAAGTATGGTATCAAAAAGTTTAGCCGTCGTTGTCATCGGCGGTTTGGCAGTCTCAACTGCTCTTACATTAGTAGTCGTTCCAGTTATGTATGAACTATTAGATAAAATCGGGAGAAAAAGACGCTCCCGTAGGAAAATAAGCACTTCTACAGAAACACCTGATATTTAAAAACAAAAGGCGTTATCTTCACAAATGAAGATAACGCCTTTTCTCTATTTAGTCATATAATCCATCATTTTTTCCACATATTGCTCTATAGGTTTACTAGAATCCACAATAAGGTATTCATTATTTGAAGGTCTTTTACTACCATTTAACCACTTTTTAAAACCTACTTCCGACTCCACCTTTTCAATTTGACTGATCATACGCTTACGTGTTTGCAGTCTCCTATTAATCTCTTCCATATCATTAAGATAACACTCAATATATTTATATTTCACACCATGTTTATTTGATAGTTCAATCCCTTTTTCAACCATTCCCTCATATAAACACGGACTATCCAATATAACACTATGCCCTTGTTCTAAATAAGAATCAATCAATACCCATTCGGCATCATACGCAAGCCCACCAACAATCGTTGATTCAATTCCTTTTACTTTTAATGATTTTAACAACGCGGATTTCAAAACATCATGATCTATAATTACAGCACCTGTTAATTTCGCTATATACTTAGAAACTGTCGATTTTCCTGACCCAGGAAAACCTGACATTTGCAGAAAAAACAAATTAAAGCTCCTCTCTAAATTACATCTGTTCTTCTTTATAATTAATCACAAATTCAACAATCATTACATCCATTCCTTCTATATTAAAATACAAAAGAACCCCCTACCTATAAATAGAGAGTTCTTCTTTATAATTTATGCCGCTTTTACCTTTTTCGTTGTTTTACTTTTTCTTTTCGTTCCTGTAAAGCGCTTGTGTAA
This sequence comes from Bacillus cereus group sp. MYBKT14-1, assembly GCF_051915185.1. Lineage (NCBI taxonomy): Bacteria > Bacillati > Bacillota > Bacilli > Caryophanales > Bacillaceae > Bacillus > Bacillus cereus group sp. MYBKT14-1. The sequence goes on along the minus strand of NZ_JBQAEF010000010.1, from coordinate 199,647 downwards.
TATAGATGCTATCAAGCGTGAAATAACATTGAATAGTAATACCATAATAATTAATACAGCTGCAGATTTTGTCGCAATCAACTTCGCATCTGGAATAACTCCTTCAGAATTTAATTTCCAAATGTGAACCGCTAATGTTTCAGCTGGTCTAAACGGATTTAAAGGATGCGCAGGACTTGAGAAATCCGCTGCTGAATTTAAAATCGGGGATGTTAAACCCGCTGTGTAAATTAATGCTGCCGCTTCCCCAAATATACGACCCGCCGCTAAAATAATCCCTGTAATAATTTGTGGTAATGACGATGGGATAATAATACGAGCGATTGTTTGCCACTTCGTTGCACCTAATCCAAGACTTGCCTCTTTTACATTCTGAGGAACTTCTGAAATCGCATTTTCACAAACACGCGTTAAACCTGGTAAATTTAAAATAGTTAAAGCAAGAGCACCACCCATTACTGTGTATCCCCAACCTGTCATTGTAACGAACACTAACAAACCAAATAAACCAACAACAATAGAAGGTAAAGACGCCATCGTCTCTATACATAGACGAACAAAATTTAAAAAACGTCCTTGTTTTGCGTACTCCGCTAAATATATTCCAGCACCTAATCCAAGAGGAATAGATATAATAAGCGTTATAACAAGCATATAGAAGGAATTGAATAACTGCGGACCAATCCCACCACCAGCTCTTGTATTGCTTGGTTCTCCAAACAAGAAATTAGGATCCCAAAATCCCCATCCCTTTTGTAAAATCTCAAATACTAAGAACACTAGCAAAGCTACAACTAAAGCCGCAACCGCATAAAAGATACCCGTCCAAACTTTATTTACCGTTCTTGCATTCATTATTATCGCTCACCTCTTTGCCCAATCGCTCGAATTACTAAAATAAACAGGAATGAAATAACAAGTAAAATCATCGCTAAAGTCCATAGCGCATTGTTCCAAGCAGTTCCGTTCAATGTATTCGTCATGTCCATTGTTAAAATACCAGTTAACGTCGCTGTCGGACTATATATTCCTTCTGGTAATTTAATTGTATTCCCGATTACCATTTGAACCGCTAACGCTTCACCAAAAGCACGCGCTAAGCCTAAAACAACACCTGTTAAAATCCCTTTTTTCGCAGCAGGAACAATCACTCGGCTAATCGCTTGCCATTTCGTTGATCCTAGACCATAAGAAGCTTCTAAATAATCAAATGGAACAGAACGTATTGCATCAGAAGCGATACTAGCAATAGTAGGTAAAATCATAATACTTAATACAACAATACCTGCAATTAAACTAAAGCCTACTCCCCCAAACGAATCACGTAATAGTGGTACTAAAATCGTAACACCTAATAATCCGTATACAACCGAAGGAATACCAACTAACAATTCTAGAACAGGCTTCAATACTTTATTTCCAAACTTTGGCGAAATTAAATTCATGAATATAGCAAGAGCTATAGCAATTGGTGCACTAATAATAACCGCGCCTAACGAAACCACCGTTGAACCTACAATGAAAATTAAAGCCCCGAAGGATCCTTGCTCAGCATTTGGATTCCATTTTGTCGATGTTAACATCTCAGTAAATGAGATACCACTTTGTGTAAAAGATTGAATACCTTTCCCACAAATAAACGCAATAATAGCTAATGTAATTAAAACAATAAAAATACCACAAAACGTAACAAGTGATCTTCCTATATATTCACTTTTCACGTAATTAATTTGCTTTTTCCCCTTCATCACAGGACAGACCCCACTTCACAGATTGAAATGAACAGGACTGGCCTTGCAGCCAGCCCCATAAAATTTTATTACTTATTTAATTTAGACATTGGAATGTAGCCCATATCTTCTACTTGCTTTTCAAAATCTTTACCTTTTACATAATCGATATAAGCTTTCGTCGCTTCCTTCGCTTCACCTTTTGTTACCATATATTCGTAAGACCAGAATGGATATTTACCAGACGCGATGTTTTCAACTTTCGGTTCAGCACCATCAATTTTCACTGTTTGTAGTGCGCCTTTTTTCTCGCCCACCATGTAAGACATTGCTAAATAACTCACCGAACCAGGAGTAGAGTTAATCGCTTGCTCTACTGCACCGTTAGAATCTTGTGTTGTACCAGTTCCATCATTAATTTTCGCGTCTTTCATAATCGTTTTTTCAAATGTAGCACGTGTACCAGATGAAGCCGGACGATTAATTACATTGATTTTTTCATCTTTTCCGCCTACTTCTTTCCAGTTTGTTACTTTTCCAGTGAAGATATCTTGTACTTGTTGCATTGTTAAGTTATCAACTTTTACATCTTTATTTACGACAAGAGCGAATGCAATACCCGCTACCTTGTTATCTACTAATTCTTTCGCCTTTTCAGCATCTTTTATTTTATCTCCGGACGGAACATCTGAATTACCAATTTGTACTGCACCAGATGCTACTTGGTTAATCCCAGTTCCACTACCGCCACCTTGAACTTGAATAGAAACTTTTGAATTTTTCTCCATGAATTTCTTTCCAGCTTCCTCCGCAAGAGGTAGAAGAGCTGTAGAACCAGCCGCTGCAATCGTACCTGATAATTCTTGTTTTGTATTATCGCTTCCTTTAGCAGTGTCTTTACTAGTTGTATCTTCTGCTTTCCCACAACCAACTAATGCTCCTGCTACCACTAAAGCTGCTAAAGAAAATTTAATACCTTTTTTCATAACCATGTCTTGTACCCCCATTTGGATTATCACTTTTCGAATTCATTTTCTTTCGAACACAAATTCATTGTAGGACAACAATATTATGTGAGTGTTAAGCAATTTTTAATTTTAAGTAAATGACGATAATAATCCTTAAAAGCTAGAAATCCCAACATTTATAGTTAAATAACCAAACAAAAACCACACTAACTACACTGCAATGTAAATATATTCTTAACAATGTAAATTCAATGTAAATGTTTTTCTCTCTTTTTCCCTTTTCGTTAAAGTTACATTTACAATTCCGCTGTATTTTGTAATTTTTACACACCTAATTTATGCACATTAAAAATAATTTCAGTAATATTTTTTAGTACAACTAAATAAATTGGAACAATTCTAAAAATAAATGAATATTTTTAAAGTACTAATTGACAACATAATCCAATGTAGTCTACTATATTACTAACAAAAAGTTTACCTTAGGAAACTTTTTAAACTCAAACTAAAAATATAGAGATGAGGTAACTTTTATGGTATCGGCTAATATAAAACCACTTTCCGAATTTAAAATAGGAGAGTTTGTACAAATTGAGAAGATACAATTAGAAGGAACTATGAAACGACGCTTATTAGATTTGGGATTTATCCCGGGGGCGACGATTAAAGTATTGCAACGCAGTCCACTTGGAGATCCGGTCGCTTATCAAGTGAGTAACACAACTATTGCACTGCGTAAAGAAGAAAGCTCCCTTATTTTCGGGGTATTAATAGGAGATGATTTCAGATGAGCAAACATCGTATCGCTTTAGCTGGTAACCCGAATACAGGGAAAAGTACATTATTTAATACTTTAACAGGCTTAAAACAACATACTGGAAACTGGACGGGAAAAACTGTTTTAAAAGCTGAAGGAGAATATGAACATAACGGAAGTAATTATACATTAATAGATTTACCTGGAACTTACTCGCTATACTCAAATTCCGCAGACGAAGAAGTAGCGAGGGATTATATTATATTTGAAAAACCAGAAGTAACTGTAGTTGTTATAGACGCAACTGCTATGGAAAGAAATTTAAATTTAGCACTTCAAGTGATGGAGATGACAAACAATGTAGTCATTTGCATTAACTTAATTGATGAAGCCGAGAAAAAAGGGATTGTTATCGATGAAAAGAAATTAGCAAAATCACTTGGTGTACCTGTCGTTAAAATTTCAGCACGTAACCGAGTAGGTATTGGTCATTTGCTAAATGTTATTGCAAAAGTAGCAAATAAAAAACTAATTCCAACACCAATTAAAATTACTTACAGCGAAAAAATCGAAAATATGATTCAGGAATTAGAACCACAAATTTATAAAGTGTTCGGTGATACGTATCCAGCACGTTGGATTGCGTTACGTATATTAGATGGAGATAAAAATTTCTTAACTACACTTCAAAAACACCATAATGAACCACTTGTAAGGGAGGTCGTAATTAATGGAATCTCACTCAGCCAGTAAAGCTCTTCCATTAGACTATATTATTCAACATGCACAAACACTTTCAAAAGAAGATATACGAGATGATATAGTCGGAGATATTTACCGAACATCTGCAAGCATATGTAAAGAATCTGTCCAATATACAAATACTGATAAATTATATCGTTCTGAAAAACTAGATAAAATTTTTACATCTCCAATCTGGGGATTCCCAATTATGCTCGGTATTTTATCTATTATTTTTTATCTTACAATTGCAGGCGCTAACGTACCATCTGATATGATTGCCGAATTCTTCGGATGGGCCGAAGGATATTTAACATCTTGGTTCCAAGCAGCGCATGCACCTGAATGGTTACATGGCATTTTAATACTTGGTTTGTTCCGTGGTATCGGTGCTGTTATTAGCGTTATGCTACCACCTATGGCAATCTTTTTCCCTATGTTCGCGCTATTAGAAAACTACGGATACTTACCACGTGTCGCGTTTAATATGGACCGCTTATTCAAACGATCCGGCGCACACGGGAAACAATCTTTAACAATGGCAATGGGATTTGGTTGTAATGCAGCAGCCATTATGTCAACACGTATCATTGAATCACCACGTGAACGTATGCTAGCAATTTTAACGAACAACTTCGTTCCTTGTAACGGTCGCTGGCCTATGTTAATTTTAATGGCTTCACTATTTATGGCTGCTGGTTATACAGGCAGTATGCAAACATTGGTTACTGCTGGCGTTGTAGTTGGAATGGTTGTACTTGGTGTTATTATGACATTAACTGTTTCTTGGGTACTATCAAAAACAGCCTTAAAAGGGGTTCCAACTCACTACACACTTGAGTTACCTCCGTACCGCAAGCCAAAAGTTTGGAATACAATTGTTCGCGCAACACTCGATAAATCAATCTACGTTTTAAAACGAGCTATAGTTGTTGCTGCCCCTGCAGCTGCATTAACTTGGTTACTTGCTAACATTTTTATCGGTGACACAAGCTTACTTATGTATTTTGTAAACTTCCTGGATCCATTCGCTAAAATGTTAGGACTTGATGGCTTTATTCTAGCTGCGTTCATTCTTGGACTACCAGCGAATGAAATTGTTATCCCAATTTTATTAATGTCTTACTTATCAACTGGGGCTTTAACTGAAATAGATGATTTTAATCAAATTAAAAATCTATTCCTAGAAAATGGTTGGACTTGGTTAACAGCGTTAAACACAATGTTGTTCTCACTTCTTCATTTCCCGTGCGGAACAACACTGGTTAACATATATAAAGAAACAAAAAGTGCAAAATGGACATTCTTATCGTTTGCAATCCCTACCGTTATCGCCATTGTTGTGACATTCCTCTCTACACAATTGGTACATTGGTTAGGGCTTGTATAAAGCAAAGCATACATAGAAGGTATCCCCCTTCACATATGCTTTGTATAAAAGAAACCTGAAATCATTCAGGTTTCTTTTTTTGCACATCAGTATTCCAAGGCTGCACTCCATACGTTGTGAGTTTCTTATGAATAAAGTATATGGCTCCTGGAAGAATCGCTATTAATATTGTGCAACTAATTCCTAATCCAGTAAACAACTTCCATCACCTTACTTCACTTTCTTTGGTAATGCTGAACCTGAATGTTCAATTGTTGGATCAACGTGAACATTAATTTCAGCATTACTAAAATAATTTTGGCCTTGATCCCAATTCTTACTAATTTTCTTCCACTCTTTATAATTATGCCTCTTATATACCTCTCCTAATTCCAATACATCTACCTTATATTTTTTTTGAACAAGCTGTATAGACTTTTCAATACGCTTCTTCATTTCCTTTGAAATCTCTTTCTTTAAAAACTTTTCATTCATCACTTGTTTCGGTTCATTAAAATGTAATTCAGCTAATATGCCTTCTGTGGACAAATGAATATCAAACTTCGGTTTTGTAGCATTTTCAGTAGACACTTGGATCTTTCGGCGCAACTTATGAATTTCATATGTAATGAGCTGATTCTTTTTACGAACAGTAAAGAAACCTCCAATTTTTTTACCTATTACATAGTTCATTCCTAATGTTTGTTCTCCACTCAAAGTTCCAACGCACTTATTATCCTTTCCACGGATCAATGCCGCTCCTTCCATTTGTACGCCTTGTTTAGTTAATCCTAAGAGAGGTAATGCAAAACTTCGATCTGCGATCATTTTCCCTTGTACTTCACCAATTCTCGCCGCCTCAATCATTTGAGCGTTTTTCGGAGGATGTTCAGCTAACATATCAATGTACTGCGCCGGTAAGTTTTCAGGTTTTGCACTTTGTTTTAAAATAGATTCTGCATTTTTCTTGGAAACGAACAAACGAATATTTCTTCTCATTTCATGATCACGAAAATATACATCTAACGTATTTTGTAAAACATACGGATTCGCTAGTAATTCATCCGAAAAAATAATGACTTGTATATGCGGAAAAAATAATGTTCGACTAATTTTTTTAGCAATTATTCTTATTTGCTCAAAGACGCTATCTGCTTTCGCACTTACGTTAATATAATTTTCACTATCTCCATCGCCCTGTCCACCTTGTTGTGCTAACTTACTGGGAAGTACCATCTGATACGTCCCTTTCATAATCGGATTTGATTTCTTTTTCTTCACAATATCGTAAGCTGCGCCTACTACAAATCCTCTTTCTTCTATTTCTTCTAGTTCAGAGCACCCACTTATAGATCCAGCTAAAACCATAACCATTATAATTTTAAGAAGGTGTTTCATTTCTACCATTCCTTCTTTTTATTTTATATACAATAAAAACTAACAAAGGAGCTAATACGACAAACCCCATATCTATCCACGCTAAATACGTTCCGTAACTTGATAACATATCTAAATTACCAGGGAGCATATTCAGCATAAAAATCAGAGGCGCGCTTCCGAAAATAAAAATATGTTTCTTCACTTTCGGAAACATGGCACAAAATAATAAAGATGCGACGTCATAATACATTGCTGTAGTGTTATAAATAGTAATAATCCAAGTCGTAAAAAAAATTGCATCGAACCTTTCTAAAAAGCCTCCACCAATTTCAATTTCTTTCCCTAACTCAATTGTTGGATATGTCAATCCACGAGTTGTCATATACGTAAAAACACTAATACAAGTTACATAAATTAAAATGTATGAGAGCACATTTACTATTACTGCTTTCGCAACTGCCATTGGTGCCTTTTTCGCTGTCTTATCATTCAACAACACAGCATAAAACAGAGCTACCTCAAATCCAATAAATGTGAATATAGAATTTTTAACCCCAACAGCGTATTGACTTACTTCCGTTTGGAAAGCTGGAAACAAATTGTTTATTTCCATTAAATTTATATTTAATAAAGAAAGAAGCACTATTGCAATTAGGACAATAGGTAAGAACATAACATTTAATCGTAATAAAGCTGCTCTCGACCCTGCTATTCCATAGATAACAACTAATAAGAAGAAAAAAGATAGTAACTGTACCGGTGTCTCACTAAATAAATACGTTTGCGAAATTATTGCAATCATTCGTGATTCATATGCTGTCAAAGCAGCAAACGTTAATACTAAAACCATACTAATCGTGTATGCTACCGGCTTTGTCAAATGTGTACTCGTATATTGAACAAAGTTTTGTTTTGGAAATAAAATAGCCACCCTCGTCACAAACCAGCCTAAAACTGCACATATCAATCCACCCGAAAGCAAAATAATCCAACCATCTGAAAATAAAGTTTGGTTAGCAATATCCCTTGGCATAGATAATGCTCCTATACCAATAATGGTCGATGATACCGCAAACCCAATTTCCCGAGATCCAATTTCTTCATCGCCATACTCAAATGGTTTCAATTATTTTCGCTCCTTTGGACGTACTGTAGAATCTTTCGTTTGTAAATATTCCGGTCTCTCTTTCAACATTGATTTTGGCATGCGAATAAACTCTTCTTTCCAATCTTTATAAAATGCGGGAGCAATTGGAGTTGTATACGGTACACCAACACTTGTTAAATTTGTAATATGAACAGCAAGCGCAATAAGAGCTAGAATGATTCCATACAACCCAAAAGCCGTTGCTGCTAACACAAAGACGAAAAGTAAAATCCGAAACGTAATTGTGATGCTATACACTGGAAGTGAAAATGTAGCAATAGCTGTAACCGCAATAATGATAACTAAAAATGGATTTACAATTCCTGCATTCACCGCTGCCTCTCCAATTACAAGACCACCTACAATCCCAATTGTTTGTCCCATCGGTTTCGGCAACCTAATTCCTGCTTCTCTTATTAACTCCATCGTTAATGCCATCATTAACGTTTCAATATAGGCAGGAAAAGGAACACCTTCTCTTGCTCCAGCAATCGAATAAGCCAATTTAGAAGGAATAAGTCCTTGGTGATATGAGACGAGCGCTACATACATCGCCGGCATTAAAATTGCAACTATACCAGAACCCATCCGCAAAATTCTTAATAAAGTCCCTATTACCCAACGCTCATAGTGATCTTCCACAGATTGAAAAATATCAACAAATACTAGCGGAGCTATAAGGGCAAAAGGTGATCCATCCACCAAAATAGCTGCCTTTCCTTTCGCTAATGAGGCCACAATATTATCAGGCCTTTCCGTATTCAAAAACTGCGGAAACGGTGATAAATTATTATCTTGAATTAATTGCTCAATTGTACCCGTCTCAAAAACGACATCTGTCACTATGGATTGAAGACGCCGATCTAGCTCTTTTACAATGTAAGGATTGATAATGTCTTCTATATATACTAAAGTCACTTCTTTTTGGGATCTCTTTCCCATAATATAAGATTGAAATCTCAGCTTTGGGTCACGTAAACTACGGCGAATTAACATTTTATTTACGTTAATATCTTCATTTAATCCGACCCTCGGTCCACGTATTAAATCTTCTGTTACTGGCGGTTCTAAACTTCTTTTTTCCCAAGCTCTACTATTAATTACGATAGCAGTTTGAATATTATCAATTAATATGACTGTATCTCCCGCTAAAATCGCATTTATAATATCTGGAAACGTTGTCTTCTTACCTACTTCTGCAATAGAAATAAAGCGATCCAATAATGTTTGAACAACAGCTTCGTCTTTTTGTACTTCTTCATATTGAAGTGTACGAACGACATATTTATAAACATTATCCTTATCTGTTAGCCCACATAAAAAAACAACAGCACAGCGTGTAAAACTACCAGCAAGGGCAACTTCCCTAATTGTTAAATCATTAGGCGAACCTAACTCATCCCTAATTTCTTTCATAACTTCAAATAAGTTACCTTTTAGCTCTAACAAGTCCCCCACCTAACTTCCTTTTCAACAAGTTTTTAGTTAGATTCCGCTAATAGAAGAAAATATATACAAAAAAGAGCTATCTCTTTTCAAAGGTAGCTCTAGCATACGAATTACTTTTCTACTATTATATCGTTTTTCTTTATAGATACATTTTTGGTGAATCCGCTAACGATAAACATCACAATCATATTCATTAACAATGCGACTATACCCACATTTAAATCTTTTATATATTGAGGGAAACCCGGAAACATCGTAGCTATAGTTGAGCCAGATAAAGTAATATACGCAACCACTAACAAACCAATCCCCATCCCTGCAATTGCTCCTTGCTTCGTAATAATCTGACGTGGAAACAAACTACATACAAGTGCAGGGAAAAGTTGTGTCACTATACTATACCCCATTAAAAGAAGCGCTCCTATCGTTTCTCCACCTTTAAAAGTAAACAAAACAGCTACAAGCGTTACTACAGGAACAAATAATTTCGCCACTTTTGCAACTTGTCGATCCGAAGCAGATGGGACCATTGTTCGGTAAATATTTTTCGCTAATAATGTGGAAGCGGCCATGACAAGCATAGAACCTGGAACTAATGCCGTTAAAACTCCAGCACTACCAATAATCCCAATAAACCAAGGATCAAAAGTTTGAAGAGCCAGACGGAATAACGATAGGTCTACATCTCCTCCCTTTAATCCAGGAACTTGCAAAATAGCTGCAAATCCTGCAAAGAACACGAAAAGTAAAACTAAAGAATACAGTGGCATAATGGCCGCATTTTTACGAAATACTTTTTCATTTTTTGCAGAGAAAGCAGAGGCGAATGTATGGGGCCACATATAGAAACCGAGAGCTGTTAATACAATAGTAGAAACAAACCAAGAAATGCTCATTCCTTCATCAGGTAAAGATAAAAATCCTGGTTTTGCTGCTTCTACAGCTTCAAACATCGGCTGAAATCCTCCGTAATAATGGTACGGTAAATATATACCTAAAAACATAACGATAAACAGTATCATAATATCCTTCAAAGCAGCCGTCCAAGCCGAGCCGTGTATACCTGAAACCATTACATATATCGTTATAACAATTGCGCCAATCCACACCGCGATAACTGGTGATACCTTTCCGTACGACGCTTCCGAAACGATAATTCCTAATCCTTTCAACTGTAAAACAAGATATGGGATAATCGAAATAACTCCAATGATAGAAACGATAAGGCCAAGTGCCTGACTCTTATATTTCTTCACAAAAAAATCTGGCTGTGAAACTAAATTATGCTCTTTTGCATATTTCCAAACTGGTGGTAATAAAAAATAAGATAAAATATAAGCTAATGCACCATAACCTAAAATATAGAAAGTAGGTGCTCCTTTACTATACGCCCATCCACTTCCACCTAAAAATGTGAATGTCGTATAAATTTCACCTGCCATAAGAAGAAAAACAAAAATAGTGCCAAAACCTCTTCCTCCAACTGACCATTGCTCTAAATTCATATCTTTTCCATGTTGTGCCCGAATTCCTAAAAATAGTGCGAGAAACAAAAACAAAATAATGATAAGTAATGCGGTCATTTTACATCCTCCTTATTAGCAGGATCAAATACGTACACAATCCCCATACAAAGAGATGTAATAAGGACTGATAATAATATCCAAAATAATAAAAATGGCATCCCTAATATGTAAGGAGTAACTGAATTAGCAAATACGGGGCCAACAACTAAACAAAAAACTGGAATAAGCGCTAATACGTGTATTTTCTTCATCTCATTCTCCTTTACTTATGAAATTCATAATCGATGATACAAAGACTTCCACGCCAATCGGTAATGCATCTTCATCAATCGTAAAACGAGGGTGATGATGAGGATATATAATTCCTTTCTCTTTATTTCCTGCTCCGATAAAAAAGAATGTCCCTGGTGCTTTTTGTAAAAATGCTGAAAAATCTTCTCCAGCCATCGTCGGCTGTAAACGAGTAACTCTTTCCCTTCCATAAAGCTGTAATGCTGTTTGCTCAATAATCTCTGTAACTTCATAATCATTTACTACTGGACGATATCCATATTCATAAGAAAACGTATATTTCGCTCCGTAAGCTTCTGTCACGTGCTTTACGATCTGTTCAATCCTTTTCTCTGTTTCTTCCCGCAACTCATGTCTTAAACTCCGCACTGTCCCTTCAATCTCTGCTTGTTCTGGAATCACATTATGGGTTGTCCCAGCGTGAAATTGCGTAACAGATACTACAAGGGAATCTAACGGATTCGTGAGGCGAGATACAATTTGCTGAAGTTGCGAAACGACTTGTGTTCCGATTGCAATACTATCCACCGTTTCATGAGGGATTCCAGCATGTCCACCTTTTCCCTCTATCTTAATTTTAAAAACATCCGGTGCAGCCATTGCAGGACCATAAATAACACCTATTTTCCCAACCTCTAACGACGCCCAAAGGTGAGCACCAATAATATAATCCACACCTTCCATTACACCTGCAGCAACCATCTCCTCTGCACCACCAGGAAAATTCTCTTCAGCATGTTGGAATAGAAAACGAATCTCCCCTTTAATCTTCTCTCTTTCTTCTACCAACTTATGTACAACCCCAAGTAATATCGCTATATGTCCATCATGACCACATGCATGCATTACACCTTTATATGTAGAAATAAAATCAAACTCATTTTCTTCATGAATAGGAAGAGCATCCATATCGGCTCGAATCGCAACTGTTTTGCCCGGATGTTTACCTACTAACTTTGCCATCACACTATATTTAGTCGGCCGTGACACTTCTAAATATGGGAATTTCCGAAGTATATCGAACACAAACTGCGATGTTTTCTCTTCTTGAAAAGATAACTCTGGATACTTATGAAAATGCCTTCTCCACTCAACTAACTGATTTTTTGACAAAACAAGTTCCTTTGCAACATCCATTTCTCTTCTCCCCTTCTTCACCAAGTTAAATGTTATTATAACGTGAATCGTTAACTTTTAAAAGAATATTCTGAATTTTCAGTGTTAATAAACCAAAAAGAAAAAGCCATCCCAAAGATGACTTTTTCATTATTATAAAATAGTAATTGCTTGTTTTCCCATTTGCTCCCAAGCTCTCTCAAATTCTGCTCGCGGAACAGCCAAACGTGGATTATTTTTAAGAGGATCATTTACATATACAAAGTTTTGATCATATCCAATTACTACTGCACTATGCTCATAATATGTAATTTTCACTTCGCCTGAACTCGTATTCCATGTTTCAAAACTACTTTCAGCTAGCGGCTTAAACGTCGTATTAATAATGACCCATACCGGAGAGCCAGAACTAATTACTTTATATATATCTTGCATGTCTCTACCTGTTAAATTAATTACTTTTTCAGGAACATATTTTTCTGCTAAATCAAAGATTGGTTTATTGTATACACCATACCCAGGCTCTGCCTTTGTATAAATATTTCCCACAAATCCCTCGTAAGGATTTCCACGCAAACCATTTTGTTCAAATGGAACACGATGAATTTCGCTAGCAAGTTGCATCTTATCTACTTGTACACCTTTATATTGCAGCAACATAGCTAAACTTGTCACTTCACATCCTCGAGGTAATTCTGGTAATTGTTTAATAAACGGAACCTCTTCAATCATAGCTGCTTCTTTCATTTCAGATAGAAACTCTAAGCGTAGAACTTGCGCCTTTTGCATGATTTTATCTTTCCCTATAAAAAACGCAGCAGCAAGTATAATCCCAAAAACAAAAAGATATTTTAATTTTTTCATTATAAACAAACTCCATTAATTATTATTTTACAGACACAACTCTTATCATTGTACCCTTCTTCTTACTAGTTTGCTAGAAAGATCATGTGAATTATCGATCATAGAATTAATTATAAAAATTCTAATTATTTTTAATAAAAAGAAAAATAAATATACATTTCCAGAATATTTTGCTAAAATCAAATTTGTTAACATGGTGAAGATATCACCATGTTAACAAAAATTCTTAGAGTATTTAGTCATAGTTCGTTTTTTTACATACTCCATTCATTTCATAGCAAATAAACCGAGTGTGTGTTGCATCCCCCACTAATGATTAAAAACTCAGAATAAAACGAAGTTCACACATTCAAGAAAATACGGGGTGAGGGGCATATGAATCAACAAATTGAACAAACAGATTTAAAACGAACAATGAAAAGTAGACACCTATTTATGATTGCACTCGGCGGTGTTATCGGAACCGGGTTATTTATGGGATCTGGTCAAATTGTCCATAATGCCGGACCTGGTGGTGCTATTCTCGCATTTTTAGTCGGTGGATTTGTTATGTATTTAACGATGTTATGTCTTGGTGAATTATCCGTCGCTATGCCAGAAGCAGGTTCATTCCAAAGTTATGCAAGCAAATTCATTTCACCTGGTTTTGGATTTGTTGTCGGTTGGATGTATTGGTTAAATTGGGCTGTTACAGTTGGCGTAGAGTTAACAACTGTAAGTATTTTAATGAAACGCTGGTTTCCAGACGTTTCTTCATGGATTTGGTGCGTTACATTTGCAGCAGCACTCTTCCTCGTAAACGCTTTATCAGCAAAAGCATATGCAGAAGCAGAGTTTTGGTTCGCAAGTGTAAAAGTCGCAACAATTGTTATTTTCATCGTACTTGGCGGCGCTGTTATGTTCGGTCTACTAGACTTTAATGGAAAGCCAGCCCCAATGCTTCATAATTTCACTGAAAATGGCGGGCTATTTCCAAATGGTGCATTAGCTGTTCTTCTTACGATGATTACAGTAAATTACTCCTTCCAAGGAACAGAATTAATCGGAATTGCTTCAGGCGAAAGTGAAAATCCTGAAAAAACAATTCCAAAAGCAATTAAAAACACAATTTGGCGAACTCTCTTCTTCTTCGTCTTAGCGATATCAGTTGTTGTAGGTTTACTCCCATGGCAAGAGGCTAATCTAGTCGAAAGTCCCTTTGTACTTGTATTTGATGTAGCCGGTGTCCCATATGCAGCAGACATTATGAACTTTGTTATTATTACAGCTGTATTATCCGTTGCTAACTCTGGTCTCTACGCAAATTCTCGTATGCTGTGGGCGATGGCAAAACAAGGAATGGTAAGTCCAGCATTTACGAAATTAACTAAAAAAGGTGTACCGCTAAATGCATTAATTTTCAGCCTAATTTTCGCTAGCCTGTCCTTACTAACAAGTGTATTTGCGGCAGATACTGTCTTTCTAGTTTTAACATCTATTGCAGCAATGGCTGCCGTTGTCGTTTGGATGTCAATCGCCGCTTCACAGTTTTTCTTCCGTAGAAATTTCGTGAAAAACGGTGGCAACATAAATGATTTAAAATATCGTACACCGCTCTATCCACTAGTTCCAATCGTAGCGTTTTCGCTGAATTTCATTACATTTGTTAGTTTGGCTTTCATTCCAGATCAAAGAATTGCTCTTTATTGTGGCATTCCATTTATGATTATTTGTTACATTTTATATCAAGTTAAATATAAAAAAATTGTCACAATTGAACAGCCACGAACTGTCACACGAGAAATAAACTAAATATACAAAATATTCAGCTATCTTTCTTATGATAAGATAGCTTTTTTCTATTTCTTGGATATCCTGGTATAACTTTATTTATCTTAAAATTTTCACAATCACGTTTTTCTCTGGAAAATAGTTTACAATGTAATCAAGTTACAAATGATATTCACCTTAAAAAGTGTGCATTTGTGTCTATTTTTTAACAATATATCAAAAACTATTGCCTTCTATAAATTAATAGGTTTATATTGTTTTATTGGCATAGTTTCAATCCAAGGAGAAAGGAGATTTTCAATCGTGCAACTAAAGAAAGCGTTTTGGAAGTTGGCTTCGCTTCTTCCGTTATCATTACTTCTGTTCCTCGGTGGCTGTGATAAAAAACTCGCAGTATTAAATCCGCAAGGACCTGTTGCAAAAGCACAGTATGATTTAATTGTTTGGTCATTCTTGCTTATGTCATTAATTATCGCAATTGTATTCATTCTGTTTACAGTCATCTTGATTCGTTATCGTGAAAAACCAGAGAATATGGACTATGAGCCACCTGAACAACACGGTAACACATTACTAGAAATTATTTGGACGCTTGTTCCTGTTATTATCGTTATCGCATTATCGATTCCAACAGTAAAAGCAACTTATGCTTCGGAAGAGGTTCCGAAAGAGTCCAAACATATTAAACCAGTTGAAATTTATGTTACATCTGCAAACTGGAAATGGTTATTCAGTTACCCAGAGGAAAAAATTGAAACCGTTAACTATTTAAACATCCCAGCTGGTGTACCAATTCAATTCAAACTGACTTCTGTCGGTCCAATGAATGCTTTCTGGGTACCAGAACTTGGTGGTATGAAGTACACAATGGATGGCATGATTATGGATCTTTATTTACAAGCTGATAAGCCAGGTTCTTACCTAGGCCGTAGTGCGAACTTCTCTGGTGAAGGATTCACACACATGGAGTTCGAAGTTGAAGCAAAAACTAAAGAGAAATATGACAAGTGGGTTAAAGAAGTACAAGAAACTGCTCCTAAACTAACAGAAGCTAAGTACAACGAAATTGTTAAACCTGGTGTAGTTGGTCGTATGACATTCTCTAGTCACCACTTAAGTTATGTAGATCCAAAATCACTTGAATATTGTGATTACAACTACTACAAAAACAAAAAATAATAGCTATTATTCCAACAGATTGGAGTGAACACAGTGAAGCTTGATGAATTCTTTGTCACAGGTGACCCGATTATTTACGGTGCAGACGCTTCTATCGTTCTTGTGACATTAGCAATCATTTTCGTACTAACAAAGTATAAAAAATGGAAATGGCTTTGGGACGAATGGTTAACAACTGTTGACCATAAAAAAATCGGAGCTATGTATATTATTTCTGCGGTTATCATGTTATTCCGTGGTGGTATGGATGGTTTAATGATCCGTGCACAGTTAACATTCCCAGAAACAACTTATTTAAACGCTGAACACTATAACGGGATCTTTACAACACATGGTACAGTAATGATTCTTTTCATGGCAATGCCATTCGTTATGGGATTAATGAACCTTGTAGTACCATTACAAATTGGTGCTCGTGACGTTGCATATCCGTTCTTAAATGCTTTAAGTTTCTGGTTATTCTTTGTCGGAGCAATGTTATTCAACATCGCTTTCGTAATCGGTGGTTCTCCAGACGCCGGGTGGACTTCTTACTTCCCAATGGCAGGTACAGAGTTTACTTCGGGCGTAGGAAATAACTACTACGCAATTGCATTACAGATTTCAGGTCTCGGTACGCTAATGACCGGTATTAACTTCCTTGTTACTATCTTAAAAATGCGTACACCTGGTATGACTTTAATGAGAATGCCAATGTTTACTTGGTCAATCTTAATTACAACAATTATCATTATTTTCGCTTTCCCAGTATTAACAGTTGCTCTTGCATTAATGACATTTGACCGTCTATTCGATGCTCACTTCTTTACGATGGCGAGCGGCGGTATGCCAATGTTATGGGCCAACCTATTCTGGGTATGGGGTCACCCTGAAGTATATATCGTTATTTTACCGGCATTCGGTATTTTCTCTGAAATCATTAGTACATTCTCACGTAAGCGTCTATTCGGTTACAGTGCGATGGTATACTCAATGGTTGCAATTTCTTTACTAAGTTTCGTCGTATGGCTTCACCACTTCTTCACGATGGGTGCAGGTCCAGCGGTTAACTCATTCTTCTCGATTTCGACAATGGCGATTTCGATTCCAACCGGTGTTAAGATCTTTAACTGGTTGTTTACACTGTATAAAGGACGTATTCGTTTTACAGTTCCAATGCTTTGGTCATTGGCATTTATTCCAAACTTCGTAGTCGGTGGGGTTACAGGGGTTATGCTTGGTATGGCAGCAGCTGATTATCAGTACCATAACAGCTACTTCTTAATTGCTCACTTCCACTACGTATTAATCGCAGGTACAGTATTCGCTATGCTTGCTGGATTTACATTCTGGTATCCAAAAATGACTGGTCATATGTTAAATGAACGCCTAGGTAAATGGACATTCTGGATCTTTATGAGCGGATTCAACATCTGTTTCTTCCCAATGTACTTCTTAGGTTTAGATGGTATGACTCGTCGTATGTACACTTACTCTGAAAGTCTTGGATGGGGATGGCTAAACCAAATCGCATCTGTTGGTGCGGTAATGATGGGTATTGGTTTCCTACTTCTTTGTTACAACGTAATTTGGAGTGCTCGTCACGGTGAACGTGACACAACTGGAGATCCATGGGATGGCCGTACACTTGAATGGGCTACTCAATCTCCTGTACAACATTACAACTTCGCGAAACTTCCTGAAATTAAAGAAGCTGATGCTTTCTGGTACATGAAGAAACGCGGAGAAACAGTTACACCAGCAGCAGAAGACATCAAACCAATTCACATGCCAAGTAACTCTGGTGTGCCTATTATTGCGTCTGGATTCTTCGGTCTTGCAGGTTTCGCATTAGTATTTAGCTGGTTCTGGCTTGCAGCAATCGGCGGCATTGGTATTTTAGCTTGCTTAATCTATCGTTCATTCGATTACGATGAAGGTTACTATATTAGTGTTGATGAAATTAAAAAATCAGAACATGTAGCATGAGAGGTGAAATGATATGGCGGCTTTAGATAAAAGCTTACCTTTGGAATATCAATCCGAACAAAGCAGATTGAATATCCTAGGATTCTGGATTTTTCTTGGGGCTGAAATTATGCTGTTCGCAACACTTTTCGCCTCTTATCTAGTACTTGCTGGTCGTACGGCAGATGGTCCAACACCAGCACAACTGTTTGAACTTAAAACGCTTTTAATTCAAACATTACTACTTTTAACAAGTAGTTTCACATGTGGTATCGTGATTCACGAAATGCGTAAGCACAACCAAAAAGCGATGCTTGGATGGTTCGTCCTTACATTACTTTTAGGTGCAGGCTTCCTATTCTTCGAGATTGAAGAGTTCATTATGTATATTGGTGAAGGCGCAACAATTCAAACAAGTGCTTTCCTATCTGGATTCTTCGTTCTTCTTGGAACGCACGGAGCCCACGTAACAGGCGGTATCATTTGGGCAATTTGTGTTATTATCCAAATTTTAAAACGAGGTTTAACACCAGTTACAGCTCGTAAAGTATTTATTATCAGCTTATACTGGCATTTCCTTGATCTAGTTTGGGTCTTTATTTACACACTAGTTTACTTGAACGGGATGGTGGCGTAAATGGCTCAAAACAACAATCAAGCAAACGGACATGCGCATAGCGGATTCCCTTGGTCACACGTTTTCGGATTTATTTTATCGCTTGCATTAACGTTTCTAGCGTTATACGTGGCACTTTACACAACATTGCCACTTTCAACAGTCTTAACAACTATTATCATAATGGCTGTTGCGCAAGCATTGTTACAATTAATTATGTTCATGCATTTAAAAGAAGGAGAAGGAAGAGTTCAAATTCTTACAATGATATACAGTTTCTTCGTTGCAACTGCAACAGTTGGTTTAACTGTATGGATCTTCTTCTCAATGTAATGTACATGAAAAAGACTGCTGATTCCTCAGCAGTCTTTTTTTATTCCGCATTAACGAGCAGTACGATTCCCTCTCCCTATTACATCCACATTACGGAATTAACAGCATAATCATGAAAAATATACTTATTATGACAAATGTTAAGAAAAGTCTTTCTTTATGAAATCGAATCCATATGCGTTGCTTTTCTACGTATTATATGGCTAAATAGGTACTATATTTATTTGAAGGGAGAGAACGCAATGGAACATCATACTTCTGTTCTATCACTTATGGTTGTCGTTGCAATCGCGTTTTTCGTTCCCCTTTTGTTACAACGCTTTAAATTAAAAGCACTTCCTGTGGTCGTTGCAGAAATTATTGCAGGAATCTTTGTAGGTAAAAGTGGGTTTAATATTATTGAGCCAGATATATGGCTTCAAGTTTTATCAACATTAGGATTTATCTTCCTCATGTTCTTAAGCGGTTTAGAAATTGATTTTTCTATCTTTAAACAAAAAGGGAAAAAAAATACGACAAACGAACCAAATACATTTCAGGCAGCAAGCATTATCTTCTTATTTATTTTCATCTTATCTTATGCCCTATCATTACTATTCGTATGGCTAGGATTCGTAGATAACGCAATGTTCATGACTTTAATTATTTCAACTATTTCTTTAGGTGTTGTTGTACCAACATTAAAAGAGAATAACCTAGGAAAAACTGCAATCGGACAAATCATTTTATTAGTTGCTGTTATTGCAGACTTAGTTACAATGATTTTACTCGCTGTATTCGTCGGATTAAATTCCGAAAGCGGCCAAAGCATGTGGCTTCTTCTTCTTCTATTCGGCGCTGGTATTGTTATTTACTTCGTTGCAAAACGTTTTAAAAACATTCCATACTTAGATAGTTTAAAAGCTGGTAGTGTACAAATTGATACACGAGCTGTTTTTGCACTCATCTTAATATTAGTTGGGTTATCTGAATCCGTTGGAGCAGAAAATATTTTAGGCGCCTTTTTAGCAGGTGTACTCGTATCGTTATTATCACCAAATGAAGATATGGTGGAAAAACTTGATTCTATCGGCTACGGTTTCTTCATTCCTATTTTCTTCGTAATGGTTGGTGTAAATTTAGAGGTTTGGTCTATTTTTAAAGAGCCTTCTAGTATGCTAATGATTCCAATTCTAATTGTAGGACTCTTTATCTCAAAACTCATACCATCACTCGTTTTACGAAAATGGTATCCACGTAATATCGTACTTGGAAGTGCAATTTTATTAACATCGACACTTTCTTTAGTTATTGCGGCTGCACAAATTGGTGAAAAACTGGAGATCATCAGTCCAAGTTTATCTGCCTCTCTTATTTTAAGCGCAGTTATTACTTGTATTTTTGCACCTATACTGTTTAAAAAAATGTTCCCAAAAGTAGAAACACCAAAACCAAAAGTAGCTATTATTGGCGCGAGCAGAATTACCCTTCCGTTATCACTAGATTTAAAACGAGAAGATTATGATGTAACGCTATATATGATGCGTCAAAACAAAATAAATGATGAAGAAGCGAAATCGCACGACTTCCCTATCGTGAAATTGGATGACATCACAATCGCATCATTAACTGAACAAACAGCATTTGATGCAGATCGCGTCGTTGTTGCAACAAGTGATGATGAACAAAACTTATTATTGGCAGAACATGCAAAAGAGCTAGGTGTTGAACATGTTATTGCAAGTGTAGAAGATCCACTTCTACAAGAAAAAGCAACGCAAGAACATATCGCTGTATTCTCAACAATTAACTCTACACGTATTTTATTACGTGCGCTTATTGATAAACCTAGTCTCGTTCGCTTAATTACAACAGCAAACGAAACAGTCCGTGAAGTTGAACTACGGAGCAATAAATATAACGGCGTTGCACTTCGTCGCCTTCCGTTTTTAGGTGATGTACTTGTCATTCAAATCTACCGCGGTAACAAAGCATTAATACCACATGGTGATACAAGACTACAACACGGTGACACATTACTTGTAACAGGTTCAAAAGAACATATCGATACACTAAAAAACATATTAGAATAAAAAAATGCCCCTCACATAATTGAGGGGCATTTTTTTCCATTTCATATGGTAAAATGTTACTATCACATATTATGGGGATGGATTACATTATGTCTATTATAACTTTAGCTCTCTTATTATTAGCCGAAATACTCGTTGCCATTATTCTCATCGGTGTTAGTATTGAGATTTGTAGTTACGGATGGAAAAAATCGAATGGAATAAAATATTCTTGCCTCCTACTTTCACTCCTTCTCGGAACTGCTAGCATACTCGGACTTCTCGCCGCACCTGCCTATTTCTTTATACAATTAACAGAAAAAGCGTTATAAGAAAGGATGTTAATATGATTACCGTGAAAAATATTGAGGGATCTGAAACTTACGTATTACGTCAAAAAATTTTACGCCCCAATCAAACATTAGCAGATTGTAAATACCCTTCCGATTATGAAACAGACACCTTCCACTTAGGCGCATTTATAAACGATGAACTAATTAGTATCGCTTCCTTCTCAAAAGAAATATATCCCGACTTACCAACGGGTATTCATTATCGTCTACGAGGAATGGCAACATTACCTGCATTTCGAAACAACCGTGCTGGAAGCTCCTTAATTCAGAAGGCGGAACAAATCTTGCAAGAACGCCAAGCAAATATATTATGGTGTAATGGCCGAATTACTGTAGCTGACTATTACAAACACTTAGGCTTTCAGGAATATGGTGAAATCTTTGAAATTGAACCGATTGGCCTTCATAAAGTACTATATAAAAGAATATGAGAAAAGCTTTCCTCAATATGGGAAAGCCTTTCTTATATTTCAATCTTCTCTTTTTATTTTTTTCATATATATGTATATAAACAAACTTGGAACTAAAAAACAAGCAAACATAATAAGTCCTGTCATACTAATTTCCTTTATCGAAATATCTGGTGTTACAACGATACAAATAGCTAAAATCCCAATAATAATACCTACCGGAATGAATAATAGCTTCATAAAATAACGACGCGACACTCCGCCCGTATGCTCATACACTTCCACTGAATTTTTCAGATTTAAAAAGTTAATAATTATTATCCCGCCCATAAATACCATTAATAAATCCGAAACACTTTCATATCCTGCTCCTTGCAAGACATAACGGTAAAAGACGATAGCTAGTATGACGATATTTTGTAAGATGAAAGCTAATCTAATATGTTTTAACCCTTCAATCATTAAACGTTCATCTTTCACGATTTTCACCCTACCACTCCTTTTCCTCCCAAAACAAATCATTCAACGTTTTATCTACTGCATAACAAATTTTTAAACATAAATCTAAAGATGGATTGTATTTCCCCTTCTCAATTAAACTAATCGTTTGCCTTGTAACGCCTACTTTTTCTGCTAATTGTTGCTGTGTTAAATCTAATTGAACACGCGCGACTTTTATTTTACTTACAGCCATTCATGTTCCTGCTACTAAAAAATATAGACAAATGTATATTCTTAGAGTATTCCTGCTTCTACGTGCCCTGCCTCGCTAATCACTTGCTACTACAGTTTGCTGTGACACTTCACAGGCGTAAATTCCGATGTAGCCCACCGTACATATATACAATCTATTTACGTTAGTATTGTATATTTTTTTGCTTGTAAAAGGTTGATTGACGCATTTAAATCTCTATCTATTACATTGCCACATTCACATGTATATACTCGGTCAGACAGCTTTAAATCCGACTTTTTTTGACCGCAACATGAACACATTTTAGAAGATGGATAGAATCTGTCCACTTGCCGTAGTTCAATTCCATATTCCCTACATTTCGTTAATAACCATGTTTTAAAAGCATAAAAACATTGTTGCGCTACAGCTTTAGATAGATGTTTGTTCTTCATCATACCTTTCACATTCAAATCTTCTACTACAATAAACGTTGGCTTGGTTTTCACCACATCATTTACAATAGACTTTACATACACTAATCGAATATTTGCTAGCCTAGCATGTAGTTGTTGCACCCTAAGAATATTTTTGTTTATATTCGCTCTTTTATTAGTAACAGGTTGTTCACCTCTCTTTCTTATATTTTCAAATTTGCGTGATAAAGAGCGTTGTTCACGTTTTAACCGTTTTTCTATCTTTTTTACTTGTACTGTTTTATTTATATTTTTGTGAGTTTTTCCATCGCTACGTACAGCGAAGTCTTTAATTCCCAAATCAATTCCTAGACCTACTGTATTGAGAGTTGCATTTGGTTTTACCTCTTTCACTTCACAGAGTATAGACACATAGTATCTTCCTGCTCTTTGATATACTGTACCACTTTTTACAGTTGTATTTTTTGAAATATATCCATACTCTTTTAACCTTATCCAACCAATTGTAGGGACTTTTACTCTATGTCTTTCTACTGTCCAATCTGTTTTGTTGTTTTTCGGAAAGTAGCACTTCACATCTTGCTTCTTCTTTTTTTATATCGTGGAAACTTAGATAAACCTTTAAAAAACCGCTTAAAAGCTTTATCTCCATTCATAATCGCTTGTTTTACCGCTTTGCTCGACACTTCTTTAATCCACTGGTCACACTCTTTTGTATGAATGTTGTTTAACCATTTGGAAAAGTCATAACCACTAAGAAATTTCCCCTCCGACTCATATACCTCTTTATTTTTAGAGATATACAGGTTATATACATATCGACAAACCCCAATAGTTTGACGGATTTTACTAATTTGTTCAGTTGTCGGTTTGATTTCTATTAAATATGCTCTTTTCATAAGTCTTCATCCTCCGACATTTTCTTTTTGTATTTTCTCAACCCATATATTCTACAGCTAAATACATGAATGATAGATATTAAATCCTGAACAAGTTCTTCTTGAATACCCATATATTTCTTATACTGTTCTTCTGTATAATATCTTCTTCCTTTTGGGTTTCGGTAAGCAGGTAAAACACCTTGATTGTCCCACCTTTGCAATGTCTTAACAGAGACATTAAGCATTTCTGAAAATTCTTTCGGTTTATATTGTTTCATAATTACTTTTCACTATATATGCCTACTTTTGTCTATGTTTTTGTTTACTGTTTCTTTCTCCTCCACCCTTATTATAATATATATTCCAATAAGTAATTTATATTTTACATTACTAATTTAAGTTTCACTTTATTATACACAAAAAAGGAGCCCCTCATAAGAAGCCCCCTCTCCTATATTATAAGAATAAATGACATCCAAATAAAATTGTAAATAAGTATAGTAACGGATGCACTTCCATCCCTTTCCCTTTCACAATTTTCAAGACTGGATACACTAAAAATCCAATTGCAATTCCATTCGCAATACTAGATGTTAACGGAATACCTATAAAAATTAAAAATGCTGGTAACGCATCTTCAAATTCATTCCAATTAATATCTCGAATGCTTTGTGCCATTAAACTACCTACTATAATTAATGAAGGAGCTGTAATAGCGGCTACACTTGATAAAGAAGCAATAACAGGACTAAAAAATGCCGTTATAATTGTTAGACCAACAACTACAATCCCTGTTAACCCAGTTTTACCACCTGCAGCAATACCTGCTGACGATTCAATCGTCGCTGCTGTTGGGCTTGTTCCAAAGATAGAACCTGTAGTCCCGCCAATTGCATCTGCAATAAACGCTTTACCAAAACGCTTCTCTGTATTGTCCGTAATTAAACCTGCTTGTTTAATTAAACCAAGTAATGCACCTGTTGTATCGAATAAAAGTACAAGTAAAAATGAAAATACAACGCCGTATAATCCGTATTCAATTACATCTGAAAAGGCATTGATTGGATTTGAAACGATGATACCCTCTGGTAAATGAGGCATCGCCACAATTTTATCAGCAAACTTCAATTGCCCTGTAAAGAAGGCAATAATTCCTGTCACAATCATACTAATAAATAATGCACCGCTCACACGCAATGTCATTAATACCGCCGCTAATATTAAACCAATTAAAGTTAAAATAACAGCTGGAGAATGAAAATCACCAATCGTAACTAAATTAGACGGATGATCCACGATAATTCCAGAAAGGCGCAATCCAATAAAAGCAATAAATAGTCCAATTCCACCTGCAATTGCATGCTTTAAACTATCAGGAATTGCTAAAATTAACTTTTGCCTAAACGAAGTAAAAGATAATAAAAGAAAAATAATCCCCGTTACAAATACAGCTGAAAAGGCAACTACATATGTAATCCCTTCTGCCTTCTGTACAACAGAATAAGCAAAATATGCATTCATTCCCATAGCTGGAGCAATAACAATCGGGTAATTCGCGAAAATCGCCATACCTACTGTTCCAACAACGGTTGCAATAATTGTTGCTGTAAACGCTTGGTCAAATGGTACACCTGCATCAGATAATATTTTTGGATTGATGACAAGAATATACGCAAATGTAAAAAAAGTTGTGATGCCAGCTAAAAACTCTTGCTTCACAGAAGTATTATATTTTTGTAATTGAAACATGCTTATGTACCCTTCCTACACCTGAATTATTATCACACATTCTTTTTCTTACTAGTATGTGAGAAAATATAATACTTAATCTTAACAATCAATAAAAAGAAGAGTCAATATATTCCCTAATAGTTAGAATTTTAAGTTTAAGTCTGACAAGTACAGATGTAGTACAGTTCATTATGATTATTTTTGTAGCATAACAGATAGAAATGTTTTATAATTTGAAATAGTTAAATATTTAGTAAGCGCATTCAAATATCGTTCACTCTACAAGGGGGATTCTTCTTATGCAGCACACAAACAAATCTGGAACTTTAAATCGTGGTTTAAAAGAACGACATATTACCTTAATGTCACTGGGCTCAGCTATTGGCGTTGGGCTATTTTTAGGATCCGCTTCCGCCATTAAACTAGCAGGTCCTTCTATTTTGCTAGGCTATATGATTGCCGGTCTCGTTATTTTTTTCATTATGCGAGCGCTTGGGGAAATGGCAATTGAACAACCTGTTGCTGGTTCTTTTAGTAAATATGCATATGATTATATTGGACCACTCGCTGGTTATATTACTGGTTGGAATTACTGGTTCTTATGGGTTGTTACTTGTATGGCTGAAATTACAGCAGCTGGTATTTACATGCAGTACTGGTTCCCAGATATCCCGCGCTGGACTTGGGCATTACTTGCTCTATTATTAATGAGCGCTTTTAACTTCTTATCGGTAAAAGTATTTGGAGAACTTGAGTTTTGGTTTGCTCTCATTAAAATTGTCACAATTATCTGTATGATAGTAGTCGGAGCTGGTATTATTTTATTCGGATTCGGAAACGGTGGTATCGCTACTGGTATTTCAAATCTTTGGTCACATGGTGGCTGGTTCCCAAATGGATTTTCTGGGTTACTACTCTCCATGCAGATGGTACTATTCGCTTATTTAGGCGTTGAATTAATCGGTGTTACAGCTGGTGAGGCTCAAAATCCGAAGAAAACACTCGCAAAGGCAATCGATAACGTATTTTGGAGAATTCTACTCTTTTACGTTGGGGCATTATTCGTTATGATGGCAATTTATCCATGGAACGAACTTGGTGAGAAAGGCAGTCCATTCGTATTAACATTCCAACAAATTGGTATCGCAAAAGCAGCAGGTATTATTAACTTTGTCGTATTAACAGCAGCTCTTTCTTCTTGTAACGGTGGTTTATTTAGTACAGGCCGTATGCTATATACATTAGCTCAGCAGAAAAAAGCTCCTGAAAGATTTGGTCGTTTAAATAAAAATGGCATTCCAAGCCAAGGAATTGTAGCAACTGCTATCGTTTTACTAATTGGTGTTATATTAAACTATCTCGTACCTGCAAAGGTATTTACATGGCTTACTAGCATTTCAACTTTCGGTGCAATTTGGACTTGGGGAATTATATTAGTCGCTCAAATTAAATTCCGTAAAAGCTTGCCTACTCAAAATAAACAAAAGTTATCGTATAAAATGCCTTTATACCCATTAAGCTCATATTTCTCACTCGTTTTCCTTGTATTAGTATTAGGTATAATGGCGTATTCAGAAGATACACGAATTGCATTGATTGTCGGCCCAATTTGGCTTATCGGCTTAGCAATCGTATATTACATGAAAGGGTTTCATAAGATTGATGAAACACCTAACTCAAAAATTAGTTAAGCAAAACATCCCTTCCTTATTACTTGGAAGGGATGTTTTTATATCTATATAAATATTTCTCAACAAAATTCACGGTATTTTTACAATTTTTTAATATTTTTTATGTTTTCCGTCTTTATTTTTACAGAAAAATAAATTACATTATTAAAGCATATATATTTATTATTAGGGGGATTCTTCTATGAAGAATAAAAAATGGATTACATTTTCTTTAGCAACAGCAATTACACTAAGTATAGGGACCTCGTTCATACCGTCTACTTATGCCGAAAGCTCTGTAGACCCAGCTCCTGAAATTGCTGCAAAAGTTGTAAATCAAAACAATGGGAAGCAAGTATTATTCGATAATACACACGGTCAAACTGCTGGGACAGCTGACTGGGTTATTGACGGCGGCTTTTCTGACTTCGGAAACGGCATTGCAAAAAACGGATATCACGTAAAGGAACTTCGTAAATCAACACCTATTACGTACGAAGACTTAAAGGATTACAATGTATTTATCGTTCCAGAAGCTAATATTCCTTACAAAAAATCTGAGCAGGACGCTATGTTACAATATGTAAAAAATGGTGGTAGTATCTTCTTTATTGCTGATCATTACAATGCAGATCGTAATAAAAATCGCTGGGACTCTTCTGAAGTATTTAATGGATATAGACGCGGTGCTTGGGATAATCCAGCAAAAGGAATGTCTAATGAAGAAGCAAATTCACAAGCTATGCAAGGAGTAGAAAGCTCTGATTGGCTCTCTGACAACTTCGGTATTCGCTTCCGCTACAATGCACTTGGTGATGTTTCAGCGAAAACAATTGTATCGCCTGAACAATCTTTCGGAATTACAAAAGGTGTTTCGTCTGTAGCAATGCATGCTGGTTCTACTCTAGCAATTACAAATCCAAAACTAGCAAAAGGACTTGTTTACCTTCCAGAAAATCCATCAAAATGGAATAACGCTGTTGATAGTGGCGTTTATAATGGCGGTGGTATTGCAGAAGGCCCATATGCTGCTATCGCAAAAGTAGGACTTGGAAAAGCTGCCTTTATTGGTGACTCTTCTCCTGTTGAAGATGCTACGCCAAAGTACGTTCGTGAAGATTCTGGCCAAACAAAGAAAACTTACGATGGTTATAAAGAAGAAAACGATGCGATTTTATTAGAAAACATCGTAAATTGGTTATCAAATAAAGAGACATTTACAAGTTTAGATCAAGTAAATGGTTTACAACTTGATTCACCTACCGCTCTACAAACATTTGAACAGCCAAGCTTATCAACAGAACCACAACCTGAACCTTGGAGTGCACCAAATGCAGGTTATCAATGGTTTAATACAAATACTTTTAAACCAGGTTCATACGGTTATAACGGTGCGGTAACAACAAGCGACTACGTCGTTACACACCCTAGCATTCTACCAAACAATGAAATTTTCCAAATGAAGATTCAAGTAAACAACTTACTACCTAATACAACGTATAACAACTATTCTTTAGGTATCTTCACTACTGGTGGAACACAAGTGGCTAAAGTACAAAATGCAAACAGCACTTGGCCATCTACTTTCGGATATAGCAGTGCATTTTCTTTCACAACAAACAGCTTAGGCTCTGCTGAGAAAGTTGTAAATGTACAGATTGATTCAAATACAACTGGACAAGCAACGCTTCGTCTACGCCAAAATACAACAGCAAAATATAATGAAACTGTAACGATTAATAAGAAATAATGAAAAAGGCAATCCATACATGGATTGCCTTCTTCTCACTTCTCTTCCTTCGAGAAAAACATTCTTGAAATAACGATACCTATACTACCGACGATTAGGAATAACACTGCCCTGATCATCATCGATACCTCTGGTAAGTCAAGTAAGAATAACTTCCCTACCGTTACGACTAAAACGACTAAACCAGCATATAATATTTCATTCATATTTCTATTTCTTCCAAACCAAACCGCAAATAACGCATATACCATCCATAATAACGATACTGATACACTAATTACGCTTCCATCTGTAGATAAAACTTCACCGATTCTCGTAATTGTAATAAATACAATTATCATAAACCAATAGAGCACTATAGAATACATATATTTGCCGAAGCTCGCTAATACTTCTTTCGCTTCTCTCATGCAATAATAGAACGTTCCTATTAAAATAAGATGAGCAACAAAGCCTGCCGAAATAAATTGATCAAACGGGCTAAAAATAGTCTGTATCATTCCAATTGCGTAAACCGTCGCACTAACATACAATTTTATCTGTTGTTTTACTTTAATAGAAGTGACCATGCCGAGGAAACCTTGTAACAATAGTACAATCGCTGCATTCACTAAACTATACTCATATAAAATTGCTAAACTAAATGCTCCCATTGCGAAACCAAATAAGAGATTTGTAAATGTAGAATGTCTATTTTTCCTATATTCAAATACGAACATAGCGGCATGTACGAGTGCACTAATAATTAATCCCCATGTTGTAAAATCAGGTATTTTTGAAATAGCTAGTATAAAGAACACTGCATTCGCACTAAATATCGCCAAACGTGATTCTAGTATAAAACTTCTCTCCGTAAACATATGCCAAAATAATAGTAAATGAATCAAACCATATACAACCGTTAACTGTATTTGCAAGTTCTCTATTAACATTGACATAACAGCAAAGAAAACGAAAAGGACAATGGCAGCAACAGCGTAAGAAATCATATATAAGTATTTATAACGATTTTTCAACGCATACCATAATAAACTAAGTGTTAATACTGTCTCATATCCAAAGAAAATATAAGGATTAGGAGTCGTACTATTTAACAAGAATGGTACGAAGAACGCACCGACCGCTACGAAAATAGTGAGATATTCCGATTGATATCTTTTCGCTAAATAAATACCTAAAATAACCCATGCAATATTACAGAGAAACGCGACACTTGCCGGAATAACTCCATATAAATAATGTGCTGCAAACGTCGTTAGAACAATCCCGGTAATACTTCCTCCAGCTAATACTAATCCTAACGCTTGCCGCTCTCTTTTAATTTGAATATCTCCTATATAATACAACCCGATAGATAATGCGATACCAAACACAATTCGTATCGCTGGTGTTAATAAACCAGCATCTACCCCTGCTTTAAATAACCAGATCACTCCAAGCAACATAATACCGACAAATACACGCGGTAACCACGTCTGACAAAACTTAATAATATTAAATGGCTCTGGTTTAAAAGCCGATATATCTACTTGTTTTACCTCACGTTCTTGCAAAGGCTCTTTTATCTTAACTATTTCTTCTTTTGGCTTTTCCTCCATTACCGTTTCAATATATTCTTTCTTGTTCTTACTAACATGTTGCTGAGCGTTTTCTACTTCTATTTCCCTTTGCTTTACTTTTAATTCAGCAAGTGCTTCTTGAATTGTTTCAATTGCCGTTTCGAGTGCTTCTATTTTCTTATCCAAATCCTTCTTCATACGCTCCCCCCTTATTCGTAACTCTCATTGAACCTATATATTACCAATTATCTTTATCATACTCTTAGTCTATTCATTTTCAATAGTATTTTTCCAAAAAAAGAAAGGTGTCTTCCCAAAATAGGAAAACACCTTTTTACTCATTTATTCTTATTTAGAAAAATGCTAACGATAAAACCAAGACACATGCCTACAATAGCTGGAACAATCCACCCAACGCCTTCTGTATAAAACGGGATGTATTTTAATGCTGACGTCCACTGATTCATCATTACATTTTTATTTAAAATGTCAATTGCACTAAATATCGCTACAACCAAAACAGTTACTGCATATACGTATGCATACTTTCCAATATACTGATGGAATAACCCTAGAATAATAAGCGTTAACGCAATTGGATAAATAAATCCAAGAATTGGTACTGATACTTTTAAAATTTGCGTTAACCCTAAATTAGCTAAAATCATACTAACAACGCTTACTATAAATGCCCACAATTTATAAGATACTTTCGGAAATGCACTCGCAAAAAATTGACTACAAGACGTAACAAGTCCAATTGAAACACATAAACACGCGATAGTAAAAATAAGACCTAATAAAACGACTCCGCCCTGTCCAAATAATGTAATCATAACTTGTGCTAACACTTTCGCACCGTTATCAAATGTTCCTAATGAGCCACTAATTGCCCCCACATATCCAAGGATGACATAAATAATCGATAATAATAGTCCTGCCCCAATTCCAGCAATACTCATATATTTCGCTAAACCTTTATCATCTTCAATACCCTTTGCACGTAATGCATTTGCAATAACAATTCCAAAGATTAAAGCAGCTAACGCATCCATTGTTAAATATCCATCTAAAAACCCTTGAAACATAGGAGCTTGTCCATAGTTCCCTATTGGTTCTTTCATATCTCCTACCGTTGTAAACATACTCTTTATAAAAATAAGTGCAATCATACATAATAATAACGGCGTCAAGACTTTTCCAAACAATCCCATTAATTTAGATGGGGATAAACTTAACCAGTAAACAACAATAAAGAAAATAACTGTGTAAAACAATAATAATCCGTTGCCTGCTTCAGGGAATAACTGACCTGGCCCCATTTCAAAAGCTAAACTTCCCGCACGTGGTATACCAAGCCCAGGTCCAATAAATACATACACGATACATGGAAAAATAATTGCAAATGAAGAATGAACCCTACCCGCTAACGTTTGAAAACTTCCTGCTTTTGCAATAGAGATAACCCCTAATATAGGAAGACCTGTTGCTGATATAATAAATCCTACTAATGAAATCCAAACATGTTCTCCTGCTTCATACCCAAGGAAAGGTGGAAATATAAGATTCCCTGCTCCAAAGAACATAGAGAATAACATAAGGCTAATAAGTAAAATTTCTTTTTTCTGTAACAATTTCATTTCTTTCTCCTTCTTTAATTTCATCTTTTATGAAATCAATTTCACATATAAAAAAGTACAATAACCCGCTTCCTTACAAAGAAAACATAGTCCATAGTCTATCACAAAAGAAACACCCATTCTATAGCTATTCCTCTTTTCCAATTTCTTCTGAAAAATCAACCTTTATTGACTTATAATAGTTAATAAAGTAAAATATTAAATGTACAAAATTATTAACTTTGTTTTTGTTTGTGTCAGGAGGAAAATAACATGGAATCAGCGATACAACTAGAAAGAGAACAACAAAGAAAAAAGAAACATCCTCCAGGTTTATACTTACTCTTCTTTACAGAAATGTGGGAAAGATTTAGTTACTATGGATTACGAGGATTATTAACATTATATTTAACGACAGCTTTAGTAAGCGGTGGTCTTGGGTTTAGTCCCGCATGGGCACTCTCTATTTACGGATTTTATACTGGAGCCTGTTATTTCACACCAATGATTGGTGGATACTTAACAGACCGTTTTCTAGGTAGACGAAAAGCAATCACAATTGGTGGTATAACAATGGCAATCGGTAACCTTACACTATTTGCCTTGCAAAACCAATTAGGCCTATACCTCGGATTAGCGCTTATTATTATCGGTAACGGATTCTTCAAACCGAACATCTCTACACTGGTTGGAGAATTATACGAAGAGAACGATCCAAAACGTGATAGTGCATTTACCATTTTCTATATGGGTATTAACGTCGGTTCATTTTTAGCTCCACTCGTTTGCGGATTTTTATCAGAAAATTTATTCAAAACAACAGTTGATGGCGTTGTACATTACGGATTCCGTTACGGTTTCTTAGCCGCTTCAATCGGAATGATCATTGGACAAATTTTATTTACAACACTATCAAATCGCTTCCTTGGTAATATCGGTAAAAAACCAACTCGCGATTTACAAACAGCTGCTGGACAACCATCAGTAGGAGATACACCATTAACAAAAAAAGAAAAACAACGTACCGCAGTTATCGTCATTTTAACATGCTTCGTTGTCTTCTTCTGGGCTGGCTTTGAACAAGCTGGTAGCTCATTAACATTATATACAAACAAATTTGTAGACCGCTCTGTGTTCGGATGGGAAGTTCCAACATCTTGGTTCCAATCGGTCAATCCATTATTTATTATTTTACTTGCTCCAGTCATTTCTGCATTATGGGCAAAACTTGCAACTCGCAAGCAGGGTGATTTAAAAATCCCAACTAAAATGGGACTTGGTATGATCTTGCTCGGTATTGGTTATATCATTCTCGTTATCGCTACATTAAAAACAGGTAGTGATGAACATAACATTACAGAAAAAGCAAACTTACTGTTTATCGTCTTTACGTATCTTTTCCATACGTTAGGTGAGCTATTCTTATCACCTGTCGGACTATCAATGGTTAGTGCGCTTGCTCCGGTAAAATTAGCATCTTTACTAATGGGTGTATGGCTAGCAAGTTCAGGTATCGCCAACATTTTAGGAGGACAACTTGCAAGCTTCACAACTTCACTTGGATACGCTGAAGTATTCACAGTTATTGGCGCTGTGGCAATTGTACTAGGTTGTGTTTTATTATTAATTTCTAAAAAATTAGTGAAATGGATGGATTAAAAAAGATGAGGAATTTCTCCTCATCTTTTTTTATGCTGTTTTACCTTTTTCAATTGCTTGTTCGTACAGCTCTTTATGTTCTTTATATTCACTTGGTACGAAACTCTTATAGAAGAATGAGAACCAGCTGTCTCCCTTTTTATACCCTTCTTCTCGAATTTCCGCTGCTTTTTTATTCGATTTAAATCCTTCAGTAAACCATTTCTTTAACAATTCATTTCTTTCATACTTAGCAGGAACTTTTAAATCATAGTTTTCAAATGCATACTTATAGCCAGCTTTTTCTACTGCCTTTTTTGTAGATTTATAGCCTTTTTCATACGCTGTTTCATATGCCTTCACGTATACTTCTTTCTCTCTATTTCCAGGATTCTTTTCAGCTAATTCTTTCCCTGTCTTTTCCCCTAACTCAGCTTGCTCTTTTTCAATTTTTTCTGTTCTTTCTTTATTCCCTACTTTGAATCCGTCTGTAAAGTTTACCTTAAACTCTGGAGCAACTTGACTATCGTCCATCGTCTCTTGTGCTAAACCTTGTTCTTTTCCTTTTTCAAAATGCGTTTTCTTCTGCTCTTCTAAAGACCATGCGGCTGCATAAGTCGCTTTAAACGCTTGTTTATATGCATCAGATTTTCCAGCTACATGCACTTCTACATCATTTTTTCCTGCCTTAAAATCAGTTTCTCCATTCTTTTGACCTTCAAGTTGACCTTTTTCCATATCAGCTTGGCGCTGCGCTTCCTCTTGTTTACGTGCCTCTTCAGCTTTTCTTTGTTCCTCGGCTACACGTTGTCTCTCTTCTTCAGCTTTACGCTGTGCTTCTGCATTACGTTGTTTTTCAGCCTCAGCGTTGCGTTGCGCTTCTGCAGCACGTTGTTTTTCAGCCTCAGTATTGCGCTGTGCTTCTGCTTGTCTCTCAGCTTCTACAGCACTATTATTATTCTGGCTAGGGGCTGGGCTCGTTGCGCCACTACTAGAAGCTGGTTTATTGTGATAATGATATTCTCCGTACTGTAATCCCCATTTCTCACAATTTGTACGACACGTATGTCCGCCATTAGCATCTGTACGCCCTGGATGCGCATAAGCTGAAATTGGAACTACCAATAACGCTATACTCGTTGTTAAAAGAAGTTTCTTCACCTGTTGTCTCACTCTTGTTCCTCCCAAAATATAGAATTCTAACTTTATTATACATAAATAGAAGAATACTTAAATACGAACCAAAATATTCTATTATTTCTCAACATTAGTAAAAAAGAAGGTGAACTCTTTAAAGAGTTCACCTTCTTTTTTACTTCTTCGCCTTCGTTCCTACTAAATCACCAGCAACAACATAACGCTTAGAATTATCCTTTACAGATACACATGTAATAAGCGTTATCTCATCTTTCCCATGATCCTCTACAACTTCCCACTTATCCGGAGTCACTTCAGATACACCAGTAACCGCATACTCATATTCATTTTCATTGTCATACAAATAAATTTTATCGCCTTTTTTCAAAGAAGCTATATCACTAAATAAAACACCTTTTTTAGACATATTATGTCCTGCTAATGCGTAATTTCCTTTTCCCATAACTTGATTCTCTTTTACTGTCGCTGCACCTGATAATAAGTTTTTTTCAGTAGAAGCTTTTAAAACAGGCAGTTCTACTGAAACACTTGGAATCGAAATACGACCAATTACTTGTTTCTTATCTAATGATGCATTCGCTACTTCCGCCAAGTCTGGTTGATTAATTTTGGAAGCATCTACAAATTCCGTCTCATGCTTTTCATAATCCATCTTTTGAACAGCCTGCACATTTTCAGTCTGTTTCTTTTCAGCCTGATATCCATCATAAAATGGCTTTCCAATTAATACGCCACCTACAACAAATAGCAGAATTGCTACTATACTATAAATTCTTTGCTTATTCATACACAGTTCCTTTCCCTTACAAAATCTTACTCTATATAAAATGATAAAATAATATCGCTATATGTACAAGTATTAGCTGAAAAGAAACCTTCTTGCGGTGCAAGAAGGTTTCTTTTCAGCTAATTTATTTCTGTATAGTGATACGTGAAATACTGTCATTTGAATAAAGAAAATAAAAAATAGAATATATAATGGGTATCCAGGAAGATATCCATTAATAATAGGTGAAAAAGTTAAAAATCCAACTGCACAAGGTAACACAAACCATAACGATACAAATGTTGTTCGACAAGCTTTATCCGTAATCGCTTTTTCACGTTCATCTTCTAGCGGAAATAATAATGGATACATCCAAAAAGATAAATTCTTATATTTTTTCTTTTGAATTCTATAAAAAATTGTAACTATAATTGCTCCAATAAATAATAAAATGAATGGTACTCCATTAAACCATACTTCAAATGGGAATTTCTCGTTTTTAATTATATCTGCTAACTCTGTAATGACACTATAAAATTCAACAAATGTCCAGCATACTAAAGCAGTATAAAGCACGTTTATGATATAAGAAAAAACAATTCTATTCATCCTCTTCCCCCTCCTTATTTAAAACAAACACGTCTTCCATCTTTAACTGAAACACATCACAAATCGTAAGTGCTAATAACAACGAAGGAACGTAATCCCCTTTTTCAATTGCAGCAATTGTTTGTCTCGTTACTCCAACCTTTTCTGCTAATACACTTTGCGTAAAGTTAAAACGAGCTCTTAATTCTTTTACTCTGTTTAAAATGGTCAAATTTACCACCTCTCACCATTATTGTATGCTATCCTTAACAAAATGTAAACTCAACTTAACATTATTATTATAAAAAAATCCAACTCTACGTATTGTAAAGTTGGATTACTTGTTAGTTTAAAATTTTAACTTTAACTGTTCTTCTACCCCAGTCATTAGCTTGAGCTGAATTTGGCATTAATAGATCAATGATATGCCCTTTTATTGCACTACCAGTATCTCCAGCAATTGCTGTTCCATATCCTTCTACATATACAGTAGAACCTAATGGGATAACAGATGGATCTACAGCAATTAATTTCATGTTTGGATTTGCAGTTAAATTATGTCCTAACTTAGATTTTACAGTTTCACCCGGTTTATAGCCGTTTTCAGATGGGTCAGCTGTATAAGCGGTTGCTGTTACGTAAAATTCTTTTCCACCTTGAGTTGGTTTCGTATCAGGCTTAGACTCTGTTTCTGTATTTTTTGCTACAGGTTCAGCTGGTTTACTAGCTTTTTCCTGCTTTTGCTTTTCAGCAATTTCTGCTTGTGCTTTCGCTAAAGCTTCTTGCTCTGCTTTTGCAGCCGCTTCTGCTTTTGCACGCTCTTCCGCTGCGATTCTTGCTGCTTCTTGCTCACGAGCAATCGTTTCTTGTACTGTCTTCATATTTGATTCAATTTTAGCTTTCTCTTCCGCTGCTAAATTAAGTTGACTTGCAACTTCATTATATTTAGCTTGAACTGTTTGTAAGTTATCTTGACGTTTTTTCAAGTTATCTTGCAGTTCAGCTTGCGCTTTTGCTAATTTTTGTTTGTCTATTACTAAAGATGCTTCTTTTTCGTCAATTGTTTTCTTATCTTCTTCAATTTGACGAAGATCTTGTTCTTGTAGACGTAAAATTTCTTTATCAGCTTCTAGAATAGTAGAAACTGCGTTCATACGTTGTAAGAAGTCTGCAAAGTTTTTTGACTCTACTACAACTTCTACTACTAAACTTGTATTTGAACTGTTTTGAACAGAAACCATACGTTTTCTCATAATATCTTTACGAGCAAGGACTTTATCCTCCAAAACGACAATTTCTTGCTTTTTTTGCTCAATCTGCTTATGTGTTTCATCAATTTTACGTTGAATAGCAGCTTGATCCTCTTTATTTTTTGCAATTGTATTATTTAAATTATGTAGTTCGTTTTCGATACCTTTAATTTCTTTACTAACAG
This sequence comes from Bacillus cereus group sp. MYBKT14-1, assembly GCF_051915185.1. Taxonomy (NCBI): domain Bacteria; kingdom Bacillati; phylum Bacillota; class Bacilli; order Caryophanales; family Bacillaceae; genus Bacillus; species Bacillus cereus group sp. MYBKT14-1. The sequence continues at coordinate 161,745 of NZ_JBQAEF010000010.1, read as the reverse complement.
CTTGCTTTTCTTGCTCTTTCTTTTGCATTTCTGCATCGTTTTGTTGCAATTGCTGTTGCATGTTGTTAAGTTTCTCGTCGTTTGACTCTGCTTTAACAGCGACTGTACTAGAAAGACCGATAATTCCTGCTAATACTAGACAGCTGATTCGCTTAAAATAGTTCATAATCCGACTCCCTTCTTATACAGTTATACATGATTTATTTTACAGTTTGTTTACAAAACGATTAAATACAGTTTATTTTTCGTGACGAAAAAAAGAGAATTATGAATAAAATGTAATAGATTCTTAAATATTTAACAATTCCTATATTTAAAAAATACAAAAGATGCTAAAATCCAAATATAGAGAAAATATAACTTTCGAAGGCGGTTGAAATAAATACATGTTTACTCAAAAAAAATCACTCCAACATACAATTGCTCAATTAGAAGAGCGTATACAAGAATTAGAAGCAGAATTAAAACAAAAAGATATTGAAAAGCAAGAGACTATTTCTACTATCCACGATCGTGTACAAAGCGTTGTCCAAGAGCATCAACTTGTAAATAACCAACACAATACACTTCAAAACTTAGTTCAACAATTAAGTTCATGTTTCGAAAATGTTTCAACACGTACGACACATTCCAATGAGTTAAATAATGAAATGTTACAAAAGGAACAAAGCTTAATTCAGTCTATTGCAGAAATTATTGACTGCTCTAATGAAGGAAAAGAATCCGTTCACCGCTTACTTATTGTAATTAATAAATTAGGTGAACAATCTCAACGCACGTCTAATAGTATGAATCATCTAAGCGAACGCTCAAAGGAAATCGAGCAAATTGTAGAAGTCATTCAAAACATTGCAGCACAAACAAATTTACTTGCATTAAATGCGAGTATTGAAGCCGCACGTGCTGGAGAGCACGGTAAAGGATTCGCTGTCGTTGCCAATGAAGTAAGAAAACTAGCGGAAAGTACAGCAGAAAGTACAAAAAACATCGGCAACTTAACGAAAAAAATTCAAGAAGAAATTGAAAAAGCATATGATAACACAAAAGATAATTTACATTTAGTCGATGAAGGTGTAGAAATGAGCGCCGATACAAATGCTAGAATTGAAAATATTTTAGTTATGATTCAAACGTTACAAAATGGTGCTACAAATGTTATTAAGGCTATCGAAAACCAAAAGTCTTGTAATGATGACATATTACGAGAATTCGCTAACACACAACAAATGTTCCAAAAATTAAATACTACTATTATGAATCATATTCATGATGCTGAAAAAGTCGATGTTCAATTGTCTAAAAGTCTTCAAGAAACAGTAACTTCTTAATTAAAAATAAAAATCCCTTATACTGCTATAAGGGATTTTTATTTTATTTTGAATATTTATTTCTTTTCAATATTCATCCATATCTTTGTTATAATGGAAAAGTTGTTTCTTTCAACTAATAAACAAGGAGGTTATTATGGAACAATTTTACTACGTTTTAAAATATTTAATTCTCGGTCTGTTCCAAGGACTAACAGAACCAATTCCGATTTCTTCAAGTGGTCATCTCGTTTTAGCACAACATTTGCTAGGACTAAAAATAGAAGGGTTTAGCTTCGAACTACTTGTTAATTCAGCTTCATTATTAGCTGTATTACTTATTTATAGAAATGATTTAATTCGTCTAACGAAGAATGGTCTCTCTTATATATTTACAAGAGCAGAAGACGCAAAATCAGATTTCTTCTTTATTATTTATCTTGTTATTGCAACCATTCCAGCAGGTGTTATTGGTGTTTTATTTAAAGATTACATCGATCAGTACTTAAAAGGTGTGAAGATGGTTGGGATTTCCCTTCTTATTACTGCTGTCGGCCTTTGGATTATTAGAAATTTACGCGGTCGTAAAAATGATGGCGACCTTTCTATGAAAGATGCAATCATCGTCGGATTAGCACAAGCTTGCGCACTGATTCCCGGAATAAGCCGATCTGGTGCCACAATCGTAGCAGCAATGTTACTTGGTATGAAGCAAGAAACAGCACTTCGCTTCTCATTCTTACTATACATTCCTGTTAGCTTAGGTGGCTTATTGTTAAGCATTACAGACATTGCAAATGATCCAAATCTAGACACATTATTCGTACCATATGTCGTTGCATTCATCGCAACATTTATCATGACGTATATTTCACTAAAATGGTTTATGAACATTATGGCAAAAGGAAATTTAAAATATTTCTCTTTCTATTGTATTATCGTAGGTGTACTTACTCTTATTTTCTTATAAAGTAAAACTTACAAATTGAAAGCGAGTCATCTAGTGTAATAGAATGACTCGCTTTTTTATACATCTATTAAGTTAAAATCTATTATTTACTTAGAATTTTCTGAATAGTATAATATTATTTAAGTTTACTATTACAGTAATTCTATCTTTCCTACTATTATCATAAAAGAGGTGTTTATATGTTTATAGTTACTAAACTCATTCACATTAAGTACGAATATGAAAATGAGCTACTTTATGGGCTTAAACAATATTATCCTTCCCCTGGAACGAACGGTTGTATTAACATAGAGTTTTCACATGTTCATCGTACAAATGATAAGGCAGAATATATGATTCGTCTGTTATGGAAAACACAACAAGATTACCATACATGGCTTTCTCAAAGAGAAGGCCATGTAACTTTGAAGCACAAAATACAAGGCTATATACTTTCTTCCAAATCAAATGCTACCTATGTGCATTAACCCTTCTCTTTTTATTCCTTACGAGGGGCAAAATGATAAAGTGAAACTTTAATCAGCCCTCATCAATCGGGCTGTTCACAAATAACAAGATAAGGACCCTCTTACTTTTCATACTGTAAGAGGGCTTCTCTTATGCATACACTTTCTTCTCTTGACAATACAAACGAATAACATGTTTATTTTGTTGAAATACATCATGCGTCAGACGAATAATAATAAAGTTTCTTTTTGTTTGATCATCATGAACAAAAATCTGTTCTCCCTCCTGAAAACGCCATGCACTTTCAAAAGTCGTAATATGATCCCCACTTACAGAAAAAAGTTCATATCGCATCTCTTGTACCCTCTCTCAACTTACATAATCATAATATCCTCATATTAAATTTATTATAACTTAATTCCTATAAAATTAGTAATTATTTCTATTTCGAAAGATTTTAACTTTGTATTTAAATATTTTTAGCGCTATAATGATAAACGAATTTTCATTGAAAGGAGTTTTACTTTGACTGCATATTTATTTCCAGTAAAAACAGCATTTATTTTATTCCCCTTTTTAGCAATGTTTCTTTTAATCCCTTTTTTAATATTTAATTATCGAAAATACGGTTATTTAAATAAATGGCGCTCATTTATTTTATACTCATTATTACTTTACTTATTAAATGCCTATTTTCTTGTTATTTTGCCGTTACCACAAACGTTTGATACTTGTAGCCTACAACCAGCTAATACACAACACATGCAACTCTCACCATTTTATTTCATACAAGAGATTAGTAGTCATACATCGGCAGTTTTAACGAAACCAGCTACTTATTTCTACTTATTAAAAGAGTCTGCGTTTTTACAAGTTGCATTTAATGTTCTATTAACTGTTCCATTCGGTATTTACTTACGTTATTATTTCCGACGTAGTTTCTTACAAACAATTTGCATTTCCTTTTTCCTTTCACTATTTTTCGAGCTAACACAAGTGACTGGATTATACGGTATATACAATTGTGCATACCGATTATTTGATATCGATGATTTGTTTTTAAATACATTAGGTGGCGTAATTGGTTTTATCATTGCACCAATATTTACGTACTTCCTTCCGAAGACAAACGAGTTAGATAGTCATATTGATTTGGAAACGAAACCAGTCGGATTCATTCGTCGCCTTATCGCAATGCAAATTGATTGGATTTTCTTATCTATCGTCGTACCTGTCGTTAAAAACAAAGGAAATTCTTTCTTCGTTTCTAATATGCAATCTTACACGAATATGTATGAACTCATTTTCATTACGTGTTCAATCCTTATTTATTTTATTCTTATTCCATACTTTACAAATGGAAAAACAATTGGGAAAGCATTGCTTCGCATTCATCTGAAAGGAAAATCAGATCGTATTACATTAAAAGAACTATTTATTCGCTACGGTATATTTTATTTTGCGTTAGGCGGAATCAATTATATTCTTTCTAGTAGCTCTATGTTAAATCATACAGAACCTTTAGTATTACTCGTTACATTGTTATTCCTATTTATCATTAACGGCCTATTCATTATTCATGTTTTACTGCATGTATTTAGCCGTGATAAACTACTATTTTATGAACATATTAGTCATACAAGAAATGCAATTACACTAAAAAAAGCTGACAAATAATTATTTGTCAGCTTTTTTATATACATAATGTGAAAATTTAATCAGTGGGGGTCTTACTGCCCGGCAAATAGCGGGATAAATAACTTTTCTGCATAAGGATTAAAAAACATTCCAAGTTCATCTAGAGACTTCCTCGCCTGTAAAAACGAATGAAACTCTGGATATATATCTTGTAATTGCTCATACGATAATGTATGCATTTTCCCCCAATGCGGACGCCCTTCATACTTCAGAAAAATTTTTTCCACTTCGCCAAAGTAAGCAGCATATTTCATACCTTTATACATATGAACAGCGATATACGCTGAATCTCTTCCATAGGCTGGACTAAGCCATATATCATCACCTTTCACATAGCGGCATTCGATCGGGAAGTGCACCTTATACTTTTTCTTTTCAATAAGATTTGAGATTTCTTCTACAACCGTCCTCATATACTTTGAAGGAATGCTATACTCCATTTCATAAAATGGTACCGTACGTGATGTAGCAAATACTTCATAGCTCGGGCCAATTATTTTTGTGTTTGGTACAGCTTTAGCTGATAATCGACTCACTCCTTTACTTATAGAAGGAAACCATTTACACCCTTTAGATAGTAAAGAGAACATCCTATTTTCAAGTAACTCCACCTTTAATTTATGCCATTTCAAATCACTGCCTGTATTCGTTGTTTCGTTCGTAAGTTTTACTTGTACTTCATCAGAATAAGGAAAAACGAAAAATTCAAAATGACGATGCTTCTTATATTCTTCTAGTTTGTTCATTACAGTGGATAATGACTGTTTTTCACTTTCATAAACGAGTGAATACGCTGGAATAACCTTTAATTTTATCTTTACAATGATACCTAACATTCCAAGTGACAACTGAAACGCTCTCCAATATTCTACGTTCTCAGTTTCCGAACAAACTATACTCTCACCATTAGATAGAACTGCCGTAATCTCTATAACTTGTGTTGATAAACTCCCAAAGGTAATACCCGTTCCATGAGTCCCCGTACTAATCGCTCCTGCAATAGATTGTGAATCAATATCCCCTAAATTTTCTTGCGCATAGCCTTTTTCCTCAAGTAACTTCCCTAAATCATATAACTTTGTTCCTGCCCATACTTCAGCAACCATCTTCTCTGCATCAATATTCACAATACCCTTCAATTCATCTAAAGAAACTAAAACTTCTTCCGTTTGCACAAGGGGGGTAAACGAGTGTCCTGAACCGACAACACGAATTTTCTTTCCCTTTTTTCGCGCAAGCCCCACAACTTCTACTACATCTTGTATACTTTCTGGATACATCGTATAATGCGGCGTTCCTTCTACATTCCCTGTCCAATTTCTCCACTTTTTCCCCTTTATAGAAAGCATTGGCCATCCCCCCGATATGTTGAATACTCCCCAACAATCTCTCCTTTTTTAACACGATACAAAAAAGGAAAGCGCTCACATAATTCACCAGCCTTACTATGACGAAACAAAATGGACTCTCCTATATCCACTCGTTCCTCGCCGCTATAAAAAATTGGCGTTTGTACCTCGCCAGCACCTTCTAAAGCTAATAGTTTTGCACCCTTCGGTCTCCAAACTTCAGGCTCTTTATCTTTTCCAACTGCTCCTGAAGCAATATACCCACCACCTAGGCAAGTGTAAATAAACGGGACTGGTTTACGCACAACTGGTAAAGCAAATCCGACCGCTGGATGAAATTTCACCTCTTTATAATAATCAAACAGCTTCGGAGAATAAAAAGCAGAACCTATTGTAATCTCTGAAACTGAATTATCTTTCTCAGTTGTTTTTATGCTTCCTGTTCCGCCTCCATTTACAAACCTTAGCTCAATACCAAGTTTTTGTATTGCTTTTACAATATGTTCTCTTCTTTCTTTCACTTCTAGCACTGATTTCTGCTTTAAATACGAAATCACTTTACTTTTCAGCCATTGATTCGGTATATGGTCTCCCACCCCAGCAATTTGAGCTTCATAACCCATCACACCATCTAACATTAAATATGATGACCTTCTCACCTTTTCTACTACTTTCAACGCATCCTGCACATTTTTTACTGGGGATCTTTGTACACCAAAATGAAATTGAAAGAAACGACTACTCATATCAATATCCAAACAAACACGAAAACATCCTTTAGATTTCTCAGCAATTTTTTCTAAATACACAATATGCTCTTCACAATCCACCATACAAGTTATAATGAAACCTTTCTTTGTTAGCAAACTAATTTCACACAAAGCTCTTTCATCATAAGCAGGATATCCGAGCAATAAATCATTAAATCCTTGTTCTATTAAAAATAAAACCTCTCTAGGTGAAAAGCACATAATACCTTGAAATCGATCATTTGCAGCTAAAATCTTTTGCATAATCGGAACAGAACGTAACGATTTACTCGCTATACGAATCTTCTTATTTCCACTTAACTCTATAATCGATTGAATATTTCTATCTAAAGCCACTTCATCCAAAAATGCACACGGTAATGGAACTTCTTTAAAAATTCCTCGATCCACATTTTTCTCTCCTCTTTTCAATATGTCTTATACATATTGGAAAGAAAGTATGATTTTCCTGTTTGCAAATAAAAAAAGTTTCTTCTTTACGAAGAAACTTTTTGAAACTACTTCATAGAAATAGTCGCCTCTACTGGATAATGATCAGAGTAATCATTATACATATATTTTTGGAACCATGATGTAACAGTCCATTGTGGAGATTTCGGCTGTAACACCTTATTCTCTATATACGATGGGTTCGCATGGTCTTTGCTTGCAATAATATAATCTAAATATTCGGCAGGACTATCAGGGAAATTATATTTTGCAATACTGTTTGTCGTTGCATCCCAAGTCGCTGTATGTCCAGTATAAGATGGTACAGAAGCGTTCAATGTTTTAAACATAGATGCATACTCTGAATCATTATTGTTCTCTGCATTTATCTTATTTACGTTCATATCACCACCAATTAACACATACTCATTATTTGGTATATTTTTATTTTTAATAAAATCTTGAATTTCTTTTAATTGGTTCGTACGTACAGATGCTGGTGAAGTTTTTCCGCACATACTATCTTCAGCCTGCAAATGCGTCCCAATCACGTGAACGAAACGATCATTTTTCTTAATTTTCGTGTATACAAATCCTTTATTCGATAAATTATCTGGCCCGCATCCTTTTGCAAATACATATTGAATCTTTTCAGCGATTGGCCATTTGCTCACAATCGCAACGCCACCATCTTCAGGAGTTGAAGATGAATAGTTTCCTAACGTTTTATCCCATTCACTTCCACTACTACGACCTAATACTGCTGTTTGATTTGGATATTCTTTCTTCAAATTCCCTAATAAACGATCTGAAGCGCTATTATCAAACACTTCATTTAATATAACTACATCTTGATTCTTTATATAATCTGCCGCCCCGATTAAATCAGCACGCTCAGTTTGTCCCCAGTTCGGATATAAGTTTGTTGATAGCATATATACATTATGCGTCATCACTTTTAATGTATCATTTTGATTTGTAGACACTTCTGCTTGAGCTGACGTTCCGCTATATAAAGCTCCTAAACCAACACCTAAGCTAAGTACACCTTTTAGCAATTTACCTTTCACGTTTCATACCTCCATGTATTGTATAGTGATAAAAAGGCCAAATACTCTATTCTGAGATTTGACCTTTTTTAAATACTTAACGATTTCCGTACGTATCAAACCAAAGCTGAATATATCCAGCAGTAACACGTTGTGCATCCATTAAACGCTTACCTGTCATTGGTGTAACTTCAGCGCGCCATTTATCTGCATATTCTTGTGATACAGCAGCTCTCACGAACCAATCTTTCGTATTATCATTTACAATGCCAGCGTAATCTTGTTTCGCAACTACTGCCGCTCCATGAATCCAATCTTCTGGATTCGTACCTTTCCAGTTCCAATATCCATTTCCATCCGTTACTTTATAATTATCTTTTATCGTATCTACAAAGTTTTCATATTTAGAATGGAATCCTTGTGGATACGATAGATTCGTAAAGTTTGCCGCATGCATCGGTTGGTTTACATCCCCTAAATAATGAAGAGATAATCCTAAATAGAAGAACGCTTGTTTCATATCTTTATTTTTATAAGACTCACCAGCTAATTTAAAATATTTAGCTCCTGTTTCCTTTGCCTGCTTTGCATATGGAATATAAGTTTTCCCATTGTCAGGGTCATAGAAATGTGAAGCAAATGTGCTATTATCATAATAAGGATTTTCATAGTCAGCAGCATAAATACCGTTCTCTAACTCAGTACGCCATTCATTTAATAGTGCAACTCGATCTTGTTTTACAAGTGTTGTATTACGAGACATAATATCAATTGCACGGTTTACAATCCATAAATGAGAATTCACGCCTTCTTTATGTTTATCTTCAGCAGACCAGCGCGGAATAACTCCAAATCTCTGTCCCCCATCATTTTCATGAGCAAATGCAACACTTTGTAATGGAGCAACTAATGTAATAGCTGCCGCTAAAGCAAGTACTTTCTTTTTCATATAAAATCCTCCATTTTATAATTGAATTATTGTAAACATTTTGTTAGGATCCTATGATGTCATCCGGTTAACCTATGACTAGAATATCCCACCTTTCATGAAATTTCTATCAATAAATTAAAATATGCAAATGTTCATATCATTATAACTTTATACACAGTGAATATAATGAATGAATACACTTTCATTTTAATAAACTATTATTAAGGCTTGTCTAAACTAATGTAAAAAAAAAGTAAAGCATCTGAATGCTTTACTCTTTTTTTCTATTCGATAATATACTTGGCAATTGTACATTAACTGCTAACTTATGAATAAATCCAAACACTAGTCCAATCCCAATAAATATGTATAAGATTGTAAATATCTTTCCGAAATCAGTTTGCGGACTAAAATTCCCATCACCGACAGTCGTCAACGTGACCACACTAAAATATAAAGCGTCAATAGGACGTAATCCTTCAACTGTACTATAAAAAATCGTACCCGATATTAAAGTCAAAATTGTTAATACAAATAATACTTGAAATTCTTTATCTTTCCACGCTCGTAAACAGGCTCTTAACATTCGCTTTAAAGTTAACAAAAATGAAAGCATTAGATTCTCCCTTCCAAACAAAAATACATTGAGTCAAAGGAAAGTCTATCACCTTTCAGTATAGAAAAAAAGTAGCCCTCTTCTATTTCTAGAAAAGGGCTACTCTATTCGATTCTATCTTATTTAGGTGAAACAAGAATTTTCACTTGTGTTTTATCTTTTACAAGTGCTTCAAATCCTTCTTCAACAACTTGATCCACTGTAATTTTTTTCGTAATTAATTTCTCTGCTTGAATTTGACCGGAGCTAATCAATTTAATAACAGCTGGGAAGATGTGACGGTATCCTAAAATACCAATAACTTCTTTTTCTTTTAATACTAAGTTATTTGGAGTAATTGTTGCGTCTTTTTCCCATACACTAACAATTACAGTTTGTCCTTCGAAGCTTGTACTTTCAATCGCTTGGCGTAGTACAACTTCAACACCTGTTACTTCAAAGCTAACATTTACACCTAAACCATTTGTTAAGTTACGAATTTCAGCTAACACATCTTGAGTTGCTGGATTTAATACATAATCCGCACCTGCTAATTTCGCTAACTCTTGACGTTCTTTAGAAAGTTCAACTGCAATAACAGGAGTTGCTCCTGCTGCTTTAGCTGCTTGGATAACAAGAAGTCCAATTGGACCGCAACCAAATACCGCTACAGCTTCCCCTTCTTTTAATTTACTTTGACGTACTGCATGAACTGCTACTGCTGCTGGTTCTACAAGCGCACCTTGTTCATACGTCATTTCATCTGGAATGTGATGAACCATATCTTCTGGTACTACTGTATATTCAGAGAAACCGCCGCCTTCTCCGCCAAGACCGTGGAAAACAAGTTGTTCACAAACATTGTAATGTCCATGTTTACAAGCTTCACATTTACCACAAGAATAAATTGGCTCTACAACAACGCGGTCTCCCACTTTATGAGATGTAACTCCTTCACCAATCTCTATTACCTCACCACTAAACTCATGACCTAAAATAACAGGTGCTTTCACATGTGTTAATGGATGTTCTTCTGTTGGAATAAAAATAGGCCCTGCTAAATATTCATGCAAGTCTGTCCCACAAATACCACACCATTTAACTTTGATTTTCACTGTTCCTGGTTTTACTGTTGGTTCTGGTACTTCTTCTACTCGTACATCACGTTGATTATGCCAAAGTAGTGCTTTCATTTTATACATCCCTCTCTATGTATATACTTAACCTGGTGAAGTTTACAATTCTATTATAATACTTCTATCCATATATTTCAAAAAAACAATCACATCCCCACTAATTTTTTACAAATAAAGTTCAATATTTTGTCACTTTGTACTTTTTTCCACATCTGTTAATTCAATTTCATTGCAGGTGAAATTAGCATTGTGCCATAATAGCATAGGAGAGGTGAATATCGCTTGAAATATTTTATTTACTTTATCGTTATCGTGGCATTTTTAGATACATTTTCACAATTACCTATTATGAGTACTTTCGCTCAAAGCCTTGGAGGAACTCCTCTTATTATCGGGCTAGTTGTCGGTATGTACTCATTCGCTAATATGATCGGTAATATTATTGCTGGAGCCGCTGTCGATAAATTTGGTGCAAAAAAAATCCTTTATATAAGCATGGGAATTACGAGTTTCATAGTCTTGTTATACACCGTTGTTCAAAGTGGTGAACAACTATTAGTTGTGCGCTTTATGCATGGATTTAGTGATGGCTTTTTAATTCCTGCTGCCTTTACATTTTTATCAAAACAAACAAATGCAAAAAGACAAGGAAAAGCAATGGCTCTATCTGGTGCTGCTGTTGGAACAGCCGCAATCGTAGGACCTGCTTTCAGCGGTATTATGAAAGCAACAGCTGGCGTAGAGTGGGTCTTCATTACTATTTCTATTTTAATGGCTCTTGGTACGATCGTATCTCTATTCTTCTTACCAAATAACGTATCAAGAAAAGATACATCAAGAACGCAAATGATGAACAAAGAAGATATGGTTGAACTTTTAAAATCAGAACCGTTATTACAAGCATATATTGGTGCTTTCACATTAATGTTTTCACAAGGAATTGTCACTTATATGTTACCAGTAAAAGTTGAGGCATTAGCGCTTAAAGCATCTACAACAGGCATGATGTTAAGTGTATTTGGTATAACTGCTATCCTCTTCTTCTTGCTTCCAACAAATCGTATTTATGATCGATTTAATCGTTCGAAACTAATGCTAATCGGAATTGCAGTTATGGCATTCGCATTATCTTTACTCGGATTATTTGCTACAAAAGGTATGCTCTTTATCGTAATGATGATTTATGGAATTGGATTCGCAATCCTCTTTCCGTCTATTAACGCTTTACTTGTTGAAAATACTACAGACGATAATCGCGGAAAGGCATTCGGATTATTTTATGCCTTCTTCTCATTAGGAGTTGTTGCTGGCTCCTTTACAGTCGGCGCAATCGGAGCATCACCTAGCATCAGCTTCATTATCGGGACAGCATTTTTATTAACATTTGCTGGGATGATTTATGTAAGAAGCAAAGTAAAAAAGACAATGATGGGATAATCCATCGTTGTCTTTTTTAAAATGCATATTTATATAATCCATAATACAATGGAAGCGTTGGAATAATGCCAATTAATTTAAATATAAAAGGTAATGGCTCATCTCGCTCTTCATATAAACGAAAAACAAAAACTGCAGTTAAAGTCCAACTGACGCTAAACAAGAAGATACATTTCCAAACAATCGAGGTTAATATTTGTATATCAAATACAAAACCAAAGAGCCCTATCGAATAGAACTCTTTTTGCCCAATATATTACTTTTGTGTATAACCAAATAACAATGTAAATAAATTGAGCCGTAAAGGCAATAATACATCTCTTCTTTTAAACAGAAAGTTTATAAATACTGACGATACTTCGACAATTTCCTCGGAAATATTTCCTTTCCCCACATAATTTGATACAGTACACATGAATAAACACTTGTATTACATAAAGTGAAACTTTAATCAGTGGGGGTTTTGTTCCTCCCCACTGATTATTAGTTGAACCAATCGGGCTTTTACGGGCAGTTGATCTCACAACTAACTTCTTTACTTCCACTGAATTTTGAGGTGGGGATCTTACTGACCGTTAATGCGGGATAAACTAAAATAATAACTTACTGTACAAATTAAAAAGCACACTCTTCATATGAAGAATGTGCTTTTATGTTATTAACGTTTAATCCAAACAGCGCCTGCCGATTTATCTTCTGCCTGTCCAACAACTTGGAATTTAAGTCCAAGGTTTGGAACTTTTCTTCCTGCGTCTGCAATTTGCTTGTTACTATATACTTTTGAATCATCAAAAGTTGTAACACCTTGTAATCCAGAATAGTTAAACTGACCACGTGTTAATGAATTTACACTCCATGCTGGTGTTTTATCAAATGAAAATGCTGCATCTGCAATTTGCATGCCTGTATTACCGTATGCTGGTTTTCCGTTTAAATTACCAACTAGCGCTTCTGGATGAGAATCTACAACACCAAGGAATCCTTCACCTGGATGCACCCCAACCCAGTTATCTTTGAAACTATCATCTGCATACCAAACGACAAGACCTGTATTATACACTGGACCTTTTCCTGCTTTTAAACCATTATCTGATCCCGCATAATTTCTCCACTCTAAGTAGTAATAATGAGCTTTCTTCTCTGTCCCATCAGAAACAACAAAACCATTTAAATTCATTTTAGACTGTCCTTCTGCATCATCAGAAAATACAACTTGTCCATCAACAGTTACATTTACATTGTCCATCGCAAAACCTTTATATGTTACAGCCGGATCTGTAATATAGTCGAATTGTAGTTTCACTTTTTTGCCTTTAAATTGACTTAAATCATATGATTTATCAATCCATTTCCCATCTGTTGTATCTTTATCTCCTTGGACTACTTTTTCCCCAAGTCTATCAATTAATGTTTTCGTTCCATCTTCTGTTACTGCATGTACTTCGACGAAATCGCACTCTGCTTCTAACTCATAATTTGCTTTATAATCGAATTTTGCATTTGTTCCCTTTGTTAAATCAAAGAATGGTGTCTCTAACGTTGTATGCATATCATCGCCTCTTGTACTATAATATGCATGCTTTCCAAACTCCGGTTTAATCGTTTCAACACTTTTACCTGGTAAGTTAACACGTACAACGCCTGGACGATTTGATTTCGTAACACTTTGATCAATATAGGTAGGAACTCCCACACCACTCTTAATTTTATCGTAATCTACTTCTAATATTTTTGCCCAGTTGCCACCCATATTCTTTTGTAAGAAGTCTTTATTTTGTGGTGAAAAACTAGTCGGCTCTGTTCCTGCGATTTTCCCTGTCCAACTACCTCCACTCATTAATGACCAAGCTTCGACTGGTGAACCATTTCCAGTATATTTCGTGTCATATTCATCTGGTAATCCAAGATCATGTCCAAATTCATGTGCAAACACACCTACAGCTCCATCTTCTGGTTCAATTGTGTAATCATGTGCTGCTACTTTACCACCAAAGTAATCTACCTTTGATTTCGTACCTTCAATCGCTACTGGATCTACTGCTAATTTTGAACGATGTGACCAGATCGCATCATCACCTAATTTACCGCCACCAGCTTCTTGACCAACACCAGCATGGATTACCATTAAATGATCAATTACACCGTCAGGTTCATTTTGATTCCCGTCCCCGTTTGTATCATATCTATCAAATTGATCAAACTGAGATAAATCTAGTCCTTTCTCAGCAGCTGCATGCAAAGCTTCTTTCACTAAATCACGTGCACCCTTTGGACCTTTATTATCGTGACCACTGCTACCATCAGCTCCATAATCAGATGCTTTTCCTGGAACAGTTAGCCACTCCGTTACATATCCATCTGTCGTATAACTACCACCAGACTGCTCTTCATAGTATTGTTTAAACGTTTTTACTTTTGAACCATCAAATAAAGTATACGGCTCATTACCGAACAACATCTTTTGATAATGTTCTCTACTAAAGTCTTTCGAATACATATAACCTGGTGTTTGATCAATATTATTATGTTTATAATCACTAAATTCAACGAGTAACACTAATACTTTATCCGATCGAACAGATCCCTTATATGGAGCTTGCTTTGCTTTTGAAGTTGGAACTTGCCCATTCAATTGCTTTTTATTTGGTTCTGGCTTTTGCTCAAGGCTAACATTTTTTTCAGCCTTTTTTACATTTTCCTTTTCTTCCATCTTTTTCTCTTTTACTTTTTTTGTGAAATCAGATGTTTCTTGTGAGTGAGCATCTGGAAGAATTTCTTTATTCGCCTGATCTCCTTGTTTCTTTTCAATATATTGCTCAACAGCTTTTTTCGTCTCTTCTTTAGAAGATGCTGGATTAATTGTTCCTCTTTCTTTCAGAGCTTCCGCTAAACGATCTTCTTGAATTAAATTGTAATCAATTGGTGTTGTAGATACACTATCTTTCTCTTTTGCTACCGTTTCTGCATATGCTAACGGAGCACTCATTACAGATGTACATCCGATAATTGCCGCAATTGCTAATGATGACAACACTTTAAATGGTGCTTTTCTTCTCATTCCATTTCTCCCCTTTATAAAACTTAAAATTCAGATAAATCGGTGCATTTTTGTCCAAATCTCTGTTTACTACCCTCCCTATATAAAAAGACATAATTCTATAAACATTAAGCTTTTTGTTATAGAATCATGCCCTCCAGTTTTCTGGTCAGACCCTCTATCTTTTTATCCCTTGGTTCAATTAATAATCAGTGGGGGGATGAACAAAGCCCCCACTGATTAAAGTTTCACTTTATGTCGAAATATTAAAAATAAAGAGTTATGTGATATATATTAAATATCTTATATAACAAATTTAAAAGACAATATGCAAAATTGCATGAAAATTCTTTTAAATAAAAAAGAATCCTAGTCAATTAAACTAGGATTCTTGCTTTTCTATTATTTCTCTTGTGTTTTTTCCCAATCAGCTAAGAATTTCTCAATTCCTTGATCTGTTAATGGGTGCTTCACTAATGAAGCAATTACGTTTGCTGGGATTGTTGCAATATGTGCACCGTTTAATGCTGCGTCAGTTACGTGAACGCTGTGACGTACAGATGCTGCGATGATTTCTGTTTCGATACCATGAATTGCAAAGATTTCTGCGATTTGACGAATTAAATCCATACCGTTATGACCGATATCATCTAAACGACCTAAGAATGGTGAAACGTACGTTGCACCAGCACGAGCAGCAAGTAATGCTTGAACTGCTGAGAATACTAATGTAACGTTTGTACGAATTCCTAAATCAGAGAACGCTTTTACTGCTTTTAAACCTTCTGTTGTCATTGGAACTTTTACAACAACGTTTGGAGCAATCTTCGCTAATTCTTTTCCTTCTTCAATCATTTTATCAGCTTCTAAGCTAATTACTTCTGCACTTACAGGTCCTTCTACAACGTTGCAAATTTCACGAATGCGCTCGTGGAAATCTACGCCTTCTTTTGCTACAAGTGATGGATTTGTCGTTACTCCAGCTAATACGCCTAATTCATTTGCCTCTTTAATTTCGTTAATGTTTGCTGTATCAATAAAGAATTTCATTTGTTGTTCTTCCTTCCTAATTTTCATTTTATATTTATTTATTTTTCTTAATAAGCTCTAATTCAATCGGAATAGATTTGTCCACTTTTTTACCTTGTGTTATCTCTTTTGCTGTTTGCATCGCCTTCTCTCCGATTAATTCTGGTTTTTGAGCGACTGTTGCAGCCATACGCCCATCGTTAACCGCTTTCACAGCATCTTCTGTTGCATCAAATCCAACAACTACTACATCTGTTTTTCCAGCAGACTTCAATGCTTCAAGTGCACCTAATGCCATCTCGTCGTTATGAGCAAACACGGCTTTAATATCGCTATTTGCTTGCAAAATGTTTTCCATAACAGATAATCCTTTCGCTCTATCAAAATCAGCCGCTTGTTTGGCAACTACTTTTAAAGACTTATCGGCTACGTTATGGAATCCTTTCCCACGTTCACGAGCAGCAGACGATCCAGGGATTCCTTCTAACTCAGCAACGTTTGCTCCTTCGCCGACTAATTCACGAATGTAATCACTAGCCATTTGACCACCTTCGATATTATTAGATGCAATGTGAGAAACAACCTTACCTGAATTCGCAACGCGGTCTACTGTAATAACAGGAACATTTGCTGCGTTTGCTGCACTTACTGCTGAAGCAACAGCATCTGAATCGGTCGGATTAATAACAACTACATCGACACCCTTTTGAATTAAATCTTCGACATCGTTCGTTTGCTTTGCTGCATCATTTTGCGCATCAACAGCAATCAATTCGATGCCACTATCTTTCGCTTTCTTTTCTGCCCCCTTTTTCAAAGTTACAAAGAAGGGATTATTTAAAGTTGAAACAGAGAATCCAACTTTAATAGTTTTATTTCGACCTTTATCGCTAGAATCCTTTGCCCATTCTGGCGGTTCCATTGAACAACCAGCAGTAATGACCATAATACATGCAACGAGTATAAGTAACCATTTCTTCATGAACTGTCCCTCCATTACGCTTCTTTTCTACGATCAATTAATACAGCTAATAAGATTACAAGTCCTTTTACAACTTGTTGGAAGAAAGAAGATACACCTAATAAATTTAAACCGTTATTTAGTACGCCGATAATAAGTACACCGATGAATGTACCAACAATCCATCCTCTTCCCCCAGAAAGACTTGTTCCACCTAATACAACTGCTGCAATTGCATCTAATTCATAAGAAGTACCTGCAGTCGGCTGTGCAGAATCTAATCGTGATGTTAAGACAATACCTGCAAGCGCTGCCAAAATTCCGGAAAGACCGTAAATCATTACTTTAATTCTCGTAACATTAATACCTGATAGTGCTGCTGCTTCTTCATTTCCACCAATTGCAAATGTACGGCGACCAAATGTCGTTTTCTTCAAAATGAAGTACAGTACTGCGAAAGCGATCATCATTGTAACAGCGGGTACCGGAATACCAAGAAAATAACCGCGACCAAACATTTGGAACATTAAATGATCACCAAGACCAGTGATCGGACGTCCGTCCATATAAACAAGCGTCAACCCACGAAAAATAGTCATTGTTGCTAAAGTTGCAATAAATGGAGCTACTTTTCCTTTCGCAATGATGATACCGTTTACAATTCCCATTACAAGACCTGCTAATAGTCCAACTGCCATTGCAAGGAACGGATCCATGCCACTTGCCATCATTCCAGCAACAAGTGCACTTGATAATGCTAAAATAGAACCTACCGATAAGTCAATACCCCCTGTTAAAATTACGAAGGTCATTCCAAATGCAATAAGCGCATTAATCGATACTTGACGCAGTATATTAAATAAATTTGGAATTTCAATGAACGCTGGATTTAAAGCTGTAATTACGACGATAATTAATACTAAACCGATTAAAGAACCGAGTTGTTGTAATACATTCCCCTTCTTAGCCATCCTTACTCTCCCCCTGTAGCTAGTGCCATAATAGACTCTTGTGATGCCTCATCTTTCCCTAAAATTCCGCCGACTTTTCCTTCATGAATAACAAGAACTCGATCACTCATCCCTAAAACTTCCGGAAGCTCAGATGATACCATAATAACGGCATCGCCTTGCTCTGTAAGCTTATTCATAATAGAGTAAATTTCTTTTTTCGCTCCAACATCGACACCTCTTGTTGGCTCATCTAAAATGAGTAATTGCGGATGAATGCCTAGCCATTTTGCGATTACAATCTTTTGCTGATTTCCACCAGAAAGAGATTTCACTGCCTGCTCTCCGCTAGATGCTTTCACATTAAGAAGCTTCATCATATCCTCTGTAAACTGTTGTTCTAGCTCATTGCTTAGAACACTTCCCTTTGAAAGATTTTCTAAATTCGGTAAAGCTAAATTTTCTCGAATTGAAAAATCTAACACTAATCCTTCAGACTTTCTATCTTCTGTAATGAAAGCAATTCTTTGTCTAATTGCATCTATTGGACTATCAATCTTTACTTCTTGTCCATTTATAAAAATTTGTCCAGAGTCTAAAGGTTCATAACCAAATATCGCTTTCATAATATCAGTGCGACCAGCCCCCATCAAACCAGCTACACCAAGGATTTCACCTTTCCTCACTTGAAACGAAACATTTTCAAATTTCCCTTTCTTCGTTCCATTACGCATTTCAAAAATGACATCACCAATTTGACTATTTCGCTCTGGGTAACGTTCACCAATGCTGCGCCCCACCATCATACTCACTACTTCATCAAATGATGTTTCTGGAATTAATCTCTTTCCTACGTATTCTCCATCACGCAAAATCGTAATAGCATCACATATTGAGAAAATCTCTTCCATACGATGCGAAATGTACACGAATGAAACACCTTCTTTACGTAACTTATTGATTACTGTAAAGAGCGTTTCGATTTCACGATCCGTCAGTGCCGCAGTAGGTTCATCCATAATAATAACGCTCGCGTTTGTCATTAATGCTTTCGCAATTTCGATAATTTGCTGTTGTCCAACCGATAATTCCTCTGCTAACATAGCGCCTCTTACATGCAGCCCTAGCTCTGCTAGTTGCTGCTGCGCAATCGCGTTCATTTGTCGAGTGCGTAAAATACCTGTTTTCCCATACATTAACTCTTTACCGAGAAACATATTTTCAGCTACTGTTAAATTCGGCAATATGTTTAGTTCTTGATGTATAAATGCGATGCCGTACTCTTCAGCTTCTTTCGCATTTTTAAAGGTGCGCTCTTGCCCATCAATCTTGATTGTCCCACCATCTTTTTTGTATACACCTGTTAAAATCTTCATGAGCGTTGATTTACCCGCTCCATTTTCCCCCATCAATGCATGGACTTCTCCTGTTTCAATCATAAACTGTGCATTCTTCAAAACAGGATTGCCATTGAACGCCTTTGAAATGTTTTTCATTTCAATATGCATTCCCATCACTTCCCTTTATTAAAAAATCACGCCTGCATGTAAAATTACATTTGCATAAGGCGTAGCCTCGCCTGTACGAATAATTGCCTTCGCTTTCTTTGTATTCTCTTTAAATTGTTCATGAGATACATACTCAAATGCTGGCTCTATTAATTTCCGTTCGATCTCTTTATTTACTTCCGCATTATTTATAATGACTTCTTCTGCTAACGTCACTTTTTCGATTGCCATATCATCAGCTACAACTTGTAACACCTCTAAAAAACTCGGTTTTCCAATCTCAACAGCTAAATCAATTCGTTTTACTCCGTCAGGAATTGGTAAACCGCAATCAGCAATTACAACCGTATCTGTATGCCCAAGTGAAGCAAGGACTGCCGCGATTTCACTGTTTAATACACCATGCTTTTTCATCCAACAATCACCTGCACTTCACGTACTCGATCTCTCGTTGGCATACCGCCCTGTGCCCCAAGTTTCGTTACAGAAAGACCACCGGCAATATTCGCGAAACGAATTGCTTTTTGAAGTGTCTCTCCTTCAGAAAGTGCAACTGCTAACGCACCATTAAATGTATCACCAGCTCCAGTTGTATCCACTACATCAACAGCAATGCTAGGAACATGTACAATCTCTGTTCCATTATGGAAACGAACACCGTTAGAACCTTCTGTCATCAATAATTTATTTGGATACTTCGCCAATAAATCTTCAATTGGTGATGTAAAATCATCTAATACGATGCGGCACTCATGTTCATTTGGCGTAATATAAGTTGCTTTTTCTAAAATTTCTTCTGATAAAACTTGTGCTGGCGCTGGATTCAACATAACAGGAATATTATGTTCCTCACAAATAGCCAATACATATTTTACTGTTTCAAGTGGAATTTCTAGTTGAAGAACAACCATATCCGCTTTTACAAGAAGGTCTTTGGAGCGATCTACAACTGACTTATTTACAAGAGCATTTGCCCCTTGTACGACAACAATACTGTTATCTTCTTCTGCTAAAACGATATGAGCAATTCCTGTCGTTCTATCTGTAACCGGTACCACATAATCGATAAAAATGCGTTCGTTCTCTAAATTTTTTCTAACTACTGTTCCATAATCATCATTTCCTACCGCTCCAACCATTGCTACATTTGCTCCTAACCTAGCTGCAGCAACTGCTTGGTTTGCCCCTTTCCCTCCTGGGATTGTATGAAACGCTTCACCAATTACTGTTTCTCCTGCTTTCGGCCGTTTTTTTGAAACAGCCACTAAGTCCATTGAAATGCTTCCTACTACTGCAATATTTGGCATCTGTTTCATCTCCTTACTTCGTTGTATTTCGTTCTATAATTTCAATTGGCAAACGATAGTGTTTCTCTTCTAATGTATTTCCTTCCATTTGCTCTAACAACAACTCTGTTGCAATTTTCCCCATTTCATATATCGGTTGTGCAACTGTTGTAATAGATGGATACATCATTTCCGTTAAAGAAATGCCATCAAATCCGATAATTTGTAAATCATCTGGAATGGCAATCCCCTTTTGAAGTGCAGCCTTTACAATACCAATCGCAATTAAATCATTCCCAGCAACAATACCATCAATATGCGGGTATTCTTCTAATAATTCCATCGCTACACGCTCACTATTTGCTGGCTCAAACGTACTCTCCGCAATCATATACGAAAGATTATTTTGCGTAATAACGTCTACAAAACCTTCAAAACGTTCATTTGCAGTACTCACATCACGTGGTCCGCGAATATGTGCAATATGTTTACATCCTTTATCTAGTAACAACTTTGTCGCAGCCTGACTTCCTGCATAGTTATCTGCATATACAGTAGGAATACGCTCATTAAACATACGGTCAATCGCAACAACCGGAACAGATAAATTCATGTAATTAACACTATTTTGTGGATTCGTTGCTACAATAAATCCATCTACATTATTTTGTCTAAGTACATCAATGTATTGTTTCTCTTTTTCTAAACTTTCATCAGAGTTACAAAGAACAACTGTGTAACCTTGTTTATGTGCTACATCTTCTACGGCACGTGCAACTTCTGGAAAGAACGGATTCACGATATTCGGAACAACTAAGCCAATTAAACGAGACTTTTTATTATACAGTGAACGCGCTACTGTACTAGGCTTATAATCTAACATCTCTATTGCACGCTCTACCTTTTTTAATGTATCTTCATGAACATATCCATTTTTATTTAGAACTCTGGAAACGGTCGCAACAGATACTCCCGCTAATTTCGCAACGTCTTTAATCGTACTCATTCTCTTTTCTCCTCGTTTCATGTAACCGTTTACAGAAAATAATATAACGTATTTCTAAAAATACGTCAATCATTTCTCACTAAAAAGCTTTTAAGGTTATACTCAAAAAAGCACCGCCATAAGGCGATGCTTCTTCATTACGAGTATGATACAGTTTTTTCTTTTTCTTCAACAGCAGGCTCTTCAGCATCTTTTTTACGATCTGATAGTTTAATTTTTTGTAAGAAAATCGTAAAGATGGCACCTACTACGATAAATACTAATCCTGTTAAGAATACAGTATGAAGCGAGTCTACTAAAGAGTTTTTCAAAATAGGTACAATGCTGTTAGCAAACGCTTCTGGCATTTGTTTTAATGCCTCTGGGCTAAATAGCATCGAATATAAACCTTGTGGATCTGTGTGAATCATATCTTTAAATTTCGTTACCATTTGTCCCGCTTCTTTCGGGAATGTATCTAATACAGGTACTAATTTATTTGTTAACGTTGTACCTGAAGTGTTATTCATAATTGATCCTAAAATTGTAATACCAAATGTTCCACCAATTTGACGGAAGAACTGACTTGATGACGTTACGACACCAAGGTCTTTTTTCGGGAAGCTTTCTTGTAACGCTAATGTTAATGTCGGCATTACAAGACCCATTCCTAAACCGATAACCATCATATAAGAAGTAGCTGTAAGCTTCGTTGTGTGCATATCCATCGTTGTTAATAACCAAAAACCACCGGCCATAATAAGCATACCCGCGATAATTTGTGGTTTTACACCAACTTTTAATACAAGTTGCCCACCGATAATACTCATTACAATCATTGTAATCATCATTGGAGTCATAATTGTTCCTGATTCAGCAGCACTTACTCCTACAATACCTTGCATGAAGAATGGTACGAACATAATCGCGCCGAACATTCCAATACTCATAAAGAATCCAATCGCATTCAGTATTGTAAATGTGCGATTTTTAAAGAAATGCATTGGTAAAATCGGCTCTTCAGCTTTCGTTTCAACAATAACAAAGCTAACGATACCAATTACAGCTAGTGCGAATAAACCGATAATTTGCCAAGAATCCCATGCATAATCTTTTCCGCCAAACGTTAGCGCAAGTAATAAACTTACAACACCTAGAATCATCGTAAAGATTCCAGCGATATCAATTTTAATTGGTCCTGTTTGTTTATGTGATTTTAATCCCATTGCAATAAAGATTGTTGCTAAAATACCAACCGGTAAGTTAATGTAGAATACCCATCTCCAGTTCACTGCATCTACAATCCAACCACCAACTTGCGGTCCAATTACAGAAGCAAGACCGTATAACGCACCAAAAATACCTTGCCATTTCGCACGTTCTTTTCCCGTGAACATATCTCCAATAATAATCATAGCCATTGGCATCATAATACCGCCACCAAGACCTTGAATACCACGGAAAATAATTAATTCTGTCATACCATTCGCCATACCACATAACGCCGAACCAATCATGAAAATAACTAGCCCTGTTATATATACGTTACGACGACCAAGTAAATCCGCTAATTTACCTGCAATTGGTACAACTGTCGTTGATGTTAACATATAAGCTGTTGTTAACCATGTCATTAAACTTAATCCGCCTAGGTCACCGACGATACGTGGCATTGCTGTACCAACAATTGTTCCATCTAATGCAGCAAATAGCATCGCGATTACTAAACCGATTAACAACAACTTTCTATTTTGATTTTCTTGTTGCTCCATGTAATCTCCTCAATTCCTCTTAGTTATTCTCTTTTTTCTCTTGTGTCCCGCAAATAATGGTTTCTAACTTCTCAAAGAGACGTAATAAATCTTCTCTTTCTTGCAACTCTAAATGTGAAAAGTATTTTGCAATATGCTCGTTGCGAGCTGTCATTGCCTCTTCTACTCTAGCTTTCCCCTTTTTCGTTAACTCGATGATGACAACACGACGGTCATCTTTGTCGTGATAGCGTTCTACAAGTTCTTGATCGATTAGACGATCAATCATCACTGTAATCGCGCTAGGCTTCACATACATCTTTTTTGCTAATGTTGTCGCTCTTGAAGCCCCATAATGATCTAAAATCTTTAAAATATAAAACTGCGGTGGTGTAAGTCCTGTTGCTTGCATTTGTTCTAATAACTCCGTCTGCATTTTCTTTCCAATCGAAAAGGCAAGAGCTTGAATTTTATCGATATGCGTCATATCATTTGGCATGTTATCCACCTCTTATTTAAACAATAAAATATTTAACGTATTTAAATATTAATCCCGCGAACAAAATCCGTCAATACTTTTATTCATAAAAACGTTTACATTTTTGTCACAAAGTTGTATAATTTTCGACGAAGTTAATATTGACAGTCACGGAGAAACGGAGTACACGGCTATGAATCATAAAAAAGGAAACTTTTTTATATTTCATGGCCTTTTTATATTCTCTGTCTTAAAACGCTTCGAATTAATTAGGGGAGGATTTTCATTTTATGTTTTTCACACAATTATTTAAACCTGCGCCCCACGCGGAACGCTTACCAGCTGATCGCGTTGATAGCGAATACCGTAAATTACGTTTACAAGTATTCTTAGGTATCTTCATCGGTTATGCAGGCTACTACTTTGTTCGAAAAAACTTTTCACTAGCAATGCCATACTTAATCGAGCAAGGCTTTAGTAAAGGGGAACTTGGGGTTATCCTTTCAGCAGTTTCTATTGCTTACGGATTAAGTAAATTTCTTATGGGTATCGTATCCGATCGTTGTAATCCTCGCTACTTTTTAGCAGCTGGGCTATTTTTATCAGGTATCATTAATATTATTTTCGGCTCATTTTCTTTCATTACAACGAGCATTATACTTATGTTTGTACTTCAGTTTTTAAATGGATGGGTACAAGGTATGGGATGGCCTCCTTGTGGTCGTACGATGGTTCACTGGTTCTCTATTAGCGAACGTGGTACAAAAATGTCTATTTGGAACGTCGCTCATAATGTTGGCGGAGCGCTTATGCCTTCCCTTGTAACATTAGGCTTATACTTCTTCGCAGATGACTGGAAAAGTATTTTTTACTTCCCAGGTATTCTTTCAATTTTAGTTGGTATTTATGTATTAATTACGATGAAAGATACACCTCAATCTTGTGGACTACCTTCTATTGAAGAACATACTGGGGAATATCCACCAGATGAAAAAGTAAAAGATCGCGAACGCGAACTTTCAGTAAAGGAAATTTTATTTAAATACGTATTAAACAATAAGTTTTTATGGTACATCGCTATTGCGAACGTTTTCGTATATTTCGTACGTTACGGCGTTGTAGACTGGGCTCCTACTTATTTAGTAGAAGAAAAAAGCTTTACTCATAGTAGCTCACGTACTGCTTACGCTCTATATGAATGGGCCGGTATTCCAGGTACACTTCTTTGCGGATGGATGAGTGATAAACTATTTAAAGGACGTCGTGCACCTGCTGGTATTCTATTTATGGTTGGTGTATTTATCGCAGTTCTTGTTTACTGGTTAAACCCTCCTGGTAATCCAATGGTTGATAGTATCGCACTTGTCGCAATTGGATTTTTAATTTACGGACCGGTTATGTTAATTGGTCTACACGCTCTAGATTTAGCACCAAAGAAAGCTGCTGGAACTGCAGCAGGCTTAACTGGATTCTTCGGTTACTTAGGCGGAGCAGCTTTCGCTAGTGCAGCTATGGGCTTTATCGTAGATGCATTCGGATGGGATGGCGGATTCATCTTATTACTTGCATCTTGCGTACTTGCAATGTTCTTCCTTGCTCTTACTTTAAATACAGGGTCAGTAAAATCAAAACAAGCTTAAATAATATATAACAAGCATAAAAATAGCTCTTAGCATTTACATACATGCTAAGAGCTATTTTTTATTTTCATTGCTGTTCCTACTAATGATAACAACCCATTCCTTCCCTACTATAAGATTAAAAAATTTGATGAAACACCTTTATTAAAACGGCTAACGTAACAGATGCAGCAAATCCCCCTAAACAAATAAGACTGACACCTTGGCTATATGACAAATTTTGAAATGATTTCATTACTTCCATCCTCCCTATCTCCCCTTTGATACTTTTATTTTACCAATGGGAAAAATTTCATAACATCGATTTCTCTAACAACTAACTTACAAATTTGTAAGTTAACATCTTTTCAACTTATATATCTAGTATTTCCACAAATAAGAGTCATTTATACATAAAAAAAGACCTCAGTTATACTAAGGTCTTCGTTACATTCTATTTCATTTTACAATCATCACTGGACATTTCACACGCTTTGCTATTTTATGACTTACACTTCCCAGCACCATTTCTTGCAGTGTATTGAGCCCTCTACTTCCAGCAATGACAAGATCTATATCTCCTGTATTCACATATTGAACAATTGTATCTCCAGGATCACCATGTAATATCGTAATTGTATAAGAAATGTTCTCTTTCTTTAATAAACCTTCAATCTCTTTTAATTTATCTTTTCGACTAGCTGATATTGTTTCTAAATCTGTTTGACCTTGTATAATATCTGATTTTGCCGTTCTATTATCTACTACGTACACAACTTCAACATTTGTTTCTTCGCTACATTTTGCAATATATGTTGCATGTTCCGCTGCTCGAAGTGCATGTTCAGAACCGTCACATGCTAATATAATTTGTTTGTACATATGCTGAATCCCCTTTTCGTTATCCTACTCGTATTATATAATAAAGCCCCCTAAAAAGGAGGCTTTTAACTAGCAATTCTTTTATTATAAGTAGCTAAATTTGCAACAAGTTTTGAGCTACGTTCATTTAATCCTGTTATACTTACTTTCACGCCACTTTGTTCATATTTCATAATAACTTTATCAATTGATGCCACTGCCGAATCATCCCATACGTGCGCATGAGTAAAGTTCATTTCGATTTCTTTTATATCTTCATCCAATGAAAAAGCATTTATAAAATCTGCTGTAGATGCAAAGAAGAGTTGACCGTGAATTTCGTATATTTTCTTATTTTCAATATATAAATGTTTCACGTGAATCTTTGCCATATTGAATGCAAATAAAACCGCACTAATTACTGTTCCGATAATTACACCTAATCCCAAATTATGAGTGATAAGAACGACCACGACTGTTACGATCATGACGAATGCGTTCCCTTTTGGCACTTTATGAATCGTTGCTACAGAGTTCCAATCAAACGTTCCGATTGAAACCATAATCATAACTGCAACTAAAGCTGCCATCGGAATATGAACGACATAATCTCCTAAAACGAATAGTAATACGATTAAAAATCCGCCCGCTACAAATGTTGATAGGCGACCTCGTCCACCTGATTTAATATTAATAACAGATTGACCGATCATTGCACAACCTGCCATTCCTCCGAAGAAACCAGCAACAATGTTTGCGATCCCTTGTCCGCGTGCCTCTTTATGCTTATTACTTTCCGTATGCGTCATATCATCTAAAACTGAAGCTGTTAATAATGATTCTAGTAAACCGATAATTGCAAGCATAACTGCATAAGGTAAAATAATCCCTAATGTCTCAAGTGTAAAAGGCACGTCAGGAATACTAAAGAACGGTAATTCTTTCGGCAGGCTTCCCATATCTCCTACTGTTTTCAACTGTAATCCGCTCATAAGTGCAATACTCGTCACAATAATAATTGAAATAAGCGTAGAAGGTACAGCCGTTGTAATACGTGGAAATAAATATATAATTGCAAGTCCTAATACAACGAGTGCATACATTTGCCAAGTTGCATTTTTAAAATGTGGCAATTGCGCTGTAAAAACTAAAATTCCAAGTGAATTTAAAAAACCACTCATAACAGATTTCGGAACAAACTTCATAAATGAGCTCAGTTTGAACACGCCAAAAATAATCTGGACAATACCTGTTAATATTGTTGTAGCAAATAAATATTGCAAACCATGATCTTTAACAAGCGTTACCATTAATAATGCCATTGCACCTGTTGCAGCTGAAATCATTCCAGTTCTTCCGCCAACAAATGAAATGGTAACTGCAATACAAAAGGCTGCGTATAGTCCAACTGTCGGATCCACGCCTGCAATAACAGAGAAGGCTATCGCTTCAGGGATTAACGCTAAAGCAACGACAATTCCTGATAACACGTCCCCTTTCACATTAGAAAACCAGTCATTTTTTATCGTTTGAAACAAAATATCACTCCTCTACTCCTTTATAATTTGATTTTCTCCATAAGAAAATCTAGCCGACTGCACGAAAGCTATTATATAACGAGTAGAAGATTTTTTGCTATGTAAAAGTTTCCTAAAAATGATGTTACCTTCGTAGCTTCTTTTTTAGGAAACTTTAAATATACTATCACCTATTGTTGATTTAACGTACAATGATTTCGGATTCTACAGTATGTCAAATGAAGAAAACTTTGTTTGGATGGATGAAAAATGCACATGTAATTTAGTTCATTTAAAGTTCTATAGATATTTCCACTTCATATATGAGGTTTAGTTTGGATAGTTTAGGGTTAGAGGAGTTTATACTAATTTAATGAAAATAGTAAGAGCACTCTTTCGAGTGCTCATTTTATGCAGATACAGTTGCTTTATCCTTACGGAATATACCCATTAACCCACCGATTAATAGTAATACGCCTGGTAATAAGTAAATTATAGAAATACAAATAAATCCACCGATAGCAGCCACAGTCATCATAATACCGCCAACCTTCGCTTTACTTCTTACCATAACAGATCCAACAATTCCTAAGATTGATAGAGCCACAGCTCCCCAACCTAAACCAATAACAGTATTTGCTCCATCAGCTTCAAAAGCAGCTCCCATACCGCCGATCAATAAAGCAACAAATGCACAAATAATACCAAAAATACCTCCAATAAGACCTAATACAAATTCAGCTGTTCTTTTCATTTCAATCTCTCCTTATTTAGCAACTTCAAATTCAAATTTCACTGATTTCTCGTCAAATGTAAATGTAGGTTTAAATGTACCAACAAACTTATCGCCTTCTGGTACATCAAATAACATTTTGTTTGTAATTTGGTTACCTGGCGCAATATTTTCATTTATAAACGTATTTTCCCCACCAAAGTACTCTTTGAATTGGTTGCCGTTAGTATCAGCAATTTTTAATTCAGAAGTTCCAAAATATATATCTTTTTTGCCATTATTTTTAGCGTTAAAAGCGATTTCTAGTACTTTCCCTTTTTCAGCTTTTACGTATTCGTTAGGCTCAACGAATTTAGCTGAACTGAAAGTAAGTTGTAGACCATTAACTTCTACAGTATCTCCAATTTTATAAATCTTGCTTTCAGCTTTTTCCTTTTTATCTTTCTTTTCAGCCTGTTTAGGAGCATCGTTTTTACTCTCTTCTTTAACTTCAGTTTCACCACAAGCAGATAAACTAAAAGCAAGTGCACCTGTTAAAGCAATAGTACCCAATTTTTTATACATTCTTTTTCCTCCGATTATGTAAAATGTAAGATTTTCGAAACTATCATAACAGAAACAGTTACAACTTTTTTGTCATATTTTGTCGAGGAAAATAAAAAAAGACGCTATATCAGTAGCATCTTTTCTCATTTCATTAATGTCCACCGTGTCCTTGACCACTTTCCTGAACAATTTCTAACCTCTCATCTAGTATTCCTTGTGTTTCAAATGAAATATCACTCGTACTTCCTAATAAGAAGCCATGATTATATGGTCCAAGTGTTGGATCATCTTTAAACTTCGGCTGAATAGTAGCAAGGAAGTCATACACTGGTTGTGAAGCTTTACCTTCTTCTAATAAT
This sequence comes from Bacillus cereus group sp. MYBKT14-1, assembly GCF_051915185.1. Taxonomy (NCBI): domain Bacteria; kingdom Bacillati; phylum Bacillota; class Bacilli; order Caryophanales; family Bacillaceae; genus Bacillus; species Bacillus cereus group sp. MYBKT14-1. Next base: position 132,007 of record NZ_JBQAEF010000010.1, on the reverse strand, counting down.
ACAACAGGTGCGTGTTTACCCATATGTGAAAAAGGTGCCCCAGCAACTGCTAAATCTGGTGTTTTGCTTGAAACAAATGACACACCGTGACCAGGTTTTGTGAATCCCCAGCCAAATTTTGTTTTTTCATCTTTAAATTTAGCGAACGCAATCGAGTTCTCTGTAGGGGTCTCTCCACTAATACGCGTTACTTTCCCGTATTTGCTTAACTCTTTTTCTACTTCTTTTGAAACAATTTTTTCTGGCCCTAATACATATATATTTGCTTTATCTTTTCTCATCTTTAATGCCTCTATTGTCGCTTCTGGCACTTTATTCTTTTCTGTATAGAGTAGTGGTTCCGGCATATGAGAAATCCAATTTACAGCGGGTGTTGTATATAAACGTCCTTCTTCTGCAGATGAACCGATAATAACACTATTTGGGTAGCTTCCTGTTATATCGGCATACTCCTTATCAACATCTTTCGCAAATATAGCTGGGTCCGTTTCTTTTATTTGTTTTACTTTATAACCTTTTAATTGTTCAAGCGCGCTAGTACCTACATCCCCCATCACCATAATTTGTGTTCCATCTTTCGTTCCGATTGGATTTAATCGTTTTATTTCTTTTAACGTCATTTCCGGTATCTTTTCTTTTTCTATAAATAAAATCGGCCCGTTATTCGGATGATGAATAAGGTCTGCACTCGCAATACCTAATTGCCACTCGCTTGCTGGTACTAAAATAACAGCACCCGGCTGGTTCTCTTTATGGGTTGCCGGCCATATCGTTTGCGAAGTTAACACTGCCATTTGCAGGGGATCATTTGTATTTAACCTCGTCACATTTTTTAAACTTGTCGTTAATAAATCATACGATGCCCCTTCGTTCATTTCTTTTGGCGCCGTTACCTCCTGATTCATTTTCATTTTCTTTTGCTCTGTTTTTTTCTCTTTTGTAGATTCATGGTTTTTATGGTCTGTATTCGTTTGTCCGCATGCAGCAAGACCAACTGCTGTAATTATTGTTATCCCAAAAATTCGGGTCATTTTTTTCATTATACCGCCTCCGTATTAATCATTTTTGAGCCAATATGATTACCTAAAATGTAATTTCAACTCCACAATAACAAGCAATTCTGAAGAAATTATGCAGACACATCATAATCTGCACCATTTCTTCATGATTTTGCATTACACTTTAAGTAACGATTATAAATATGGAGGGCTCTCTATGATTGATATACTGCTCGTAGACGATGAACCGAGAATGCTTGAATTATTAACGCTTTATCTTACCCCAATTGGATATAACTGCGTATGTGCGACTTCAGGAGAAGAAGCTATTTTACATATAGAAAATCGAAACTTTAAATTTGTTTTACTCGATATTATGATGCCAAAGATGGACGGATGGGAAACGTGCAAAAAAATCCGATCTTTTAGTAACATTCCTATTATTATGGTTACAGCTCGTGATCAAACAGTAGATGTCGTTCAAGGATTAAAACTTGGAGCCGATGATTACGTAACGAAACCTTTCCATGAAGAAGAACTTTTCGCAAGAATTGAAGCTGTTTTAAGACGTACAAATGAACATAAACAAATCCAATATCACGGTATTGTATGGGATGAAACAAAACACTTCGTTTCTGTCCATAATGAAGAACTCCTTCTCACACCAATTGAATTTTCTTTACTCGGATTATTTTTACGCCATGTGAACTACGTATTAAACCGTGATCAGCTCATCGAACGAATTTGGGGGTTAAACACAAATACAGAAGATCGCACAGTCGATTCACATATTCGTAATTTACGTGATAAATTGCGAAAAGCAAATTTCCCTATTGATCATCATTTAAAAACCGTGTATGGAGTAGGTTATCGATGGATTAATACTGAACAGTAAGGGGCAAAACGATGAAACGAATTTCAATTCAATTCGGATTTTATTTTTTAATTGTTACACTTTTAATTGAAAGTGTTCTCTTTATTTTGCTCTATTATAGTCTTGTAAACACTAGAGTAAATGAAGAAATGACAGCTTTATTAAAGCGAGGAAATAGTCATCGAGATGTACTTGAAAAATATTACGATGAGCAAACCATCTCTCACGTAGCATTAATGGAATCTGAAGCTGAAACAACTGTCGTTATTACAAATGCAAATAAAGAAATACTAGCTAAATCTAACGAAATAAACACGACTATAAACGATCATATTAGTAAAATGCAAACTCGAACAGACCATAATGGAGCGATTATAGAAAATCATTGGAAAACATCTAATTATATATGTACAGTTAGCCCCATTGTAGTAGATGGAAAACATGAAGGCTATGTGTACATGTTTCTTGGAACAGAATCAATTGAAAAGTTAGTTAATGGATTAACGAAACAATTCATTATTGCTGGTGCCATCACGTTTCTACTCACAGTCATCACAATTTTCCTATTATCTCGATTATTAACAAAACCATTGTTACACATGAAACATGCCACTGAAAAAATGAGTAAAGGTGATTTATCTGTTTCATTAACAACTACTCGAAATGATGAAATTGGTGAACTAGCATCATCTATTCAGACGCTCGCAAATGATCTACATTATATGAAAACAGAGCGAAGTGAATTTCTAGCAAGTGTTGCTCACGAATTACGAACACCGTTAACATACGTAAGAGGTTATGCTGACATTGCTTTAAAAGAAAGCACCCCTTCTGAACAACGTTTGCGATATTTATCAATTATAAAAGATGAGTCTGATTACATTACAAACTTAGTTCAAGATTTATTTTCACTTGCACAAATGGAACAACATAACTTTTCTATTCAAGTAAAGGAAGTGCATTTACACACCTTCCTTACGCGTATATGTGAAAAAGTAAACGCCATGTATAAAGAAAGGTACATTAAAGTTTCTTTCTCTTGTCCTCCTACACTGCTAGTAAACTTAGATGAACAACGATTCGAACAAGTTGTTGTGAATATTTTAAATAACGCTTATAGACATTCAAAAGAGCATTCTCATATAAACATTTCTGTTACAGAAGAACATAAACATATTTCCATTGCAATTGAAGATGAAGGCGAAGGTATTCCGCTTGAAGACCTCCCTCACATTTTCGAACGCTTTTATCGAGTTGATAAAGCAAGATCACGAGCTACAGGTGGAACTGGTTTAGGACTATCTATCGTGAAAGAAATTGTAGAGCTACACGGCGGGACGATTACTGTCACGAGTGAAGTTGATCATGGATCTTGTTTTATCATTTCATTACCATCTGTAAAGAAACACGACTACCATCAGTAGTAGTGTTTCTTTATCCCGCATTAACGGGCAGTAAGACCCCTACATCAAAATTCAGCGGAAGCAAAGAAGTTAGGTGGGGGATCAACTGCCCGTAAAAGCCCGATTGGTTCAACTAATAATCAGTGGGAGATGAACAAAACCCCCACTGATTAAAGTTTCACTTTATCATTTTACTTTATAATATAAATTTACAAATTCCCCAAAACGTTTCGTATCCGTTAAAGTTAAATTAATTTCTGGATTCTTGTCTTGAAATAACGGAACTCCAGAACCTAATATATGTGGTGTAATCGTAACAACATATTCATCAATTAGATTATTCTTAAAAAACTCTTTCAATAAACTTCCTCCACCAACCATCCATATTTTAGATCCTTCTTGTGCTTTTAGCCTTTTCGTAAACTCCACTACATCTTCATTTACAAACTCCACGTTTCCGTCTGAGCCTTTTTCTGAACGAGAAAAAACATAACATGCTTTATCTAAGTACGGAAATGTTTCTGTATGCTCTACTACATAATCATACGTTCGTTTTCCCATAATTATTGTATCAATCGTTTCATACATTTCTGTATAACCGTTATCTCCCTCTCCTTCGGTTTCCATTAACCACTCTAAATCATCATTTTCTTTCGCAATATATCCATCTAAGCTCGCCGCAATAAATAAAACTATTTCACGTGACATATCTTTTCCTCCTTGCATCTCATCTTGATAATCATCTTGATAACATATGATGTAAACAATATACTAACAATAAAACACGACAATTTATGTCATGTTAAAAAGAAAAAAGGTGATACATTTGTCAAAAGCTAAACGCTTATTAGATATTCTTATATTTGCTTCTGCCAAAAAGACATTTACAGCGCAAGAAATAGCTGATGAATTTAATATCTCCGTTCGTACTGTCCATAGATACATTTTAGATTTAAGTGATATGGGGTTGCCCATTTACGCAGAACAAGGTCGTAACGGCGGCTATAAAGTATTAACGAATAGAGTCATTCCACCTATCTTATTTACGGAAGAAGAAGCAGTCTCCATCTTTTTTGCTTTTCAATCTTTAAGTTACTATCGAGACTTGCCTTTTAACACAGAAATCAATTCCGTTACACATAAACTGTATAGCTCCCTACAACATGATGCGAAAACGAAAGTTGATAAAATACGTTCTTATATCGCTTTTTGGAATCCGAAGCGTACAATTGATACCCCTCTTTTAAACGAAGTATTAACCGCGGCTATTGAAAATAAAAATTTACAATTTCAATATGAATCTAAATCGGGGATAAAAACAAAACATGTTCATCCTATCGGTGTATATGCTCATGACGGGCTATGGTACTTACCATCCTATGACTTCAGTAGAAAAAAAGTATTACTGTATCGCGTTGATCGTATTCTTTCTATATTATCAACAGAAGAAAGTGAAAGTACGTTCATGAATTTAGAAGAATGGTTTGACTCTAGCTCTAACGTCATAAACATTCCTATCCAGTTACATGTTTTATTAACGACAGAAGGTGTGCGCCAATGTAAAAGCGTGCCTTACCTTGAAGAATTCGTTGTAGTAAATGAGGACGGAACAGGATATATACATTCAACAATTGATAAAGGTGAAATTAATTTTATTACGCCTTTATTTTATAGGCTTGGAAAAGATGCAAAAGTGTTAGAACCGAAAGAATTGATAGATGGTTTACGTATACGTGCGAAAGAAATTTTACATATGTATGAAGACGAAAAAAGCTGCTAAATATAAGCAGCTTTTTTCGTCGATTTGTCTCTATTATTTTGACTGTTGACGAATATCGAACCACCAACGGTTTTTCTCATTCATATTCTCAGTGCCACTAGACCCACTGTAATGGAAAGCATCCAGGAAGATTGAATCTAGTTTATCCTCATCTACAAAATAACCTAAGTTAACCTTTACCGTTTGTCCTGGTGTGATACTGCCAATATTATAAAAGCTTTTCCCGTCTCCGTGAGGTTCTAGATAATCAACTTCGCCCGTCATAATATTTTTTTCCGTAATTCCAGCTCTTTCAGCGTAATTCCATACATTCCCCTTACTTTTAAGCACTTGTATGGATGGATGCATATAGATTTCTTTTGTTTTCTGTTTACCTATATTTTTCACTGTTGTTGTCAAGTAGACAAATTTAGGCTGAATTAATTTTGACTCTACTAATTGATCAATCGAATCTTTACCATTTCCAAATTTATATTCATCCCGTCTGTATGGTATCAATTGTCCTACTGGATCCAAAGCTTGATTCTCGCTTAGTCTCTCTAATCCCGTTTCATTAAAGTTTTCTTGCTTAAAATCTTTGATTGAATCAAAAACTTCAACTTTTTCTATCATATATTCAATTTTACTGTTATCCATGATAATCGTTACTGGAACCTTTTGTCCTATATGAAATAGTCGTTTACTATCTTTTTTCAAAGGAATCACTTTAGTTTTTTTAGGCTTACTTTCTTCGCTAAAATACTTTTTATCATAATCTGTTATATGTGATGCCTTTTCTTTTGAGGTAGGCTCAAAGGAAATGTTCCCTAACACATCCACCATTTGTTCTTCGTTTATATCGTTTCCAATATAACTTTGTAACATGATCCCCTCTTTCTCAAAAAAGAGAAAGACCTCTCTGTTAAACGCTAAATTGTTGTTTCCATTTTCTTTATTGACAATCACTGCTTTCTTGCCATTTATCTCTTTCTCTTCGTAGCTTTTTGAGTACATTGTTTTAAAATTCGAATCTTTTCCTACTCTCCAAAGAATGAATGAAAATCCACCCTTTGCGTAGTTATCTTTAAATGAATATTTCATAGCAGAGTCATCAATCGCTTCCATATTTTCTGGCAATTTACCAATCTTCAACTTATACCACTGATCACTCTTTTTCGAATCCTTATTTGTTAAGGAAACATTTACTTCGTAATTTTGTTTTTGAACAATCATATTATAGACTTTTACTGCACCAAAAACAGTTGTTGGCATACCAATTAATAAACAGGCAGCAGCGATTAACATACGATGTCTTTTACGCTTTTTCTGTGGTCGCTCGCCTCTCAGCTTCATTTCTTCCATAAACAATTTCTTTTTGCGCGTATATGTATGTGAAAATTCATGTTGTTCTTCGAGTTTATCAAAATCATCTAAAGCAATTTTTTCAGCAAGTTCATATATTTCTTTGGAGTTCTTTGAATTCGTCATGTTGTATACCTCCTATCATATTTTGGACTCGTTTTCGAGCACGCTCAAACTGCTTGCGGACATTGGCCTCCGTTATCCCCATGACACTTGAAATTTCTTGATACGTTAAGTTATAGAAGACTTTATACTTAAACACCTGTCTATTAGACTCATTTAACTCTTTTAACAATGCATCAATTTGAAACTCGGACATTACACGTTTTTCCCACTCTTCAATATTTTCATCTACTGTTTCTGTTGATTCTCTTTCATATTCTTCTAAAAATGTTTCATGTCGTCTATTTTTCCGGTAGCTATCAATCGCCTTGTTTTTCGCAACCCTCAAAATGTAGCGTTTAAGCTCTTCAGTACTCAAGCTATGGAGCTTTTCCAAGTTCTTATAAAGAGTAATAAACGTCTCTTGAACCGAATCTTCAGCCTGCTGAATATTATTTAAAATAGAATACGCTACATAATAAATCTTTTGTTCATACAACTCATATAGCTCTTCCATCTTTTCATAATCGTTGTTTGTAACTTTCATATAATTCCTCCTCTCACTCTATATAACGAATGAGCGCTATACTTTGTGACACTGTAAAATCTTTTTATAGATAAAATTTAATAATAGAATAAATAAAAGCCCAATTTCTCTATTTTAACTGAGAAATTGGGCTTTTTAATATTAGAATTTTCCTGACTGTATCTCTAAGAAAAATTCTTTTACACCTTTTCAATATGTATTATTTGCTCTATCGCTTCTTTTAACAAATGCTTTGTCTCTTCAAAGTTATGATTCTGTTTTTCTCCCGATTGTACCATATAAAACTCAGCAAATGAACGCTCTTTATATCTCGGTACAACATGCATATGATAGTGCGTAAGTTCATTAAAGATTCCACCATTTTGACAAATCGTAATTCCGTCAGGTTTATATAATACCTTAATCGCTTTTGCAATCAGCTTAGAAGCATCCATAATGGATTTTGCTACAACATCATCTAATTCGTCTACTTCTACAACATGTTGCTTTGGCACAATTAAAGTATGTCCTGTATAGAAAGGTTCATGATCTAAAAAACATGTTACATAGTCATCTTCATATATTTTATATATTTTCTCCTCTTCATTTGCTAATTTACAACCTAAACATTCCATCATACTTTCTCCCTTTATTAAAAACATAAAAACGTGAGAGCCGTATTCTCACGTTTTTATGTTTCATTTTATCCCGCATTAACGGGCAGTAAGATCCCTATCTCAAAATTCTGCTGTAAAGCAAAGAAGTGAAATAGGAGATCAACTGCCCGTAAAAGCCTGATTGGTTCCACTAGTAATCAGTGGGGGATAAACACTCCCACTGATTACAGTTTCACTTTATTAATTCAATTGTTTCCGTAACCTTTATACTATCTTTTACAGATTGAACAATCGTACAATTTTTCACTGCAAGTTGCAGCGCCTTGTCCAGCTGCTCTTCTGTAATGTTTTCTGCTTTAATTTTATAGTGCAAATGAACACTTTCAACTGGCTTCGATAAAGCTTCACTTCTACCAATTTCAGTTTCGATTGTAAACGTATCATATGTAATACGTTTCTTTTCTAAAATTGTTCGAAAGACAATTGCACTACATCCTGCGATAGAAGAAATGAGTAATTGTAACGGTGAATACCCGTTTTCTTTTCCAATCGCTAATTGACCATACGATAAATCTGCTTCTATATCATCATGTTTGATTGTTAGTTTCATTTGTTTTTTCCATCTCCACTTTCATCGGTTTCTGCCGTTTCTTACTAATATAATAATATATATAGCAGAAAATGATAAATGGAATACCACAGTATAACGCCATTCTTTGTTCAGGAATAAACGCTAAACTAATAACAACAATGCTATTTGTAATTAAGGCTAAAATCGGGACAATTGGGTATAGTGGTGTTCTATACTTTAAGTCCTCTAACTTTCCTCCGCCTTTTATATACTGACTTCTAAAGCGAAGTTGCGATAGAGCAATAATGATCCAACTTGAAACAGCCGATAAACCAGCTATCGATAATAAATACATGTATACTGTATCTTCTGCAAGGAAACTTGTGAATAGAGATAATCCAGCTACCGCAATCGTTACGACTAGCGCTGTAATTGGAATACCACGCTTATTTACTTTCTGGAAGGAAGTTGGTGCCATTCCCTCATTTGCAAGTGACCATAGTATACGCGTCGCTGCATATAATCCAGAGTTCGCTACAGATAATAACGCAGTAATAATAACGAAGTTCATAATATCAGCTGCGTATGGAATACCAATTTTATCAAATACGACTACGAATGGACTTTCAATTACGCCTGCTTCTTTCCAAGAAATTAATCCTACTAAAATCGTCATTGTTAAAATGAAGAATAACATAATGCGCCATACTGTATTACGAATCGCACGTGGAATTGTTTTTTCTGGATTTTCACTTTCTCCCGCTGCAATTCCGATTAACTCTGTTCCTTGGAACGAGAAGTTAACTGTAATCATTGTAAGTAATACGGCAGCTAGTCCATTCGGGAAAAGTCCACCATCGCTTACAAAGTTAGAGAAAAGAGGTGCTGCTTCTTTTCCGTCATATGATATAAATCCTAATAATGCACTACCACCAAGCACAACAAATGCAAGAATTGTAATTACTTTAATACTAGAGAACCAAAATTCTAATTCAGCATAACTTTTCGCCGAAATTGCGTTTGAAGCATATAAAATAACGCCGAATACAAGGCACCATACCCAAACATCAACATTTGGAAACCATCTTTTCATCATTAAACCGATTGACGTTAATTCTAGACCCACTGTTACTGCCCAGCCGAGCCAGTATAACCAGCCAATCATAAAGCCCGTTCCTGGTCCAATAAACTTCGTCGCATACTTTTGGAAAGATCCTGAAACCGGCATCGCTACCGTTAACTCTCCAAGACAAAGCATTGTTAAATACATAATAAATCCGCCTACTAAATATGAAAGGATGGCTCCCCCTGGTCCAGCCTGATTAATGGTGTAACCTGAACCTAAGAAGAAACCAGTTCCGATTACACCACCAAGTGCGATCATAAATAAATGTCTACTCTTCATCGTACGATGTAATTTCTCATTCGTTGGTTGCTGCATCTAAATCCTCCCCCTACCATACCCCTATATCCTGTTAAAATTTTCTGATAATAAAAATATACACGAAAGCGATTACATTTTCTATATAAAATTAAAACTTTTCTGATAAAACAATATAAAAATCGAATTATTGCAAGATTTAGATTCTATTTAGAGGAAAATAAGGAGAAACAAGGAAAAACCCTTACATATATTGTAAGAGTCAACGGAGTTCTAATCTTCTCGATAAAATTGATAAACTATAATTTACGATAAAGTACATACAAGCTACTACTATAAACGTCGGAATCATGTAATTCACATTTTGCCCGCTAATAATTTGAGCATTATGCATAAGCTCAGGGAGTGATATAACAACCGCTAGCGACGTATCCTTCAGCAATGAAATAAATTGACTGACAAGCGGCGGAACCATTCTCCTTAATGCTTGTGGCAAAATAATATGCCAAAGCGCTTGAACATACGTTAATCCCGAAGATCTTGCAGCTTCAACCTGCCCTTTTTCAATAGACAATAGACCACTTCTAACAATTTCAGATATCATTGCTGCCTCAAATATTGTTAAAGCAACAATTGCAGCTGTTATAATTTCTAATTTCAAGCCTGCTTCTGGAAGTGCAAAATACGTGAAAAATATAATTAACAGTAGTGGTAAGTTTCGAATCACTTCAACTATAACTCCTAATACTTGTGAGACGACAGGTATTTTCGTGTAGCGCAATATACCGATTACACTTCCAATAATAAAACTAAGTACAATTGCTATGAGCGCTACCTCTAATGTTATAAGTAATCCTTTTAATAAAAATAGAATATGATCTCCTGTAATTGCTCCCTTGAAATCCATTTACACCGCCTCCTTTGCCAAGCGTTTTTCTAAATAACGCACTAGCATACTGAGCGGAATTGTTAATATTAAATAAAACATCCCGACAAATATATAAACATCAAACGTAACAAACGTCTTCGTTGAAATTAAATCTCCTTGATACATTAAATCAGCACCAGCAATAATTCCAAGTATTGAAGAGTTTTTAACTAAATTGAGAAACTGGTTTCCTAAAGGGGGAATTACAATTTTCACTGCTTGGGGTAAGACAACATAATACATCGCCTGCACATACGTTAGCCCTGAAGAGCGAGCAGCTTCCATCTGCCCTTTCGCAACTGATAAAATACCAGCGCGAATTACTTCTGCAATAAAAGCTGCCGTATATACCGTAAGCGTAACTGTTCCTGCTACAAAACCATTTAAAGTAATTCCTATTACAGGTAAAGCAAAATAGAATATAAATGCAATTAATACAAGTGGAATATTTCTTACAAACTCCACAAAAGCTGATCCTATCCAATTTAAAATGCGAATAGGTGCAATACGCATTACTGCCAAAATTACTCCTAAAATAAAACTACCTATCAATGCAATTACACTAGACATAACTGTATATTTAAACCCTTCTAAATACATATCAATGTTATTCGTTAATATAGAAAAATCAGGCACATATTCTCCCCTCTTTCTTTACAAGAAGAGGATGAGTACTCTCATCCTCTCACTTTTACTATCTACTTTTCTGGTTTTTGTCCAATCCACTTCTCATATAATTTGTCATACTCCCCGCTTGCTTTCATGTCTTTAATTAAAGTATTAATCTCTTTCGTTAAATCATCTGCCCCTTTTTGCACTGCAATTCCATACGGTTCATCTGTGAAAATTTTTCCTACTACTTCATAATTAGAATCTTGTTTTGCCATTCCGTAAAGGATCGCATTATCTGTCGTTAACACATCACCTTTACCTGCCTTTAACGCTGTAAATGCCTCACTATAATTTTCAAACTCTAATACAGTCGCTTCTGGTGACTTTTGACGAATGTTATTTGTAGATGTTGATCCTTTTACAGCTAATACTTTAACGCCTTGTTTTATATCATCGACGCTCTTAATATTGCTTCCTTTTTTTACAAGTAACGATTGTCCTGCTTTAAAATATACATCTGAAAAATCCACTTCTTTTTTGCGTTCTTCCGTAATTGTCATTGTTGCAATAATTGCATCAATATCACCATTTTTCAGCATTGGAATACGTGTTTTAGACGTTACTTCTTTCAGCTCTAGCTTCTTTTCATCTCCAAGAATCTTTTTCGCCAGTGCCTTCGCGACATCAACATCGAATCCCTCTACCTGCCCTGTTGAAGGATTTTTTAATCCAAATAAATTCGTATCATTCTTCACCCCAACTACTAATTTCCCTCGTTTCTTAATTTGCTCAACAGCCCCGCCTTGCTTCGTATTTGTTTTCTTTGCCTCATCTTTCTTACTTCCGCATCCAGCAACAACAAGCACGAATAAACATGAAAATACGATTAAAGTAAATAACTTTTTCATTTCAAGCATGAAATTCCTCCTCTAATGATTTAGCACCCGACTTAAAAATAAACGGGCTCTTTCTTGTTCAGGGTTTGCAAAAAAGTTCGCCGGTGTTGTATCTTCAATAATTTGGCCATCATCCATAAATAAGATCCTATCTGCTACCTCTCTAGCAAATCCCATTTCATGCGTGACAACGACCATTGTCATCCCTTCTTTAGCCAGTGCTTTCATAACATCAAGTACCTCTCCAATCATCTCTGGATCAAGAGCAGACGTAGGCTCATCGAATAGCATAATTTCCGGCTGCATTGCAAGTCCTCTAGCAATTGCCACCCGTTGCTGTTGTCCTCCGGATAATTGATGTGGATATACGTTAGCCTTCTCTGGAATTCCTACTTTCTCTAAATAAAACATTGCTGTTTTCTCTGCTTCTTCTTTGGAAACTTTATTTACTTTAATCGGTGCTAATGTAATATTTTGAAGAACCGTTTTATGTGGATATAAATAAAAATGTTGAAAGACCATCCCAATATTTCGCCGCAATTCATTCATGTCCGTTTTTTTATTGTGTACCTCTGTATTTTGTACAATTAATTCTCCCTCTGTAATTGCCTCTAATTGATTTATACATCGAAGCAATGTACTTTTTCCTGATCCTGAAGGCCCCACAACTACTACCACTTCGCCTTTTTTCACTTGCACATTAATATTTTTCAAAACTTGAAAGTTACCATAATATTTATTTACATTACGAAATTCTATCAACATACTCCCCCTTCCCCTAACAATGCATGTACATTCTTTTTATATTCAAAAATAGTCCCAAAAATAACTTTTAGCTTCAATTTGTCCATAAAAAAAGCAAAGAGTTTCCCCTTTGCTTCTTCATTTCTATTCTGTTAAGATACTTCCTCTTTCTTATCTTTCCCGTATTCATGCTCCCAAAAATCAGCATTTTTAATTCCTAATGGCCCTGGATCGAATACTGGATCTTTTCCTTCTTTTTTCTGTTTTTCATAATCCTTTAATGCGACTAATGCAGGTTTTTGTAATAGTAAAATCGCAATGATATTTACCCATGCCATAATTCCTACCCCAATATCGCCTAAAGCCCAAGCAGTTGCTGCTGTTTTTATACAGCCGTAGAATACAGCTCCTAAGAATACAAATTTTAATACCATAGACAACCAAGGACGATCTTTATCACGATTTAAGTACGCTATATTCGTTTCTGCAATGTAGTAATATGCCATAATTGTTGTAAATGCAAAGAATAGTAACGAGATTGCAACGAAACCGTTTCCAAATCCAGGGAAAACAGATTCTACTGCTGCCTGTGTATATCCCGGTCCTGGCTGTGCACCATTTAATTTATTTACGATAAAGTTTTTTCCGCTTGCATCAAATACGTTATACATACCTGTAATAATCATCATAAATGCTGTTGCTGAACAAACAAATAATGTATCAATGTAAACGGAAAATGCTTGCACTAAGCCTTGCTTAGCTGGATGTGATACTTCAGCTGCTGCTGCTGCATGTGGTCCAGTTCCTTGCCCTGCTTCATTGGAATAAATACCACGCTTTACTCCCCAAGAAATTGCTAAACCGATAATACCACCGAAAGCCGCTTCTAATGCAAAAGCACTTCTTATAATTAACATAAATGCTTCTGGCAATTTTTCAATATTCATAGCGACAATAACACAAGCTACTAAAATATAACCAACTGCCATAAACGGTACGACAACTTGTGCAACGTTAACGATTCGCTTTACTCCACCGAAGATGATAAGAGCTAATACAACAACTAATAAAGCCCCTGATAATGTAGTGTTAATTCCAAAAGCTGTTTCTAAACTTACAGCAATACTATTTGCTTGCACACCTGGTAGTAAAAGCCCTGTTGCAAGAATTGTCGCTGCAACGAATACTAAAGCATACCATTTAACTCCTAAACCTTTTTCGATGTAATAAGCAGGACCACCTCGGAACTGTCCTTGGTGTTTCGTCTTATATATTTGTGCTAATGTCGATTCTACATAAGCAGAACCTGCTCCTAAAAAGGCTACTGCCCACATCCAAAATACAGCCCCTGGTCCACCGAAGGCAACCGCTGTAGCTACCCCAGCGATATTCCCTGTCCCAACGCGCCCTGATAAAGAAAGTGCTAACGCTTGGAATGAAGAAACACCAGCCTCTGATTTTTCTCCCTGAAATGTCAGCTTCACCATTTCTCCTACGTGCCTTACTTGTAAAAACTTCGTTCGAATGGAAAAATATAAACCTACTCCTAAACATAAATAAACAAGTGCTGGACTCCAAACAATATTATTTAACCAATTTACGAAAGCTTCCAATATTCCCCCTCCTTTTTATCAAGAATATTCAGAATATATAAAAATTATAAATGTATACCGAATCTATGACAATATTATTTTAATAAAACAAACATATTTTTGTATAAAAAAACAAAGTATACATTTATTTTGTATACTTTGTTTTGAACAAAATGTATTATATATTCACAATTGCTTCTTCGCTTATAATTCTTTCATATAATTCTTCAGATAATTTTTGGAAGTTATCTGGCATATCTTTCCCCTTAAACTTCTTTTGGAGTGTGCCGTATAGACCTATGTCACGCAAACGTAAAAATAGTGGTAATGATTCATACCAACTATCCGCCAGTCTGTGCTCATACTCATAGCCTTTCCGTAACACTTGTAGCTGTTTACGAGCAAAGTCTGTCTTCTCTTCCGCTGTCCACGGTTTAAATAGAACAGAGTAGTATAGAACCATTGCTAAATCATGTATAAAGTAATTATAAGCCGCATCATCAAAATCAAAGATTGTTAGCTCTTTACCATCATAATGAAAATTACCTGGATGAATGTCACCGTGCATAAGGCCAAATGTTTCTCTTTCAATTGGAAGACTTTTTATTTCATCCATTAATACCGCTGCAATCTTTTTCACTTGATCATCTTCTAATTCATTAATAATCCCACTTTCGTCTTCTTCCCACGTATCACGATGATTCGTTTTAGGATAGTTCATTGTTAGGCGATGCAGTTGCCCAATCGCTTTTCCCCATGCTTCAAAATAAGCATCTCCCCAATAAGGTGATCCTTCCTCTTTTACTTGCTCGCCTTTTGCATATGCAAATAAAGACGCGAAAAAGAACGTTCCATCCTCTGCTACGATTTCTTCTACGAGATTTCGAGACGTTGAATAAAGAGGTCCTGCTACCTTTGCCCCATTCTCCGCAACATATCGTAAAAAATCTAGTTCAGCCTCTACCTCTTGTTTAGAACGATGAGAAGAATGTGTTAAACGTAATACGTAATCTTCATCATTATCACCCTTCGCCTTAAAAATATAATTCTCAAAATCTCCAAGTGGCTTTTCTTCTACTGTTACATGAAACAAACCCGCTGCTCTTTTTAAAATCTCTTTCGTAAAAACACGTTCTACAGCTATTTCCATATATATCCCTCCTATATATCTTCTTAATTCGACACAAATGTTAGAAGTACTGCTATGAAATTGAATAATGCACAAAAGACAATATAACGTAACTTTCAATCCTCTTTAAAAAAAATAATTCAAGCATAAATTTCTCATAAACGACAAAAATTAACAGAAACAGTTGCACTTTAAAAGAGGTGGAAATTATGACAGAGAAAAAAGAACAACAAGAGAGTAAAAAACAAAAGCATATGTTTCCATCACTTCCGGAGAACATTAATTACATTGAAAATAAACTTTCTCATTCTGATGATATAAAAAAATTAGATCTCCCTTTTCAAAACGGAAAAGGAATAATCTTATATATCGAATCTTTAGCAGATCCAAATCTAATTCATCAGTTAGCTCTTGAGCCTTTATTGACACGGTCAGACTTAGCTATAGATAAAGCTTTTTCTACATTAAATATGAAAAAAGAAACGAATTTAAATTATGGTGTGCAGCTTTTATTACAAGGTAAATCTTTATATTTTCATGAACATGTCGAAAGCTTTTGCATTTTTGAAACGGCTCTATCTTTAAAAAGAGATATAACAGAGCCTGATAATGAAGGTATTGTACGTGGACCGCATACTGGTTTTGTAGAAGATTTAGCAACGAATTTAGCCTCTATTCGTAAACTCATTAAGAGTCCAAATGTAGTTGTTAAATATTTTACACTCGGTGAAGAAATGCACACGAAAGTAGCTATTGCTTATATGCAAAACATAGCGAATGACGATTTAGTTACAGAAGTAAAAAGAAGGTTAGAAACGATTAAGACAGATGCACTTATGCCTCCAGGATATATACAAGAATTTATAGAGGATACGTCTTTCTCACCATTTCCACAACAATTAAATACAGAGCGACCAGATAGAACTGTCGCTAATTTAATGGAAGGCCGAGTTGCTATTTTATCTGACGGAGATCCAACAGCACTTATCGTTCCTGTTACGTTATTCGCTTTCTATCAATCACCAGATGATTATAATAACCGCTGGATTGTTGGATCTTTCGTCCGAATGATTCGCTTAGTGAGTTTCTTAATTGCTTTTCTCTTACCAGCTATATATATCGCAACCGTAGCCTTTCATCCTGATGTATTGCCGCTTGAACTTGTGTATACAATTAAAGCTTCATTAGAGAAAGTACCACTTCCTCCTATTTTTGAAGCTCTCTTAATGGAGCTAATTTTCGAGTTATTACGGGAAGCTGGTATTCGCTTGCCAAGCCGAGTTGGACAAACAATCGGTATTGTAGGTGGTTTAGTAATTGGTGATGCGATTGTAAAAGCTGGACTCGTTTCTTACACAATGATTATCGTTGTAGCTTTAACTGCCATCTCATCTTTTCTCGTTCCATCAAACGATATGAGTTCAGCAGTTCGAATTCTTCGTTTTCCATTAATGATTCTTGCTGCTATATTCGGATACGTCGGAATATCATTCGGTCTAATTATAACTTTCGTTCACCTATGTCAGCTTCATTCTTTTCATACACCATATCTTTCTCCTGTTGCACCAATGCGGATTAAAGATATGAAAGATTCTTTTGTAAGACTACCAATTTGGTCATTTTGGGAACGACCACATGATCCAAAACCGAAAAAAATGCAGCGCCAACATGTAACGAGAGAGGATGAGGACGGTGACAAACACGCAAAGTAAAATTTCGCTCGTTCAATTTACCTTTTTCGTTATTCAATGCCAAATTGGAGTGGGTATACTTTCCCTGCCTAACCGTCTTCACCCAATAGCAAAAGGTGGTGGATGGATTTCCGCGCTCATCGCCGGGCTTGCGATTCAGCTTATTATTTTACTAATGTGGCTTTTCTTAAAACGATTCCCTGATGCAGATATGTATGAAAGTGTTTGTATGCTATTTGGTAATAAGTTTGGAAAACTATTAGGCTTTGCTTATGTTTTTTATTTTACTCTTATCGGTATGACAGTTATGTTAAGTGCTTGTAATGTCATTAAAGTGTGGGTTTTGCAAGCGACCCCTTGGTACGCAATTCTCTTACTATTTACGATAGCTTGCTGCTATATAGCCTATAATACATTTAAAGTCATCGTACGATTTTATGTCATGGCTTCTATTCTCATTTTGCCCATGGCTCTTTTAATTGCCCTAGGGCTTTCCCGAGCTGATTTCTCTTATATTTTTCCCATTACAGAAGCCGGCTGGTGGAATATAATTCAAGCATCCAAGGAAACAATTACAGCCATGTATGGTTTTGAAATCATTCTTATCGCTTTCCCAAAAGTAAACGGGAGTTCTGTGGCAAAACTGAAGGCAATTTCTATCGCTAACGGATTTGTAACTCTTTTTTATACTTTTACTGTTTGGATTTGCTATATCGTATTTAGCCCAAAACAAATCGAGCTTATTCCAGAACCAGTTGCTTACTTATTACGCTCCTTACATATCGGGATTATAGACCGGACGGATTTACTATTCATACCAATATGGATGATAACAGTTGTGGCTTCTATTGCTAGTTATTATTGCGCTGCTTCAATCGGAGTTGGGCATATATTCAATCTTGCTAATCATAAAAAAGCTGTTCCAATCGTCGGTATTATTGCTTTTAGTGTAGCCTTATTTATAGATACACCTGAAGAATTAAAAGTAATTTCAACTTTCACTGATAAGTTCACGTATATTTTCATCGTTGTCCTCCCTCTTTTATTTCTACTTTATTCAGTAATAAGAAATAAGAAAGGAGAACAGTATGTTCCAAAAAAGAGTTAAATTACTTTTTATATTATGTACTAGTTCCCTCCTTTCTGGCTGTTGGGATCAAGAGCCATTAAGAGAAGCCAGATTAGCTTATAGCATTGGTTATGATATTACGGAAGAGAATAAACTTCAGCAAACGCTTGAACTCGTAAAAAGTTCAAGCGGCGAGCAATCTTCATTCGAAAATGAAATACATTCAGCAAACGGGCATAACATAAGGGATACAAGCGATGCCCTAAAAAAAAATGTGACTGGGAATATTCGCTATTTTAAATATGGCGTTCAATTACTCGGAACCAAAATCCTAAAAAAAGGTATATTACCTTATTTAGATGTCAGCTTTCGGGACCCAACAAACCCAACTGCTTTAGTAAAACTTATTGCAGTAGATGGTGAAACATCCGAGATACTAGAAAAAAAGAAAGTAGGAAATTTACTAATTGGAGATTTTCTAAAGAAAAAAGTGAAAAGTTTAGAAGATATGAGTGTGTTTCCAAAAGAAACTTTAGAAACAGCTGCTACAAAAATGTTAGATCCCGGTAAAGACTTTACCCTCCCTTCTATAAAAATAAAAGGAAAAGAAGTGATTACAAACGGTCTAGCTTTATTTAATAATGATAAATTAACTGGGCATTTACCTTTGAAACAATCTGTTTTATTCGTATTATTAACTGGAAAAATGGGAACAAGTGCCCGTATAACCCAAAAGCTTACTAGCGATGAATCAGAGAAAACATCTGATTATTTAACAATGGAAATTAGCAATCGAAAGTTAAAACGCGACTTAAAAATAACAACAGATAAAAAAGGAAATGTTTATGCTCACATTAAGCTCCAACTAAAAGTTATAGCGCTTGAAGCTCCGAGAGATAATCTTTACAAAATGGATGAAAGAAAAAAACTAAATAAAGAATTGTCTACACAACTTACGAAAGAAGCTAAAAAGATAACGAAAAAGTTACAAAAAGCAAACTGTGATGCTTTCGGTATCGGCAGACACCTTATCGCCTATCACCCTGACTTATGGAAGAAGAAAAATTGGAATAAAGATTATGCAAAAGTAAAATTCAAACCTGAGGTAGAGGTAAACATTTTGTACAGTGGTGTCCTAAAATAAAAGGTTGTATGCCCATGCGGCATACAACCTTTTATTTCGTATATCGATACACAATTGATTCATATGGTCTTAAGCTAAGTTTTGTAATATCCTTGCTAGCATCTTTATAATTCGACAGTAGTATTTCTTGTTTCATTCCATCTAATTGAACGTGCGCTGGTACAGAGTACGTTATTTCTTCTCCATAGAAGTTATTTATAACAAGCAGCACTTCACTTTCTGTAGTACGAGTATATGCCCAAATCTTAGGATCATTTTTATCCAAAATAGCATATTCTCCTTCTGTAATTACATCATACGTTTTCCTAAGTTCTATTAACTTTTTATAATGATAAAATACGGACTCTTTATCTTCTAATGCCTTCTCTACGTTTATTTCTTTAAAGTTTTCAGCCGCTGAAATCCAAGGTGTACTTGTTGTAAAACCACTGTTCATTTCTTCATTCCACTGCATCGGAGTGCGAGAGTTGTCACGAGATTTTTGCTTTAAAATCCCGATAATCTCTTCTTTTGATAGCCCTTCTTTTAGCTTTATATCGTATATATTTAACGATTCCACATCACGATATTGCTCGATGGACTCAAATTTAGGATTCGTCATACCGATTTCTTCCCCTTGATAAATATAAGGCGTTCCTTGCAGCATGTGCATGGCTGTCGCTAACATTTTTGCAGATTCGTTTCGGTACTTTCCATCATCACCAAAGCGTGACACGATGCGAGGCTGGTCATGATTACACCAAAATAACGCATTCCATCCTCCGCCCTTTTGCATTTCAATTTGCCAGCTAGACATAATCTCTTTTAATTTAATAAAATCAAACTCTGCTTTCGTCCACTTATCACCATTCGGATAATCTACTTTTAAATGATGGAAACTAAACGTCATGCTTAATTCATTACGCTCAGGATTAGAATATTTAATACAATTATCAATTGTCGTAGATGACATTTCTCCAACTGTAATTACATCTTTTCCTGCAAAAACATTTCGGTTCATCTCTTGTAAATATTCATGAACACGCGGACCATCTGTATAATACTTACGTCCATCACTTGTCGCAGTACTACCTTCATCGTTTAAGAAACATTGGTCTTTTGAAATTAAGTTAATGACATCTAATCGGAATCCTGTTACTCCTTTATCCAGCCAAAAACGCATCATATCATATACTTCTTCACGAAGTTTTTCATTTTCCCAATTTAAATCAGCTTGTGTTTCATCAAATAAATGTAAATAATATTGCTCCGTCTTCTCATCATATTTCCAAGCAGATCCACCAAACTTAGACTGCCAATTATTTTTTTCATCACGCCAAATATAGTAATTACGATATGGACTATTTTTATCTTCCTTCGCTTCTTTAAACCACTTATGTTCAGTCGAACTATGATTTACAACAATATCAAGCATAATCTCAATGTTACGTACTTTCGCTTCTGCTAAAAGTTCTTCAAACTCTTCCATCGTTCCGTAAGATGGATCAATGCTGTAGTAATCACTTACATCATATCCATTATCATTTTGTGGTGATTGGTATATCGGTGTTAACCATATATAATCCACTCCGAGTTCTTTTAAATAATCTAGTTTCTCTGTAACACCTTTTATATCCCCGGTTTCTCTATTGTAATAACTATTAAAGCTCTTCGGATAAATTTGATAGACTACACTTTTATGCCAATCCTTCATGTTTAACTTCCTCCTACTTCTGTTTGACTCTTTTTGCAAATAACCATGTTAAAGTAAACGGGATTACAACTGCAATAATCATTCCTACAATAAACATTGGAATCGATTTCGGAATGATAGAAATAAATGCTGGCAATCCGCCAATTCCGATAGCAGGCGCTAATACACCATTTAATGTAATGAATATCGCTGCCACAGCAGATCCTATAATCGCTGCATAGAACGGGAACTTATTTCGTAAATTCACCCCAAACATCGCTGGTTCTGTAATACCGAAGTATGCTGAAATGGCTGATGTTGATGCCATACTTTTATCATTTTGATTTTTAGAAATCCAGAACATCGCAAGTGCCGCACTACCTTGCGCAATGTTAGAAAGAGCGATCATCGGCCAAATAAATGTCCCGCCATGTTGTGCAATCAATTGTAAATCAATTGCAATAAACATATGATGCATACCTGTAATTACAAGCGGTGCATATAACGCTCCAAATAATACTGCTCCAACTACTGGTACTGTTTCATATACACCTACTAATCCTACTGTTAATAAATCTCCAATATGACGTGTAACCGGACCGATAATTCCTAGTGCTAACACACCTGTCACAACGATTGTTGTAATTGGTACAACTAATAATTGAATTGCATTTGGTACATGTTTCTTTAAGAAAATTTCCACTTTACTTAATACAAATGCTGCTACTAAAACAGGTAAAATTTGTCCTTGATATCCTACCTTCTCAATTTGGAATAGTCCTAAAATATTGAAGTACTCAATCTTTTGACCCTCTAAACCAGTCGCTGCTTTTCCATAGTCCCAAGCGTTTAATAAGGCCGGGTGCACAAGCATTAATCCCATAACAATCCCTAGTATTGGACTACCACCAAAACGCTTCGTTGCTGACCAACCGACAAGTGCTGGTAAGAATACGAATGCTGTATTGGCCATCATATTAATTAAATCCCAAAGCCCACCTAAGTTCGGATAAACATCTAATAAATTTTTCCCATCAAAAAATAAGTCCTTTGCGCCTAATAGATTGTTAATACCCATTAGTAAACCAGCTGTTACGATCGCTGGTAATATCGGCATAAATACATCCGAAAATATTTTTACAAACTTTTGAGCTGGATTTAACTTCTGATTTCCAGAGTCTTTTACGTCCGCTACAGTCGATTCTTTCATACCTGCAAGCGTTATCAATTCAGCGTAAACACGATCTACATCCCCTGGACCAATTACAACTTGAAATATACCAGCGTTATGAAACGCTCCTTTCACTAATGAAACAGACTGTAATTTATCATTATCTATTTTACTTTCATCTTTTAAAGCGATACGGAGCCTCGTCACACAATGTGCAGCTTGTTCAATATTGTCTTTCCCACCAATATACTGCAACACTTCCTCTGCTGTTTTACGATAGTCTTTCCCCATATTCCCGTCCCTCTTTTCTTTTTTTGATACCGTTTACAATTACATATTAACTCGTATATATAAGTTAGTCAACACTCGTATATACGAGTTTGTGTTTTTTTTATAAAAAAAAGAGATGAAACAATATTTTGTTCCACCTCTTTACTTCCTGCGTGCCACATCCGAAAAGTGAAAAATATCTAAACGGTGGCGTGATTCTGTATATTCAAACTGACTTCCATCATACAAATGTGTAAAGTTTTTCACAACGACAACATAGTCTGTTCCATTTAAATCTAAATACTTTCTGTCATCCTCTGTACATGGCTGTACTTCTATTACCCTCTGCGAATAACTAATATGTAGCCCAAGCTCTTTCTCGATGTATTTATAAATCGATGCAGTTGCAATTTCTTTCGTTAATCCTGGAATAAACTCAGATACAAAATGATTTATATCTAAAATTACTTTTTCTCCATCAATATTTCGTACACGTTTAATATGGTCAATCTCTGTTTTTTCTTTTACATTTAATAATTTCGCAATGTCTTTTTTGGCTTTTTCTTTGTCCATTTCCACAACTTCCGTAATACAATGACGTCCTAAACGTTCATTTTCTTCTTGGAAACTTACAATACCGCCAAAATTAAATTCAATATTTTTTCGCTTTAAAACAAAAACACCTTTTCCATGAATTTTTTGCACATATCCACGCTCTTGCAGTAAATCTACAGCTTTTCTTACCGTGCCTCGGCTTGCCTCATACTGCTTCATTAATTCTGTTTCTGATGGGATTTTGCATCCCTCTTTTAATTGTTTATTATCAATAGATTTACTGATTTCTGTATAAATTTTTTCATACTTACTCATCATCTACAATAGCCCCTTGTCACCTTCTAATTCTATATGTATTATAACATGCTTCACTCTTCTGCCAATCTCTCACTTATTTTCCAGTACAAGAAAAATATAGGTAAATATTTAATCTTTAAAACGTATTTTTATAAAAATTTTTATATTTTTCTTTTCATTCAAAAAAACATGTAGTATACTAACTTCAAAATCAGAGGAGAAAGGGAGCAAAGAACTATGCTTACTTATACAACAACTGTAGTTACATTTGCACAAAAACATCATCATCATACGTAACCCTTGAAACCTAGCGGAAAAATTACGCGTAGGTACAAGGGTTATTCCCGTTGTACCTACGCTTTGGCGAAAGAGCCATGTAGGTATTTTTTTATCTACATGGCTCTTTTTTTATTGTCAAAAAGCTAGTAAAAAATGATGTTTAAGCAAAACTTACTACAAAGGAGTTAACAAAAATGGAAACGAAAAAATGGGGATTATGGGTTTTAACAGCATTTGTTATCGGGAATATGGTTGGCGGTGGCGTATTTATGCTTCCAGCAAATTTAGCACAAGTATCAGGGCCAATGGGTTCTACACTCGCATGGAGTATTACAGGCCTTGGCGTATTTATGATTGCACTTGTATTTGGAAATTTAGCGATTCGGAAACCAGAATTAAAAGCTGGACCACAAAGCTATGCTCAAGCGATGTTTCCTTCAAAAAAAGCTGGTAAAGTTGCAGGATATAGTATGGCATGGGGATATTGGGCTGCTAACTGGGCTGCAACAGCATCTGTTATTATTTCCTTTGCTGGATATTTATCAACATTCTTTCCAGTTTTACAAAGTAAGCAAATTCTTTTTTCAATAAATGGATTTTCACTGGAACTCGGAAAAGGATTAACTTTCCTCGTATGTAGCCTTATGCTTTGGGGAATTCAATATATTCTTTCTCAAAATATTGATCGAGCTGGAAACATGAATCTACTTGCTACCATTGCAAAAATTATTGGATTTACAATGTTTATTGTAATTACATTATTCATTTTCAACGCCTCTAATTTCGGAGACGGTCAAACCTTTATGAATGAAGCAGGACAATCAATCTCATTAGGTGGACAAATCAATTCAGCTGCTATTGCAACACTCTGGGCATTTATCGGTATTGAATCAGCAGTTATGCTTTCTAATCGTGCAAAATCACAGCGCGATGTAAAAAAAGCTACGATTTTCGGATTAATTATCGCTCTTCTTATTTACATGTCAATTACTTTACTTACAATGGGAGCTCTTCCGCAAGATGCTTTAAAAGAGTCTCAAAAACCATTAGTAGACGCATTAAATTTAGCAATTGGAAATAAAGGTGCATATATAATGGCTTTACTCGCTCTTATATCTTTATTTGGATCTACAGTTGGCTGGATTGTTGTTAGTTCAGAGGTACCTTACCAGGCAGCAAAAAATGGACTTTTCCCTAAGTTTTTCGGGAAAACAAATAAAAAAGGTAGTCCTTCAAAATCATTATTGATTACAAATGTAATGACGCAAATTTTCTTATTTTCAACGATTTCTGGTACTGTTTCAGAAGCGTATAGTTTCGCTATCGTCGTAGCAACATTAGCCTATTTAATTCCATACCTTGTTTCTACCTTGTACCAATTAAAATTAGTTATTACAGGAGAAACGTATGATATACTGCCAGGATCTCGAGTAAAAGATGGAATCATTACTACATTAGCGTTGATATACTCCATTTGGGTTATCAAAACGGGAACTGCTGATTTAAAAACATTCTTCTTAGGAATTGGATTGTTCGTATTAGGTCTTATTCTTTATCCAGTACTAATGAAAGACTCACAAAAAACGGATTAAATAAAGAGAAGCTGCTGGCTTCTCTTTTTTATTAAAAATCTGTAATTAACTTTTCTTTTAGCTCTCCTACAGATAAAGGTTTCGCATAATAAAATCCCTGTACATAATCACAGCTCATTGATTGTAACAAACTCTCTTGCTCTACTGTTTCTACTCCTTCAGCAACTACTGCTAAATTTAAACTATGAGCAATTTCAATAACGGATTTTACAATCGTTCGTTCTGGTTGTGCGTGATCATAATGAAATTCACGAATAAAATTACGATCAATTTTTACAATATCCAGTGGTAGTTGTTTTAAATAATATAAGGAAGAATAGCCAGTCCCGAAATCATCCAAAGCAATTAAAACACCCATATTTCTTAATTCTTGTAATGTAGCAATAATATAATCAAAATGACGGACTGCAATGCTTTCCGTTATTTCTAATATTAAACGGTTCGGAGGAAAGCCAGTTCTCTTTAAAATGCTACGTACTGATAAAATAAAACGTTTCTGCATTAATTGTTGTATAGATAAATTCACAGATAACTTTAGTCCTTCTTGATAATTCGGCAATGTTTTAAACAAGCGACATGATTTTTCTAATACCCAGTCTCCTAGTTTTATAATTAGTCCAGACTCTTCAGCTACAGGGATAAATTCGCTTGGTGAAATAGGTCCGTCTTCTGTCATACAACGTACTAGAGCTTCTATACCAGAATATCTCTTCGTTTTCAAATCAATAATAGGCTGCAATGCTACATCTAACTCTTCATCACGAATTGCCTTTTGCAAAGCAAACTCAACTTTCATTCTACGATTTATTTTCGCGCGTAGCTCATCTGTAAAGAAACACGCAGCGTTTCTCCCCTGTTCTTTTGCACTATACATAGCTAAGTCAGAGTTTTTCAATAACGTTTCCACATCTTGTCCGTCTTGTGGATAAGAACAAAGTCCTAGACTAGCTGAAATGTATACTTCATGGCCTTCCAGCATAAATGGTGCCTGAAAACATGACAACACAGATGTCGCTAACTGACTCATATCCTCTTGTCTATGATTTTTTGTTAACAGCACAAATTCGTCGCCACCTAGCCTAGCCAGAACATCTTTCTCTCCTAGTACATAATGCAACCTTGAAGCAACTTCACTTAAAAGTAAATCCCCTATCATATGACCTAATGTATCATTTACTAATTTAAAACGGTCCAAATCAAAGTAAATCATACCAAATTCTTTTTTATCTGCAATCAATTCGTTAACGGTCGTTATTAATTGTAAACGGTTAGGCAAACTCGTTAAAGCATCATGATAGGCAAGTTCCCTATAACGACTTTCACTTAGCCGCAATCTATGTTCCGCTTCTTTTCTACTACTAATATCATTTCGAATTGCGATAAACTGGTATGGCTCTCCTTTTTCATTTAAAAATGGAACAATTGTTGTTTTGACCCAATAATATGTACCATCTTTTGCTCGATTCCGAATCTCACCTGTCCATACTTTCCCATTCAAAATACGCTTCCATAAGTCTTGAAAAAAGGTTTTTGGATGATGTCCTGAATTTAAAATACGGTGATCTTTTCCAATTAATTCTTCTCTTTTGTATTTAGAGATTTCACAAAATTTATCATTTACATATGTAATAAGACCTTTTCGATCTGTAATTGCAACAATTGAAGACTCATCTAATGCTAACTTTAAATCTCGCAATGAAGAGTCATATAATGCATGACCTCTCTGTTCTAGCATGCGCATCTCTCCTTGCTTCTATCTGACTAAAACACAACCTGTTTCTCTTCATAGAAATAGAGATATTTCATTTTCTAATACTAGCCCATTACATAAATTATCTTTTTGAATAGACCGATTAAAATAACATAATATTATTTGTAATAAAAAGCAATATTATACCGTTCTAATTATAAATAGTAGCTTCTCATCTCCCTAATTATTTCGTACCTTATTATACTGCAATCCCTTTAAGTGGCTCTATGCAAGCCTTTTTCCCAACTAATACCACTCACATCTGATCTCTTTGTTTTTAATAACGAAATAGAAATTAGAACATACTACATAACTATTCACGAATAATAATATAAAACTCTACATCAATGTATATGTTTTTGAATTACAATAACAAAATATTAACATATTTTCACCTTAATTTTGGAAGTATTTTATAAATAAATACCGTATTAAACTAAAAAAGAGGATAGCCTCTTTTTTAGTTTAATACGAATATGGTATTTGCTGATAACCTGGGTATGGCATTGGATACGTTACAGGGTATGGCGACGGATAAGCTACTGGATATGGAGCCGGATAATACCCTCCACTTGTTGCACCTGTTAATGCACCAGCTGTCAGTCCGCCTAACACTCCTCCTGCAAAGCTTCCAGGGAAAAATCCGCCTCCCCATGAACTACCACCACCCCAGCCCCATCCGCCTCCGTGATGATGATGGTGATCATAGTGATTGTGTCCTCCATGGTGATGATGTCCACCATGATTGTGTCCTCCATGATGATTTCGATAATACAATCCATTATTTTCTATATAATTCATGTTTCTCCGCTCCTTTTCGATTTTTTCATTTTCATATGCGTTAAGAGTGGGATAAAAAATGGGATAGTACACTGTATGTAGGACAAATGCGGAAAGTATAGGTGAAATGTCTATATTTTGTAAAAAAAGCAAAACACCTTATAATAAAGATGTCATATTACATCTTCTATTTAAGAAGTCTATATTGAAAAAAGATTAGGGGAATTATATAGAAATGAAGAAGCCCATCGTTCAATTACTATTAATATTTACAATTGTATCTATCGTTCTGTTCCTATTAAATACATCGTATATCTCGTTATATACATTTGTCGGTGCTCTATGGTCCATCACAATCGTAGGAATTTCATTCGTTATTTTTATAGAAAATAGATCTCCACAAAGTACATTAGCATGGTTTTTAGTATTAGCACTTCTTCCTATTATAGGTGTGCTATTATACGCTATTTTCGGGCGCAGCCGCTGGAGAAGAAAAAAACATCTCCATCGTTCAGAAGAACAAAGAAAATTATTCCGTGAAATATTAGAAGGAAGAAGACTAGAGTTATTACTCACAGTCCCACTAAATGAACGTTCCATACATTTAACAGAAGTCATACAAAAATTTGGAGGCGGTCCTGCCGCAGATAAAACAACTACAAAACTTTTAACAAACGGAGATCAAACATTTTCAGAAATTTTGCGAGCTATAGAGCAAGCAAAACATCATATACATATTCAATACTACATTTATAAATCTGATGAAATTGGTACAAAAGTTCGAGATGCTTTAATACAAAAAGCAAAAGATGGTGTTATTGTACGCTTCCTTTATGATGGCCTTGGAAGTAATACGTTAAGACGACGATTTTTGCAACCTATGAAAGAAGCTGGTATTGAAATTGTAGAATTTGACCCTATTTTTTCAGCTTGGTTACTTGAAACTGTCAATTATCGTAACCATCGAAAAATTGTTATTGTAGATGGCGAAATTGGTTTTACCGGAGGACTCAATGTCGGTGATGAATATCTTGGCCGTTCCAAGAAATTTCCTGTTTGGCGTGATAGTCATTTAAAAATAGAAGGAAAAGCATTATATAAATTACAAGCAATCTTTCTAGAAGACTGGCTCTATGCCTCTAGTGGTTTAAATACTTATTCCTGGGATCAATTCATGAATAGACAATACTTCCCAGGTAAAGAGATTTCAAATGCAGAAGGTGCTGTTCAAATCGTAGCAAGCGGACCAAGCTCCGATGATAAAAGTATTCGTAATACATTATTAGCTGTTATGGGCTCTGCAAAAAAATCCATTTGGATCGCTACACCCTACTTTATTCCAGATCAAGAAACTTTAACATTATTACGCTTAAGTGCAATTGCCGGAATAGATGTACGGATTTTATATCCAGGTAAAAGTGATAGCATCATTAGTGATCAAGCATCTCAATCCTATTTCACTCCGCTTTTAAAAGCTGGTGCTTCTATTTACAGTTATAAAGATGGTTTTATGCATGCAAAAATTGTACTCGTTGATGATACAATTGCAACTATTGGAACAGCGAACATGGATGTACGTAGCTTTGAATTGAATTACGAAATTATTAGTGTACTTTATGAATCAAAAACAGTTCACGATATTAAACGTGATTTTGAAGAAGATTTTAAACATTCAACTGAAATTAAATGGAACTCTTTCCAAAAAAGAAGTATAAAAAAACGCATATTGGAGTCTTTCATGAGGCTCATTTCTCCTTTACTGTAGGCAATCAACTTCATCTTGATTGCTTTTTCTTTTCCCTTTATCCTCCTTCCTTTTCTTTGCATACCATATTAAAACAAGTTATCATAAGATGTATTACTTTATGAAAATAATGTTAGGTGGGAAATACATGTTAGAACAATTTCATATACATGCTGATTTAAAACAACAGCTTTCTACGATTCATGAAAAGAATAAGCAAGAAGCTGGTGAAAACGCACATTTAATCGGAACGAAAATATATAAAGCGTCTGATAATAGCATTATTGAAGATGCGATTACAGCACTTCTTCTTGGCAAGAACATTCTATTAAAAGGACCGACTGGTAGTGGTAAAACAGTACTAGCGGAAACTCTTTCTTCTTTATTCCAAAAACCAATGCATAGCATTAACTGCTCTGTCGACTTAGATGTAGAGGGTATTTTAGGATACAACACACTACAAACGAAAGATGGTGCATCTGAAGTTTCATTCGTTAACGGTCCTCTTATGAAAGCAATGAAGAACGGTCACTTCCTATATATTGACGAAATCAATATGGCAAAACCTGAAACGTTACCACTTCTTCACGGCGCATTAGATTACCGTAAAATGATCACAAACCCATTTACACAAGAGGTTGTATACGGTGATGACGAATACCGTGTAATTGCTGCGATTAACGAAGGTTACGTTGGAACAAGTGAACTAAACGAAGCGTTAAAAAACCGTTTCGTTATTATTGAAGTTCCTTACATTCAAGGTGATACATTAAAAGAATTATTATTAGCAGAATCAAAATTAAAAGATGTTGCAACAATTGAAAAGTTCGTTGCCTTTGCAAGCGACCTTATGCCTTTAGCTCGCGATGGACGTGTAAGTGAAGAAGCGGCAAGTATTCGTGGCATTATCGACGCATGTGATTTAGGTGTATATATTCCTGTTATGCGAGCGATTGAACGAAGCATAATTGCAAAACTTAATGATGAAACAGAACAAATGACTGTCCGTGAATTAGCAGAAAGTTATTTCTTTGAGGGATAATTTATGAGACAAATTTTTAGTGACAAAAAAATTGATGCGTCGCTGTTTCTACAAATGGAAAACTTAATGTATGCCCTTCTAAAAGAAGACGATGCCTATCTTGAATATGGCTATAAAGCATACTACGACGAAATTGAAAAGAAAGTTGTCATTAGTCACTTTTGGGATGATCGAAAAGAAGAAGATACAGTAATCGGATTAAAAAGCGAAGTGTTCTTAAAAGCACTTGGTAATAAACATTACTCGGACATGACTTTAATTCGTTCTTATGCGATTGAATTGCAAGAATCGCCCCTAAAAAAGTTTTTAACACAATTATTTGTTCTATTAGAAGATTTACGCGTTGAGGAAATTGTAAAGAACTTACGTCCTGGCACGAAGCATGTTTTTAAAAGAAGAAAAGAAATGTATCGCAATTACTTTAGCTCACAAAATGAAATCAATCGCGTTCGTAACTATCACGGTGATCGTCTATTTTGCCTATGCTATCTTTCATTAACGAGCGATAAATATGAAATGTTTAATAATGAATATTTCGAACAAATTGAAGCTATTTTGCATGAAACATTCCAAGCTCGTAATACGGAAGATATTATGTATATCGTTGAGAAAATTCGCTACCGCTTAGAGGAGCTTCTTGAAAGTGATATGCTTAACAACTATTTCGGACATGCACCGCTTTATTTATCTGTTCTTGCAGACGAAAAGAACTGTCGCGTCGAAGATTTAGCAAATAATGATACGCAGCTTATAGATGACGATGAAAATAAAAACAAAATGGATGAAAGTTTCTCCACATGGCATCGTGAAAATAAAAATAACGAAAACGAGAACTTTTTACGCTTTGAATTAGAAAGCGGAACAAAAACAAACATGATGGGCGATACTGCTCGTGAATCAGAAGATGGCGACCAAGCACTTGGTTCTGTACAAGGTACTTCTCAAAAAAGTACACAATCCAACTTTGATGGCGCTGATACAGAAGAAGCAAGGGCTTCACACGCTTCTAGCCAGCACGACGGTGCATACGGTAAGTATAATGTAGGTGCTTCTCATACATTTAAAGAAGCTCGCAAACCAAACTCAGATGAGAAAAAAGATTACCAAGCTATCAAATCAGTCGTTAATAAAGATGTAAAAGAATTAAAGAAAATTATCGAAAAAACGATTGAAAATAAAACGAATGCAAATAGTGATAAATATTACGGAAGACTTCGTAAGAAATTCCTTCGTATTTATACCGAAAAACAACCGCGTATGTTTTATAAAAAAGAACAAGAGTCACAAGAACTCGATGTTGCATTCCAACTGTTAGTTGACTGTTCTGGTTCTATGTATAACAAAATGGAAGAAACGAAGAAGAGTGTTGTACTATTCCATGAAGCTTTAAAATCTTTAAAAATCCCGCACGCTATTAGCGGATTTTGGGAAGATGCCTCTAGCGCTAAACCTGAAGATAAACCAAACGTTATCCATGAAGTTATAAATTATAAAAACTCAACGTTACCAAACGTTGGTCCAGAAATTATGCAACTTCGTGAAGAAGAAGATAACCGCGACGGATATATTATTCGTATCGTTTCCGAAAAACTTGCCAAAAGACCTGAGAAACATAAATTCTTACTAGTCTTCACAGACGGTGAGCCTTCTGCGCTAGACTATCAACAAGACGGAATTTTAGATACGCATGAAGCTGTTAAACTCGCGCGTAAAAGTGGTATGGAAGTAATCGGTATCTTCATCGAAGAAGGCGAAGCGAAAGAAGCAACTTATCAATTGATGAAAAACATTTATAACCATCACTTCTTAGTTGCAAATCATGCTGAAGATTTACGATTGAAGATTAAACCATTGCTGAAAAAACTATTACTGAAGACGATTGAATAGAAAATAGGAGCCTTGTGGCTCCTATTTTTTCGTTCAATTACTTTGTTTCTGGTTGAAACTTGTACGGAATGGCTACTTCTAATAAAGATTCAAATCCTGTGTCATAGTATGGGAAACGCTCATTCGCAATTTTTCGATCCACCCACTCTATTGCAGAAATTTCACCTTCATCTTCCGCAATAAGTTCACCTTTTACTACATTCGCTCGGAATGTAAAAAATAGTGCATGATTCCCTGATTCTTCAAAGAATTTTTCATTGATCGCAACAAGTCCACCTAACGTAGCAGTTAAACCTGTCTCTTCTTTCACTTCTCTTATTAGTGCTTCCTCTAATATTTCACCTTTTTCCACAGCCCCGCCTGGCAATGACCAAACGTTTTGTTCTACATTATGTACCATTAATATTTTATCTGTTTCTTCGTCATGTATTAGTGCATATACAACGTCAACTCTTTGCACAAGACTTCTCTCCCTCCCAAAATGAGGAAGAGCCGATTCCTAAGAATCGACCCTTCCTATTAATTCATCACTAACTCAGCTGTGAGCTTTTTTTTTAACTTAGCCAGCATGTCAGTTGTCATTTTGTCTAAATCGTATTCTGCTTTAAAGCCCCACTCTTTCATTGCTGCTGTTGCGTCAATAGAGTTTGGCCAGCTATCAGCGATTGTTTGACGAGCTGGATCTACTGCATAATCCATTGTAAACGTCGGAATGTGTTTACGAATTGACGCTGCAATTTGCTCTGGCTCGAAGCTCATTGCTGTAATATTAAATGCATTTCTATGCACTAGCTTACTTGGATCAGCTTCCATTAATGAAATGATCGCTTGTAAAGCATCAGGCATATACATCATGTCCATGTACGTTCCTTCAGCAATGTATGAGGTGTATGCACCTTTTTTAATCGCCTCATAATAAATTTCAACTGCATAATCAGTCGTTCCGCCTCCTGGAGGAGCTACGTAAGAAATTAAACCTGGGAAACGGACACCGCGCGTATCTACGCCAAATTTTTGATGATAATAATCACACAGTAATTCTCCTGCTACTTTGTTTACCCCATACATCGTAGTAGGACGCTGAATTGTATCTTGCGGTGTATTATCTTTCGGCGTCGATGGACCGAATGCACCGATAGAACTTGGCGTGAAGAACTTACAGTTTAATTCACGAGCTGCTTCTAGAGCATTTACAAGTCCACCCATATTTAAATTCCATGCAAATAATGGATTTTTTTCTGCTGTTGCTGAAAGTAAAGCTGCTAAATGAATAATTGTATCTACTTCATTACGCTTTGCGATATCATGTAGTTTTTGTCCATCTGTTACATCTAACGTTTCAAATGGACCAGACGTTACTACTTCACTATCTGTTTCACGAATATCTGTTGCAATAACATTTGATGCGCCGTATACATCACGAAGTTTCATTACTAGTTCAGAACCAATTTGCCCTAAAGAACCGGTTACTAGAATTTTTTTCATTTTCCCCACTCCTCATTTGCAAGCTATTCAAAAGATGTCGTTACTTAAATGATGCCCATTTCTTTTCCTACTTTTTCATACTTAAGAATTGCTTCATCTAACATTTCTTTCGTATGAGCTGCTGTAGGCATATTACGAACGCGCCCTGTTCCTTTTGCTACAGTTGGGAACACGATAGATTTTGCGTATACACCTTCTTCATTTAGACGTTTACTAAATTCTTGTGTTAATACTTCGTCCCCAATAATACAAGGTGTAATTGGCGTTTCACTTTCCCCAATGTTAAAGCCAAGTTCTTTTAATCCTTGTTTCAAGTAGCGGCCATTTTCCCATAAGCGATCGTGTAACTCTGTGCTTTCCATTAAGATTTCAATTGATCTCATGCAAGCTGCTGCATCAGCTGGTGTTAATGCTGTAGAGAATAAGAATGGACGTGAACGAACTTTTAACCAGTCAATTAAGTTTTGTTTCCCTGCTACATATCCACCAATTACCCCAATTGCTTTTGATAATGTACCAATTTGGAAATCAACTTTATCAGAAAGACCGAAGTGCTTTACAGTTCCTGCACCTTTTCCAAGTACACCTGAACCGTGTGCATCATCTACGTATGTCATTAAATCTAACTCTTCTGCAATCTCAACAATTTCTGGTAGTTTTGCAACATCTCCATCCATCGAAAAGACACCGTCTGTAATTACCATTAATTTATTGTAAAGACCTGATTCTTTCGCCGCGATTGCTTTTTGGCGTAAATCTTCCATATCAGAATGTTTATAAACAATAATTTTTGCTTTTGATAGACGACTACCGTCAATAATAGATGCATGATTTAATTCGTCTGAAAGAATCGCATCATTTTTATCCATAACAGCTGAAATCGCTGCCATATTACAGTTAAATCCTGATTGATAAGCAATTGCTGCTTCTGTATGTTTAAACTTTGCAATTGTTTCTTCTAACTTAATATGCAAATCTAAAGTACCGTTAATTGTACGAACAGCCCCTGCTCCAACACCGTACTTATGAATAGCACCAATTGCTGCTTCTTGCAAACGGCTATCTGTTGCTAATCCCAGATAGTTGTTTGAAGATAAGTTAATATATTCTTTTCCGCCAATTGTAATGATCGGTCCATTTGAACTCTCAAGCGGATCAATTACGTTATAAAGCCCCTTTGATTTTAAATCCTCTAAATTTTCTTCTAAAAATTTCGCAAGTGTTTTACTAGACATCGTGAAGCCTCCCATCGTTCATGTAAGCGGATTATTGTCTTAATAGTTCTAATAATCCCTCTACTAGCTTAACACGTTTTCAGAATTTATTATAGAAAAATAGTTTAAAGTAACCGCTTACAATTCTAGATTATATATGATTCATTACAATAAATCTATCATTTACTTTTCATATTTGATAGAATTAAAAAAATATTTCGGGAGGTTTCAAACATGGCATTTACAGAATCTGATGTATACAATAACACAGCATTTTTCGAACAATATATGAAACGAAGATACCGAGAAAATAGCCCAAATGAATCCATTGAAAAACCAGTATTCTTTCAGCTCATTGGTCATGTACAAGGAAAACAAATTCTCGATTTAGGCTGTGGTGATGCTAAGTTTGGCGCGGAATTATTAGAGAAGGGATGCTACTCTTACACCGGCATTGAAGGCTCCGAACTTATGTATGAAAAAGCTAAAAAACAACTAGAAAATAAAAATGGATCTGTTCATTTTTTAAACCTCAAAGATTATACCTACCCCTCTTCCACTTTTGATTTAGTAACATCTAGACTCGCCTTACATTATATTGAACATCTTGATACTATTTTTCAAAATGTATTTCAAACTTTAAAAACAAATGGCACCTTTACCTTTAGCGTTCAACATCCCGTTATTACTTCTTCATTTGAAAGCTTACAAACAAGTGGTAAAAGAACGAGTTGGCTCGTCGATGATTACTTTAAACTAGGCAAACGGGTTGAACCATGGATTGACCAAGAAGTTATTAAATATCATCGTACAACGGAAGAGTATTTCACATTATTACAGCAAGCCGGATTTACCATTACATCATTAAAAGAAGCTACACCAAATCCAACCTATTTTCAAGATGAAGAAGAGTATAAACGTCGCTTACGTATTCCTCTCTTCCTCTTATTTTCTTGTACCAAATAAAAAAACGATGAATCACTCATCGTTTTTTTATCTCATTGCCTGAGCAACTTCTTTAACTACACGTCTTCCTCTTCCGTGAGGGATACAAAGCGGTGTTCCAAACAACGGATCCGTACTAATTTGACACTCCATTCGGAATACATCACGTACTAGTTTCTCATCTACCACTTCTTCAGGTTTACCTTGTGCATATATTTGTTTATCTTGAATTGCTACAATGTTATCTGCATAGCGGCATGCTAAATTCAGATCATGTAATACCATAACAATTGTTCTTTGTTCTGTTTCATTTAATTCGAATAATAAATCTAGCACTTCAATTTGGTGAGTCATATCTAAGTATGTAGTTGGCTCATCCAGTAAAATGATATCTGTATCTTGTGCAAGTGTCATTGCGATCCAAGCACGTTGACGCTGCCCACCTGAAAGAGCATGCACATCACGCTCAGCAAATTCTGTCATACCTGTTGCTGTAAGTGCCTTCTGTACCATTTCCTCATCTTTTTCTGACCACTGTTTCAGCCATGTTTGATATGGATAGCGTCCTTGTTTTACAAGTTGCAATACTGTAAGCCCTTCTGGTGCTTGCGGTCCTTGCGGTAAAATTGCCATTTGACGAGCAATTTGCTTCGTTTGCATACTTTGAATAGCTTGATTATCTAACAAAATGTCACCAGTTGTTGGCTTTAATAATCTAGCTAGTGAACGTAATAAAGTTGATTTCCCGCAACCGTTGGAACCGATAAAGATTGTAATTTCACCTTTTGGAATTTCTAAATTCAACTCATCAATAATAATTGTTTCACCATAAGACAACGTCAAGCGTTTCGTCTCCAATGCTTTTTGCATATTCATCTCCCTTTATGAATTCCGACTTTTATAAAGTAAATAAATAAAATAAGGTGCACCAATTGCTGATGTAAATACCCCTGCTGGAATTTCAAGTGGTGTGAAAATTGTACGCCCTATTAAATCTGCAGCAAGTACTAGAATTGCACCGACAATAGCTGCAACTGGGAGCAATGCACCGTATAAAGAACCAACTAGCCTTCGTGAAATATGAGGTGCCATTAAACCGACAAATCCAATCCCTCCGGCGAAGGCAACTGCTCCCCCAATTAAAGCCGTACTAAGTAATAACATGAATACGCGTGACTTCGTTAAAGGAACACCAAGTCCTACCGCAATATCATCCCCTAGCTCTTGCGCATTTAAATGTCTAGCAGCTATAAATGATATTACCGTTAAAATGAGAACCCACGGTGCAAGTACCATAACATTTTGCCAAGAAGAGCCATAAACGGTACCCGTAATCCATACATTCGCTTGGCTCGCTTGATAAATTGGTGCTAACAACATAAATAATGTTGTTGCCGCCTTCGTTAATGCCCAAAATCCAACACCAATTAAAACGAGAATAATTGGTGATAATCCATCATTTTTCCATGCAAATAAGTATACAAAAACCGCTACAATCGTTGCTCCTGCAAAAGCTGCTAACGGCATATAATGAATGCTTACAGTTAGCGCATTATTTTTATCACTAAATAGCGCTAAAAATAATACAACTGCAACACTTGCCCCGCCCGTAATCCCGATGATATCAGGAGAAGCAAGTGGATTTCGAAC
This sequence comes from Bacillus cereus group sp. MYBKT14-1, assembly GCF_051915185.1. Lineage (NCBI taxonomy): Bacteria > Bacillati > Bacillota > Bacilli > Caryophanales > Bacillaceae > Bacillus > Bacillus cereus group sp. MYBKT14-1. The sequence continues at coordinate 94,276 of NZ_JBQAEF010000010.1, read as the reverse complement.
GAGCCCTTGTAAAATACAGCCCGCTACTGCAAGCGCAATTCCTACGAGGATAGCAATTAAAATACGTGGCATACGAAACTTATTTACAACCATATTTGACATCACATCGCCATTTCCAGTAATTGCTTGCCATACGTCATAAGGAGCAATTTTCATGTCCCCCATACCTGCGCTCGCAAAGAATAATCCTATTAAAACAACTAGTAAACTTAACAAGACGAGACAAGCTCGTTTATACATTAAAAACGAGAGCTCGCCTTTTCCTATACGAAACGGAATATATTTCTTCATTTGCTAAGCCCTCTCTTACGTGCAATATAAATAAAGAATGGAGCTCCAATAAATGCTGTCATAACTCCTACTGGTACTTCTTGTGGCATAATGACATATCTTGCTGCTATATCAGCCAATATTAGTAGTATTGCACCTAACAATCCGCTATAAGGCACTCTCCATCTGTGGTCAACTCCAACAAGAAATCTCGCAAAATGCGGAGTAATAATTCCAATAAATCCAATTGGGCCAGCAACCGCAACTGAACCACCAGACAACAGTACAATAATAAGTAACACGAACGATTTCATTAAAATTGTTCGTTGTCCAAGTCCTTTCGCGACATCTTCTCCCATCATCAATGTATTTACTTTCCCTGCCATCATAAGAGATGCAATCCATCCTATTAATAAATACGGGAATACAGATTGTAAAATTTCTAACTTTCTCCCTTGCACAGATCCAGCAAGCCAAAATAATACCTCTTCAAGTGCTTTTTCATTTAACACAAGTAATCCTTGTGTTAATGATGAAAATAACGCACTAATTGCGACCCCTGCTAACGTTAACTTAAGAGGAGTAGTCCCTTCTTTCCCTAAAGAACTAGAAGCAAATACAAGTACAGCTGCAACCGCCGCTCCTAAAAAGGCAATCCATGTGAAAGCTAATAATGATGTTACTGAAAAGATTACAATTGCTACAACTATAAAGAACGCAGCACCTGAATTTAATCCAATAAAATCTGGAGAAGCAAGTGGATTCTTCGTTAAAGTTTGCATAAGACAACCAGCAATGGCTAAACTAGCACCAACACTAGCTGCAATTAACGCCCTAGGCAGACGTACATTCTGAATAATAATATGTTCATTGGAACCGTTAAAATGGAAAAAAGCATCCACTGCTAGTTTCCAACTCGTATTTGTATATCCGAAAATAATACTTCCCCAAATACAAATAACGACTGCAATGATTCCAACAAATAATCCAATCCATTTTGCTCGATTTGTTTTTAATAACATGCAGCGTTTCCCCTTCAATGTATAATGATACGTTGTTAGTGTATTTCAACTTAATTCTCATTGTCAACGAAAATGAGAATTATTTTCACCCATATGTATTGACAATTAAAAGATAAAGGCTTAATATCATGCTTGCTATTGAAAAATATTCTCAACATATAGGGGGTACATAATGAATTTCATGCGGAAGAAATCGTTTACAGTATTTGTATTTTTACTAGCATTTTCAATGCTTTTAAGCGCTTGTGGAAAATCAAATAACAAAGAAGAATCTACAAAAGAAGATAATAAAAAAGAAGTGGTTACTGTAGAACATGCAATGGGTAAAACAGAAGTTCCTGCTAATCCAAAACGTGTAGTTATCTTAACAAATGAAGGAACTGAAGCTTTACTTGAATTAGGTGTGAAACCAGTTGGTGCTGTAAAGTCTTGGACTGGTGACCCATGGTATCCACATATTAAGGATAAAATGAAAGATGTAAAAGTTGTTGGTGATGAAGGACAAGTTAACGTTGAAACAATCGCTTCTTTAAAACCAGACTTAATTATCGGTAACAAAATGCGTCACGAAAAAGTGTACGAACAATTAAAAGCAATTGCACCTACTGTGTTCTCAGAAACATTACGTGGTGAATGGAAAGATAACTTCAAATTTTATGCAAAAGCATTAAATAAAGAAAAAGAAGGTCAAAAAGTTGTAGCTGATTACGAATCACGTATGAAAGATTTAAAAGGCAAACTTGGCGATAAAGTAAATCAAGAAATCTCTATGGTTCGTTTCATGCCTGGTGATGTTCGTATTTATCATGGCGATACATTCTCTGGTGTTATTTTAAAAGAACTTGGATTTAAACGTCCTGGAGATCAAAACAAAGATGATTTTGCAGAGCGTAACGTATCTAAAGAGCGTATTTCTGCTATGGATGGTGACGTATTATTCTACTTCACATTCGATAAAGGAAATGAGAAAAAAGGATCTGAACTAGAAAAAGAATATATAAACGATCCTCTATTTAAAAATTTAAATGCCGTAAAGAATGGTAAAGCATACAAAGTCGACGATGTTATTTGGAATACAGCTGGCGGTGTAATTGCTGCTAACCTATTACTAGATGACATCGAAAAACGCTTTGTTAAATAATATTTCCTTAACCAGCTCCCTTCTGTGGAGCTGGTTATTTTTCAATTCACTTAAATGTCACATTATTTCGTTTTGTATTTTTATTCCCAATATGTTATATTGAGAAAGTAAATAGAATATATTTTCTTTATATCAGAATAAATGTTTTAATCTAAATTTTCTGATTAATCACTATTTTATTTTCTTTTAGAATTCAATTATTACATTTGAAAACGCTTATCATCTCGTTTTCAGGGCAAAATACAGTAACGGTCGAAGAAAAATAGAACTTTTTTAGAAATTTTCTTTCTATTTCCATATAATTCTATTGACTTCTAAATATTTTGTAAATTAAAATGATTACATAAATATCCGTTATACAGGATTAGGGGGAAACAAAAATGGATGCAGCTTTAAAATTAGACAAAGCTGGAGAGCAACAATCACCAAAAAAACATCCACCAGGGTTATACTTGTTGTTCTTTACAGAAGCATGGGAAAGATTTAGTTATTACGGAATGCGTGGCTTATTAGTTCTTTATTTAACAACGAGCTTAGTAAGCGGCGGTTTAGGATTTGATAAAGCAGTTGCAGTTCAAATTTACGGTATTTTCACAATGTTAGTATACTTCACACCGATTATCGGTGGTTGGTTAACTGACCATTTCATTACGAAGCGACATGCCATTACTATTGGTGGTATCATCATGGCACTTGGTAACTTTGTACTATTTTCAATGAACACAAAAACCGGACTATTTTTAGGATTAGGATTATTAGTTATTGGTAATGGATTCTTCAAACCAAATATTTCGACTTTATTAGGTCAATTATATAGCGAAAACGATTCTCGTCGTGATAGTGCCTTCACTATCTTCTACATGGGAATTAACTTAGGGGCTTTTGTTGCTCCATTCATTTGCGGTTATTTCGCAGATTATAAATATGGATTCTTAACAGCTTGTATCGGTATGATCATTGGTCAGATTGCCTTTAACTTATTAGCACCTCGTTACTTAGGATCTATCGGAACAACTGTTGTAGGGAAAAAATCTAAAGAAAAAAATGCAAAAGTAATTGAGAAAAAACCTTTAACAACACAAGAGAAAAAACGCACTGCTGCAATTTTAATTTTAACTTGTTTCGTAGTATTCTTCTGGGCAGGATTTGAGCAAGCTGGTAGTTCTTTAACACTTTACACAGATAAGTTCGTAGATCGTACAATCGGTGGATTTACAATTCCAACACCTTGGTTCCAATCTGTAAACCCACTATTCATTATCTTATTAGCATTACCAGTTTCTGCATTATGGATTAAACTTTCGAAAACAAAAAATGGTGATTTAAAAATCCCAACAAAAATGGCATTAGGTATGATTTTACTAGGAATTGGATATCTAGTTCTAACTTTAGCTGTATTAAAAACTGGTAGCGATGAAAGTAATATTACAATAAAGGCAAACTTACTATTCATTGTATTCACTTACATGTTCCATACAATCGGTGAGTTATTCTTATCACCTATCGGATTATCTATGGTAAGTGCAATCGCTCCTGTTAAATTAGCATCATTATTAATGGGTGTATGGTTAGCTGGTACTGGCTGCGCAAACTTATTAGCAGGACAATTAGCTGCTTTCACTCAATCTTTAGGATATTTAGAAGTATTCGCAAGTATCGGTATTATCGTAATTGTACTGGGATTAGTACTTCTTATGTTCTCTAAGAAAATTGCACATATGATGGAATAACAAAAAGACGCTTCTCAATTGAGAAGCGTCTTTTTTATTATTTCTCCTCTAAAGCTGTCACGTCCACATGAACGCTCTCACCAGGATTAGATACATCATACACTTGAGCACTCCCCTTCTGCTCATCACAGCTCTCAATCCATACTGGTACGCCCTCATATGTAACGTCAATTCTACTTGAAGAAGATAAAATTTGTTTCACACGTTTCACATCCATACTACTGTCCCTCCTTTTGCTTACTACACTCCTTTCTATTTTTTCTTTTCCTTTTAGAATATATTCCGTAAGGCAGCATGTTGATTGATAGTCATTTCTTCCTCACATGTTAATATTTACTCTCTCGCTACCTTTCTGACAAATAAAAAAAGACGTATATTCCATACGTCTTTTTCCATAATATTCAAATTTTAAGAAAATAATGTTTTTACTACCGCACTTACTTTATCATTATGGATTTGATAATACACTTCTAATCCTCGTCTTTCAAAGCGCACTACTTTATTTTGCTTTAACTTCGTTAAATGTTGTGAAACCGTTGATTGCGGAATTTCTAATACTTCCTGTAGTTGTGTTACATTACATGTTCCTCTTTGCATAAGTTCCATTACTAGACGTAGACGAAGTGGGTGAGCTAACGCTCTTAACATTTGTACATCTTCTTCTGAAATACGACATTCGAATTGATTTTGGCTCATAAAGTTCCCCTCATTTTCGTTTTTATTTGCGTTTTTATGTTCTTTTTATTTATTTATATATCTGTTCTTATATTTCCTGTTACGACATAACTTTATCAACCTATAAAGCCGAAAAATTTTTCCATCTTTATCAGCAAAAATTCAGGAAAAAATCCTTGCTGATTTTGAATATTATACTATATGATATAACGAAAAAGCAAAATAATGGCCTACGAATACTTTGCTTGCAAACGTTGTTTTATCAAGCTTTTTGTTATATTTTCACCTCATTGAAACGCACAGTAACGGTATTGTAAAATACCGTCTATAATTGATAACCTATCGTAATGTAGTTGAACTATAATTAACCTCTTTGTTACGCTAAAAGGAATTTTCAGTAAAAAGAGATGATGTGATATTAAAAATTTGTTTCTAATTTTTTATTCGTATTGCAAGCGGTTGGACTGTTGTGCAAAACTTCCTATTTAAATCCACTCACCAATCCTCCCTCACACTAGATCAAATAGGACAGATGAGTTCATATATCAAACTTTATACTCGATATAAAAGATGACATCTAATATACACTTATAGGAAACATGCCAGCTGAATAAGCAAAATAATATGCAAATAGTTTATACAGCACACTTAAATTCATTTGAGTGTGTTTTTTGTCTACTTTATGAACAAAGCTTTTCTTTTAACACTATTATGGAATAATTATACTTTTTTACGTTGACAATAGTGTTGAAGGAGAATATACTAAGCATGTAAGTTGATTGTGAATAGTTTCACAAATAATGTGAATTTCTTCACATATAATAGATAGGAGTTGTCATTATTATGAGTACTTGGACACAAATTTATGACCCATTAAACAATATTTGGTTATCTGCACTAATCGCAGCACTTCCAATCTTTTGTTTCATCATTTGTTTAATGGGATTCAAAATGAAAAGTTACATGGCTGGTCTTTATAGTGTGATTGTCGCTATTATCCTTGCAATATTTGTTTATAAAATGCCAGCAACAGTAGCTGTAGCATCTGCTGGATTCGGTGTTTTATCTGGATTTTATCCAATTTGTACTATCGTTATCGCCGCAATTTTCCTTTACAAATTAACTGTTAAAACAGAGCAATTCAATATTATTCGCGATAGTATTTCAAGCATTACAAATGATCAACGTTTACAAGTATTATTAATCGCTTATTCTTTCGGTGCTTTCTTAGAAGGTGCAGCTGGTCTAGGGGTTCCAGTTGCTATTACAGCCGCACTACTTGTAGGTATGGGCTTTAATCCATTAAAAGCAGCAGGTATTTGTTTAGTAGCTAATATTGCTGGTGGTGCTATGGGTGCTATGGGTATTCCAGTTACAGTGCCAGCACAATTAACTCAACTTGACGCATTAACTATTGGTCGTCAAACTGTTCTTATTTTACCTTTCATTAGTATTATTTTACCTTTCTTACTTGTTTCAATGGTCGATGGAATTAAAGGTATTAAAGAAACTTGGCAAGGTATTCTTGTAAGTGGTGTTTCTTTCGCTATTACTCAATTCGCTGTGACTTACTTCTTAGGTGCAGAACTTACTAATATTTTCGCAGCAGTTGTAAGTATGATTGCTCTTGCATTATTCTTACGTGTTTGGCAACCAAAATCTTCTGCTAAAGAAGAAAAACAAGAAACTAAAGCATCACATACATTCAATCAAATTTTATACGCTTGGTCTCCATTCGTATTCTTAACTGCATTTGTAACAATCTTTAACTTAAAACCGATTAAAGCTTTATTTGCTCCAGATGGTGCGTTAGCAAACTTAGTATTTAACATTCAGTTCCCTGGTCTTCATAATGCTGTTATGAAAACTACACCAATTACAAAAGCTGATACACCTTTCGCAGCTGTTTTCAAATTTGATGTATTCTCTTCTACAACTACTGCGATTGTACTAGCAATTATCGTTTCACTTATCGTTTACCGCGTAAAAGGTAAAATGGTTAAAGAATTAATGATTGAAACAATGAAAGAATTAAAAGCTCCAGTATATACAATTTGTAGCGTTATCGCTTTAGCTTACGTAGAAAACTACTCTGGTATGTCATCTACACTTGGACTTGCATTTTCTTCTACTGGTAATGCATTCCCAGTTCTTTCTCCAATCTTAGGATGGATTGGCGTATTCATTACAGGTTCAGTAGTTTCAAGTGGTTCTTTATTCGCACCACTTCAAGCAGTAACAGCAGACCAGTTAAACATCGTTCCTTCTACACTCGTTGCCTTAAACGTAGTAGGTGGTACAATGGCAAAAATGGTTTCACCACAATCTGTAGCAGTTGCTTGTGCCGCAGTTGGACTAGTTGGTAAAGAATCTGCTCTATTTAAAACAGCAATGAAATACAGTTTAATCTTCTTAGCTGTTATTAGCTTACTTCAATTAAACGCTGTATTTAATATCTTTTAAAAATAAAACACCGATCCAAGTGGATCGGTGTTTTTCACATTACATTTTTTTATTTTTTAATAAAGAAGCTCCAGCAATTTCAGGGTGAGTCATTTCGAATGGATCTAAAATAATATCCAATTCCTCTTCTGTCAGTACACCATGTTCTAAACATAACTCCCTAACAGATTTCCCTGTTTCAATTGCTTCACGTGCAATACGAGATGCTACTTCATAACCAATATGAGGATTAACTGCTGTAATAATTCCAACACTTTTCTCAACATATTGCTTCAGCAATTCTTCATTTGCCGTAATTCCTTCAATACAATATTCACGGAATACACGGAATCCATTATTCATAATACTAATAGATTGAATTAAATTAAATACAAGCACAGGCTCCATTACGTTTAACTCTAATTGTCCTGCTTCTGATGCTAAGCAAATTGTATGATCGTTTCCGATTACTTGGAATGCGACTTGGTTAATCACTTCTGCCATAACTGGATTTACTTTTCCTGGCATAATCGATGAACCTGGCTGACGTGCTGGCAATTGAATTTCAGCTAACCCAACACGTGGACCAGACGCCATAATACGAAGATCGTTTGCAATTTTAGACATGTTCATCATACATACTTTAAGTGCTGCAGATACTTCTGTGTATGCATCTGTATTTTGCGTTGCATCAACTAAATGCTCTGCACCAACAAGTGGGAATCCACTAAACGTTCTTAAATGTTTTACCACTTGTTCAATATACGTAGGATTTGCATTTAATCCTGTACCAACAGCTGTCGCGCCCATATTCACTTCATATAAATGTTGACGAGACTGTTTAATTCTTTTTATATCACGCGCAAGCACTCGGCTATACGCTTCAAATTCTTGTCCAAGGCGAATTGGAACTGCATCTTGTAAATGTGTGCGTCCCATTTTAATAACGTGATCAAACTCTTTTGCTTTTTTACGAAAAGCAGAATGAAGTTCTTCCATTGTAATAAGAAGCTTTTCTAACATCATAAGAGTTGCAATATGAATCCCTGTTGGAAACGCATCGTTCGTTGATTGGGCCATGTTCACATGAGTGTTTGGGCTAATTTTCGCATACGCCCCTTTTTCATATCCCATACGTTCTAACGCTCTATTCGCAATTACTTCATTTGTATTCATATTAATAGAAGTTCCGGCTCCACCTTGAATAGGGTCCACGATAAATTGATCATGAAACTTTCCATCAACAATTTCTTGCGCTGCTTCTGCAATTTCATGTCCAATGTCTTTAGCTAAGTAACCAGTATCTATATTCGCAAGCGCCGCCGCTTTTTTCACAATTGCCATTGCTGTAATGAGTGATGGATGAATGCGATATCCTGTAATTGGGAAGTTTTCTACGGCACGTAATGTTTGTACACCATAATAAGCTACACTTGGTACTTCTTTTTCACCTAAAAAATCTTTTTCTATACGTATATCCTTCGTTGCTATCATTTTTATCACCTATACTTTTTCATTCTAAATCCTTATCCAAAAAATCCGCCCTCTAAAAACACGAGTATCATTCAGAAGAATTTTTCAGTATCCACCTTCACTATATAGCACCTTTTTTGAAAGCGCAAACATTTATTTTTCTGTATATCCTTTTTATTAAAGTTTATAGAAAATCATTCTTCTACTTTCCTTATTTCCACTCGTTTAATTTGATGCATATCCTTTTCAAGGACTTTAAAATAAAAACCGTGTTTCTCAATAATATCTCCTTCAGCAACGATTTGTTTTTGTACCATAATCCAGCCACCAATTGTATCTACATCATCAGCAATTAAATGTATGCCAAGCAAATCATTTACTTCACTAATAAGCACTTTTCCCTCTACGATTTTATAACCTTCACTTACATGCTCTATAGGAGGATTCTCATCTTCATCGTATTCATCTCGAATTTCTCCAACAATTTCTTCTAAAATATCTTCTAGTGTAACAATCCCAGCTGTACCACCATATTCATCATACAATACAGCTAATGGAATGTGTTTTCTTTGCATTTGTAATAGTAAATCATGAATTGGAATATTTTCTAGCACTTCAATAACTGGTCTTGTATATGGCATAATCGAGCACTCCTCATCCCGATTACCATCCATATAACGAATAAATAAATCTTTTACATTAACCATCCCAATAATTTCATCTTTATCTTCACCAAATACAGGATATCTCGTATACTTTTCTTGCGCGATTATTTTAATATGTGTTTCAAATGGTTCGTCCTCATATAAGCCTACAACTTCCGTACGAGGTACCATAATTTCTTTTGCTACTCTATTATCAAATTCAAAAATATTATTTACATATTTAAATTCCCTTTGGTTAATCTCTCCGCTCTCATAGCTCTCAGATAAAATTAACCTTAATTCTTCTTCTGAATGAGCTACTTCATGTTCAGAAGCTGGATGTAATCCGAATAAACCAGTTACAACCCTCGCTGAACCATTCAAAGCCCAAATAAACGGATACATAACTCGGTAAAAATAAATAAGTGGTTTCGATAACAATAAGCTAACTTGTTCTGCTTTTTGTATAGCAAATGTCTTTGGAGCAAGTTCCCCAATGACAACATGTAAAAATGTAATTACTGCAAAGGCAATAATAAATGAAACTGTACTGGAAATTGCAGGTGAGAATTTTAATTTTAAAAACAACGGCTCGAGTAAATGTTTAATGGTTGGTTCCCCTAACCACCCAAGCCCTAAAGCAGTAATTGTAATACCTAGCTGACAGGCCGATAAATATTCATCTAAATTTGAAGTTACCTTTTTAGCTGCCAGTGCACCTCGTCTTTTTTCGCTAACGAGTTGATCAATACGACTGCTACGTACCTTAATAATTGCAAATTCAACAGCCACAAAAAATGCTGTTAACCCAATAAGAATGACTACCATCAATAATTTTAAAATATCCACATATGCTCTTTAGCTTTCTTAGCTAAAGTTACACCTCCTTTTAAAAAGAAGTTTCACTTTAGTTTCTTCAATTATTGGACAGCAACTCTATATAAAATCCACCAATTTTCAAACCTCATACAATTCTAAAGGTAAAGCATCAGGGTCTTGGAAAAAGACGAATTTCTTCCCCGTTATTTCATCAATACGGATCGGTTCCGTCTCAACACCACATTGGTTTAAATGCTTCACAGCTTCTTCTATATTTGTAACAGCAAATGCTAAATGTCTAAGACCGGCTGCTTCTGGAAAACTTTTGCGCTCAGGCGGATTTGGAAATGAAAATAATTCGATTTGATACTCTTCTCCTACACATAAATCTAATTTATAAGAATCTCGTTCCTTTCTATATACTTCATTTATCTCTTTAAACCCTAATATCCTAGTATAAAAATCCTTTGACATCTCATAATTCGAACAAATAATTGCAACGTGATGCACTCTACATATATTCATGCTCTCTCTATTCCTTTCTTTACCAAAGATGCATATTCTCCCTTGAAATGAAAAACATATATAGCAGAATATCTCTTTTAGGGGGCTTACCATGAAATTCATTACTTTTTTCGTCGGACTAATTGTTGTTTTCTTGCTCGCTTATATTGCTAGCAATAATAAGAAGCATATTAAATTTAAACCAATTTTTATCATGCTTATTATACAGTTAATTTTAACCTATTTACTATTAAATACAGAAATCGGCCTCATACTTATTAGAATCATTTCCAGTTTGTTTACCAAGCTACTCGAGTATGCTGCTGATGGAATAAATTTCGTATTTGGTGGTCTTGCAAATAAAGGTGAAATGCCATTTTTCCTTACTGTATTATTACCAATCGTCTTTATTTCTGTTTTAATTGGTATATTACAACATTTCAAAATACTACCATTTTTTATTCGTTGGATCGGGTACTTTCTTAGTAAAATAAATGGTCTTGGTAAATTAGAATCTTACAACGCTATCGCCTCTGCCATTGTCGGCCAATCAGAAGTTTTTATTACAGTGAAAAAACAATTAGCTCAAATTCCAAAACACCGTCTTTATACACTTTGTGCCTCTGCTATGTCAACCGTATCTATGTCTATCGTAGGTGCCTATATGACAATGATTGAACCTAAATATGTAGTAACTGCACTCGTTCTCAATTTATTTAGCGGTTTTATTATCATACTCATCATTAACCCTTACGACGTTAAAGATGACGAAGATATTTTAGAAATCAAAGGTGAAAAACAAAGCTTTTTTGAAATGCTTGGAGAATACATTCTTGATGGTTTTCGTGTAGCCATTGTTGTCGGCGCTATGCTCATCGGATTCGTCGCATTAATTAGTTGTATTAATGACCTGTTCCTCATTATATTCGGTATTACGTTCCAACAATTAATCGGCTATGTATTTGCACCTATCGCATTCCTTATCGGTGTACCCAGTTCTGAAATTGTCGCGGCTGGCAGCATTATGGCAACGAAGCTTGTAACGAATGAATTTGTCGCAATGATGGACCTTAGTAAAATTTCTAATAGCCTTTCTCCCCGTACAGTTGGTATTATTTCTGTTTTCCTTGTATCTTTTGCCAATTTTTCTTCCATTGGTATTATTTCAGGTGCGGTAAAAGGACTAAATGAAGAACAAGGAAACGTTGTTGCGAGGTTTGGCCTTAAATTACTATATGGAGCTACTCTCGTTAGTATTTTATCTGCAATTATCGTAAGCATTATGTTGTAATTAGGTAAAATTTTATCATTTTCTTATCCCTATCTTTTGTATACAATAACGAATAGGTGTCTTATAAATAATCAAGACATCTATTTTTTATACATGTACAATCGCTTTTATTTAGCGTAAAATATTTTTTATGTGTTTGAATACACTTCTAAATGTATACACTTTGATAGTTTTAAAGGAGAAAAAATGATGAAATCCGACACGAACAACAATACGCGAGCCAAAAAAGGACGCTCAAAGAAAAAACGCCTACTTTGGTTCCTTCTTATTCCATTACTAATTGTAGCACTTGGAGCAGGAGGCTACTCCTTCCATATATACAGTAAAGCAAAGTCCGTCTTAAATAATGCTTATGCTGAACTAGGTCGAGGAGATAAGTCCAGTAAACGTGAAAAAGCTGTTAAACCTATGACCGACAATATTTCCGTACTAATTATGGGTGTTGATGAAAGTGATATTAGGGAAAAAGGTTATGGAAAAGCAACTCGAACAGATGCGTTATTACTTGCAACAATTAATAAAAACGATAAATCCGTTAAACTTGTAAGCATTCCACGTGACTCACGCGTCTACATTAAATCACGTGATAAATACGATAAAATCACACATGCGCACGTATTCGGTGGTGTAGACAGCACAATTGATACGGTAGAGAACTTTTTAGATGTTCCAGTTGACTACTATGTAAAATTCAATTTTAAATCCTTTATTAAAATTGTTGATTCTCTTGGTGGTATTACTGTAGACGTTCCAGTTGAGTTCACAGAGCAAAATAGTAAAGATGAAGCAGATGCCATTCATCTAAAAAAAGGACGTCAACATTTAAATGGAGAAGAGGCACTGGCACTAGCTAGAACTCGTCATATCGATAGTGATTATATGCGTGGTCAACGTCAACAGCTTGTATTAGAGGCCATTGCTGAAAAGGCACTATCTCTTAATTCCATTAATAAAATCGGTGGCCTACTAGACGCTGTCGATAAAGATTTAAAAACTAATTTAACTTTTGATGATATGATGACAATTACAAAAAATTCAATGGATTCAAATTTAAAAATGGAAAAAATGCAAGTAGAGGGTACAGATAAATATATAGGTGGTATTTATTATTACGTTCCAAATGAAAAAAGCGTCGATACTATTTCAACTACCCTTCAAAAACATCTCGGTGTTACGAATAAAAATGAACATAAAAAATTATAATAAAAAGGCTGCTAGATCTTTCTAGACAGCCTTTTTATTATATTTTTCAACATATTTTTCATACACATTGTGACAAGAAGTGACAATTATTACAGCGGTGTAACATTTTTTATGAAAACATTACACACACAGTGAAAATAATAGTATACTAGTACGTACATAATGTTATTTTCATCATTTTTATACAAAAAATGTAATACATATATTTATACATAAATTTCTGGGGGGAAATAAATGAAGCTAAGTAAAATACTGATTGGTTCTGCAATTGCTGGGGGCATATTACTTTGTGTAGGCGGTGTTGGGGGATATCAATATGTATCCAAATTAAATAATCAATTAGATACTACTGCATTACCAAATACTACATTTGAAGGTATTTCTCTCGACGGAAAAAATAAAAAGGATATTCAAGCAATTATTAATCAAAAGGTAACTGAGTTAGACCAAAAATCCCTTACCTACATATTCCAAAACGATAAACAAACTTACACATGGAAAGATTTAGGGATAAATTATAAAGAGAAAGATATTATTGACAAAATCTTCAAAGAACAAGAAGGAAACGTAATGAATCGTTATAAAATGCGTAAGCAAGCTGAAAACGGTGAATTAAAACGTGACTATAAATTAACACCACAATTAAATGCAACAGCTTATGAAACCTTTATAAAAGATAAATATAATGAAACATTAAAAAATCCTGTTAACGCAGAATTAAGTATTGAAGGCTCAACAGTAAATATTAGTCAAAGCCAAAACGGAGAAAAAATTGATAAAGGGAAACTAAGCGGTTTAACAAATGAAGCTATTACTACTGGTAAATCAGATGTTACATTACCAGTTACATTCATAAAACCAGAACGTTCTACAGAAGACATACAGAAAATGGGTATTAAAGAAGTCATTGCTGAATATTCTACTCCAATGGCTGGCCGTAACGGAAATCAATCATTTAACGTAAATAAGTCAGCTAATACTTTAAGTGGGGTTATTGTCGCACCTGATGAAACATTTAGTTTTAACGGTCGCGTTGGCGTAACTGATGCTGCACATGGTTATAAATCTGCAGCAGTATATTCACAAGGTAAAGTAATACAAAGTGCAGGCGGAGGAGTTTGCCAAGTCAGTAGTACATTATACAGTGCAGCTTTAAGGGCAGATTTAGGCATTGTTTCTCGAAGCAATCATTCTATGCCAGTAAATTATTTACCACTTGGGCAAGATGCAGCAGTAGCAGATTATGGTCCAGATTTAAAATTTAAAAATAATACAGGCAATCATATTTATATTCAAGCATTTTCAAATGGAGGTAGTATTACTACACGCATTTTCGGTACAAATACTGGTAAAAATGTTGAAGTTTCTTCTCAAGTAATTAGTAGAACTAGTGATAAAATCACCGCGGTTACGTATAAAAAAGTAACACAAAACGGGGAAGTAATATCAAATGGACAAATTTCAAAAAGCGTATATAAAAGCGCTCCAAAAGAATAGATAATATCAACCGAATAGCATAAAGAAAAAGGCGTGATTTAATCACGCCTTTTTCTTTTGCAGTAATAGTAAAAAAGTTTCAAGATGGTCTTTCGTTTCTTCTAAAGACCACATACGATTTCCTTGCTTCGCAGCTAATACACACGCCTCTTCCCACGCGTTCTTTTTCTTCATATTTATTAATTCATCACGTAATTTCAAAACAATTTCTTCGTCTTCTTGTTCAATAAACTCTTCCATCACGCTTACTATTTCATCCTCATGAATACTTAACGTACAGTACGATTTAAGAAAGTATTGTAATGTCGTATACATAATGTACTCCCCCTTCTTATTTATCAGATGGATAAGAAGTGATAATCTTAAACCCTAATTCTCCTGACTTATCTCTTGCTAAAACAGTAACAGTTTTTACTAACTTGTCTTTTACACTCATATTTTTCTTTATTACCGTTTTTCCAACAGGAAATGAATGAGTTGTATTTAATACGAGACGAGCCTCTTTAGAATTTTTTAACCAATCTTGAATTTCCTTGTCATGTTGCTTCAAGCTATCTTTTACAGCTTTCGTCGCTGTTTCTTTATCATAGTATGTACTTGCGGCTGACACTTTATCTGTCTTCAAGCGATTCTTCAAATCCTCTTCTGACTTGCCTACATGTCTTTCAATCGTATGACCATTTTTAGGTGGTCCTTCCATTTCATCTAAAATATTATCACTAATTTTTTCTACCGATGTAGCTTGATTCCCTGTCTGTTTCTCTGTTTTTTGTTCTTTTCCTGCACATCCGCTTAAGATCAGCATTAATGCCAATAAACTACTGAAGAAAAGACTACTTATTCGTTTCATCATATCACCTCTTCCATGATTATTATCGCAACTTCACTAAAAGTCAATTTCACAACGAAAAAATCTATCAGTTTTCATTTTTTTCATCTATTTTTCCATATTTACCCCAGCAATTTCATCACCCCTCTATTTTTTGCCTTTTATAATATATACCCCCTATATTTTTCGATTATTTCCCAGATAAAATCACAGATAACATAACTATAAAACTCTTTTATACAAAGGTTTTTATAGTATTTTTAAAAATATTTTAAAATACCCCTATTTTCATATACCTAATACCCATATAAGGTATAAAGATACCTCCTTATCAACGTTTTTCTACATTATGTAAATTTACCCTTGCCTATACAAACGAAATGTGGTGTAATGCAAAAAAAGATAAAGGATTTTAAACAATGGCTGAAACGATTCAAAATTTCTTAACAGAATACTATTCAATCGCAATTCCACTTAGTATCTTAATTAACATCATCATTAGTCTTTTAGGTTTTATCCCTAGTATTTTTTTAACCGCCATTAATATACAGCTTTTTGGCGTAACAAATGGTACTGTTATTTCGATCGTAGGCGAAGCATTAGGGGCTATTATCTCGTTTTATATTTACCGCATGGGCCTTCAAAAGTTCACTCACGATAAAGTAAATAAGTATCCAAAGGTAGAGCGTCTTCTTTATGTAGAAGGTAGAGAGGCCTTTCTACTCGTTCTATCGTTTCGATTGATACCTTTCATCCCATCAAGTATCGTGACTTTATTTGCGGCTCTAGGTAAGATGTCATTACTCTCCTTCAGTATTGCCAGCACAATAGGGAAAATACCGGCCTTATTGATTGAAGTATATTCTGCATATCACGTTATAAATGGAACAAATGAAGCAAAGTGGATTGTAACAATCGCAGGCGCTATTGGATTGTTTTATTTGTGGAAAAAATGGAGAAAAAAATAAAGAAGGAGCATAGGCTCCTTCTCTATTTTTGAGGTATTTTACTAATAATAATCTCTTAAAGTCTTAGTTTACACCAACAGCACTATATGATTGCTTAACTGCTGCTACTTCTGCAGAGCTAGCACCATATAAATCCGCTGCAGCTTGTACTAATCCAGCACGTGCTTGACTAAAAGTAGTAGATTGAGTGAAATATTGCGTATTTGCACGATAATAGATCGCTCCTACTTTATCTTTACCAATGCCATTCACAGTAACACCGTAATGCGTACCACCATTCGCTAATAAATAAGCTGCTTTGTTAATAATACCGCTGTTTGTATGAACGCCACCATTGTCACTAGTACCAGTATAACGCTTAGAGTAGTGGTCTGGATCACCATATTTCGTTGGATCACTCATAGAGCGAAGTGCATCTCCAGCTTTACCAGGAGTATAAATATCTTCACCAATTTCCCAATCTGGGTTACGGTTATCATAATACTCTACTAATGTACCAAAGACATCTGAAATCGCTTCATTTAATGCCCCTGATTCATTTTGATAAATTAAATCTGAGCTATACTCTGTAACAGCATGCGTTAATTCGTGGCCAATTACATCAATTCCACCAGATAATGAAGTGAACGTTACACCATCACCATCTCCGTATACCATTTGTGAGCCGTTCCAGAATGCATTATTATACTTACTTCCGTAATGAACTGTTGATTTCAATGGTGCTCCTGCATCATTAATAGAGTTTCTATTAAATGTAGCTTTATAATAGTCATATGTTTTACCTGCATAGTAATGAGCATCTACTGCCGCTGCATCATACGCTGCATTGAAAACATTATCTGCATCTACCCATAGAGTTCCTGGTAATGTAGTACGATTTTTCGCATCATATGTGAAAATCGTTGCTCCGCGCGTATTATCTTGTAAGTAGTAAGAAGATGCAGATAACGTTGTATTAAGTGACTTCGTATCTCCTAATACACCTTTACCCGTACCCACTGCATTTGTTCCTGTTACAGGCTTTACAGCCGGTTTCGCTTCTTGTTTAGGTGCCTCTTGCTTAACTGGTGATTTATCTTCATTTGTTACATGATCCAATTTATTATATTTATTTAATACTTTACCGCTGTCTGCTTCAATGAAATAGTAGTAGTTTCCTGGACTTGGATCTAAGAAGTTTAGATTTACAACGTATGCATATGTTGTTTCTTCACCATTTTGATATACATATAAGTCCGCTTTTGGTTCTACCTCATATTTCGGTGTTACCCCTAAATCTTGCTGCGCGATTTCAATTGCTTTTGCGCCTTCAATCTTATTTTTATTTTTCAACTTTTCCTTTTTGTCTAAATCAGGTGCAACTGTTCCAGACAATACTTTTAAAGAACCGTCTTTACTTACGTGAGCCACTTGAGTAGAACCCCATACAGGCACTCCTTCGTAAACTTGTTGCATACGTACTACTGTTGAATCAGTTACAGCATCTTTCTTCACTTGTTTCACTTTGAAAGAATCTTGCGCACTCTTTTCCCCTAGCTTGTAATCACCTTTTGCTGCGTTTAAATAATCAAACACAACAGATTCTGCTTTCTTACCAGTCGCTCCAGTTAGATCACCAGAAATAAACTCAGGTGACTGTACTGTCTCATTGTACTTCTTCGTAGAGAGTACATTTTTAGAATCCGCAAATGCAGAGCCTGTCCCTCCAAACGTTGTAACTGCCATTCCTGTCGCTAATACTAACGCTAAACTTTTCTTTTTCATGAACCTTCCCCCTAATAAATTATTTTTTGAAAAAGAGTAGTTTCATATTAGCATTATGTTTCCACTATTAATATACTAAAAATTCAATTAATTTATTTCTCAAGTTTTGTAGAATTTTGAGGAACAAATATTGAAAAACCCTTTCCGGTTGGAAAGGGGTTTCTTCATTATGAATTAATTTGTTCAACGGTTTTAGCTTCTTGACCAAGGACATCTGGTTTCCAAGCATACTGAATATCTAATACTATCGCCGCAATTGACATAATTACAAATGTTCCTACAATAAATTTTTTCATAATCTCACTCCTTTTTATTCTTCTAATAATTTTATTGCTAATTTATAATAATAATTACTTTCTTTAAAATCTGCGCATTCTTCTAAGTACTCCGCCAACTCTAAATATATAGTTTTCAAATCTTTTATATTGTTTTCAGCTTTAAAAAAAGGAACTACCTCTGTTTCCAAAAACCTTTTATAAGTATCTCTTTTTTCAAAATACTTATATTGTAAACTTAATAGTAAATATAACATTCCTTTGTATCTTTCAGCTTTCTTTGCAGCAAAAATACCTTTTTCAATCCATTTCTTCGCGTCTTCAAATTCTCCCAATTGAATACATTGTAATGATAGTTCATACATAGCATCAATATAATTCATATCCTCTTCTTTTTTATACTTTAAACATTCTATATAATACTCTTTTGCCTTCACATAATTCTTTTGACGGTAATACAAATAACCAATATTATTTAAAGCGATTGACATAATATTATCTTTATCCGCAAAAGAATTTGCTTCTCTTAGAATATGATTATAGATTTCCATCGCTTCATTATATTGTTTTTTTCGAGTATAACTAAATGCAATTAGAAATTTACAATTAATTATATTTCTAAACTTATACTCACTCTTAAAGCCTTCTAAAGCAACATTGGCAAAGTATAAAGTCATGTGGTCTATTTCCATCTGACTATATGTGAGCGCTAAATTATAATATATCCCCGTTTCATAATAGCCCAGTGCCTTCGCCATGGTTTCCGTTTGCAGTAAGTACTCCAAAGCCTGTGTATATTTATACTGTAAAGAATATAATAACGCCCTACTATACGTATAAAGCATTTTTTGAAATGGTGAATATTTTTTATACACCTTTTTCAACTTATCCAATTCTTCTTCAAGAGCTACTAAGTCCCTTTTCATAATTAAATATCGCGTATACAGCAGTTTATAATAATTTATAATTTCAAAATCCAACACATGCTTCATTTCACCTTGCAACTCTTCATATATACGTTCTACTTGTTGCTTGTCCAAATGAACTAGTGCATTTAACCATTCATCCAGCTTCCCCTTCACATCTTCTTCTACATCTCTCAAATCCGTCACAGCAATTTCTAGTCTTGAGCAGAGCAATTGTAGAATTTCTTCTGATGCTTCGATCTTTCCATTTTCGATCTTACTTAAGTATGAGACAGAACAAATGCCCTGACATAATTCTTCTTGTGTCATTTTTTGCTGGAGCCGTTTATAAAAGACTTGTTTGCCTATTTTTTCTAATGTTTGTTGCATTGTCCTCCTCCATTCTCATTACCCCCATTACTCTAATAATACATAAAATTTGGAGAAATATAAATTGATAAATATAAATTTTCTAAAAAATATGCATAATTTCATTTTTTTCTCTCTTGACTTCACATCAATATCTCTTCTTTGCTACGAATGGTGAAAAATTGGTATACTATAACCAAATTATGGAGGTGTTCTCGCGATGACTCATTATAAAGACGATAGTTATGCCTTACATACAGACCTATATCAAATCAACATGGCTTATACATATTGGAAAGATGGTATTCATAATCGCCGTTCTGTTTTTGATTTATATTTTCGAAAGCTTCCATTTGAGAACGGCTACGCTGTTTTTGCTGGCCTTGAGAAAATTGTAGAGTACATAGAAAATTTCAGTTTTACTGAAAGCGATATCGCTTACTTAGCAGAATTACAATTCGAAGAAGAATTCCTTCATTATTTACAAAATATGAAATTCACTGGGACGATTCGCAGTATGCAAGAAGGTGAAGTTGTATTTAATAACGAGCCTTTATTACGTGTTGATGCACCACTTGGTGAAGCACAAATTATTGAGACTGCCCTCTTAAATATTGTGAATTACCAAACATTAATTGCCACAAAAGCAGCACGTATGAAACATGCTGCAAGTAATGATGAGCTTTTAGAGTTCGGCACAAGACGTGCCCATGAGTTCGATGCTGCCCTTTGGGGGACGCGTGCTGCCTTTATTGGTGGTTTCTCCTCTACAAGCAACGTTCGTGCTGGGAAACGCTTTGGGATTCCTGTAGCTGGCACACACGCTCACTCTTTCGTTCAAGCATATCGCGATGAATACGTCGCGTTTAAAAAATACGCTGAAACTCATAAAAAGTGCGTCTTTCTCGTTGATACATATGACACATTGAAATCTGGTGTTCCAAATGCGATTCGTGTTGCAAAAGAATTTGGGGATCGTATTGATTTCTATGGCATACGTCTTGATAGTGGTGATATGGCTTATTTATCGAAAAAGGCACGAAAACTACTAGATGAAGCAGGGTTTACAAATACAAAAATTATCGCTTCTAGCGATTTAGATGAATACACAATTATGCACCTTAAATCTCAAGGAGCAAAAATTGACGTATGGGGCGTTGGAACGAAATTAATTACGTCCTTTGAGCAACCTGCATTGGGGGCTGTTTACAAACTCGTTGCGATTGAAGATACTGACGGAAAATTAAATGATACAATTAAAATTTCATCTAACCCTGAAAAAATTACCACTCCAGGACTGAAACGAATTTATCGTATTATCAATCGGGTTAACGATCATGCAGAAGGCGATTATATTGCGTTAGATTCTGAAGAACCAGGAAAAGAAGAGCGCTTAAAAATGTTCCATCCAGTTCACACATATATAAGTAAATTCGTAACAAACTTTGAAGCCCGTGAACTGCATAAAGACATTTTCGTTAACGGTGAAAGAACATATGAACTACCAAGTATATTAGATATTCAAAAATATAATGAACAGAGCCTCTCTCTATTTTGGGAAGAATATATGCGAACTTTAAACCCTGAAGAATACCCTGTCGATTTAAGCCAAGAGTGCTGGGATCATAAAATGAATTACATTCAAACAGTTCGAGAACAAGTTGAAAAAAACATACAAAAGTAAACAGAGAAGTTTCCCCTTCTCTGTTTTTTCAATACTATATGGATATTTGTAAAAAATATATTAAAATAATAAGATGAATGTATTTTATTTGTAAATTTTAATATTATACTATTTTAAAGTAAAATAATATTTGATATTATTTTATTGAGTCAATTTCAACAAAATCACCAATAAAAAAGAGGACGCGGTTCGCGTCCTCTTTTTTATAAATCTTTCACTCGTAATACACGCATTGCATTTAACACTGCAAGTAGTGTCACACCAACATCTGAGAAAACAGCTTCCCACATTGTTGCAATACCAAAGGCACCAAGTAATAAAACGATCCCTTTTACACCTAGAGCAAAGATGATATTTTGCCACACTATACTTCTTGTGCGTTTTGCAATTTTTACAGCTGTCGCAATTTTTGAAGGCTCATCAGTCATAATAACGATGTCTGCCGCTTCAATTGCTGCATCTGACCCTAAACCACCCATCGCAATACCAACGTCTGCACGGGCTAATACTGGTGTATCGTTAATACCGTCACCAACGAAGGCAATTTTTTCTTTTCCGTGCTTCGCTGCATCAATTTTTTCAATCTCTTCTACTTTTTGTTGCGGTAGTAATTCCGCATGAACTTCATCTAAGCCTAATTCTTTACCAACAGCTTCACCAACTGGTTTTGCATCACCAGTTAACATTACTGTCTTTTTAATACCTAGTTCTTTTAACTTTTGAATCGCTTGTTTCGAATCCTCTTTTACCTCATCAGAGATAACAATATAACCTGCATATCTTCCATCTACAGCAACGTGAACTAATGTACCTACTGTTTCTGGTTGCTTAAATTCAATATTTTCTTTTCTCATTAATTTTGCATTACCTGCAAAAATTTCTTTTCCTTGTACTTTTACGACTGTACCGTGACCAGAAATTTCGTTATAATCATCGATTATTTTTTCATCAATTGATTTTCCATATGCCTTTCGAATAGATTGGGCAATTGGATGGTTAGAATATACTTCAGCAAATGCCGCATACTCTAATAACTCTTCACTTGTAGTGCCTTCGCTCGGTTCCATTTTTGTAACTTTGAAAACACCTTTTGTTAATGTTCCTGTTTTGTCAAAAACAATATATTTCACATCATTTAAAGCTTCTAAATAGTTACTACCTTTTACTAACACACCACTTTTAGATGCACCACCAATACCTCCAAAGAATCCAAGAGGAATGGATACAACTAACGCACATGGACAAGAGATTACTAAGAACACTAAAGCTCTATAAATCCACTCAGAGAATGTAGCTCCTTCTAAAATAAGTGGTGGAATAAACGCCATGATTGCCGCTGTAATAACTACAACTGGAGTGTAGTAACGTGCAAACTTCGTAATAAAGTTTTCCGTTGGTGCTTTTTTACTGCTTGCATTTTGAACTAAATCTAAAATTTTCGATACAGTTGATTCACCGAATTCTTTTGTAACTTCAATTGTCAACACACCGTTTTGGTTCACAAAGCCACTTAATACATCATTTCCAACTTCAACTTCACGTGGTACAGATTCACCTGTTAATGCTGAAGTATCTACCATTGATGTTCCTTCAATTACTTTTCCGTCTAACGGCACTTTCTCACCCGGCTTAACGATAATATAATCGCCAATTTGTACATCTTCTGGTGATACTTGTTTCGTTTCATTTCCAACCTTTACATTCGCATAATCAGGACGAATATCCATTAATGAAGTAATTGATTTTCGAGAGCGGTTTACCGCAATGCTTTGGAATAGTTCTCCTACTTGATAAAATAGCATTACTGCTACAGCTTCTGAGTATTGTTGAATTGCAAAAGCTCCTACAGTTGCAATTGCCATTAAGAAGTTTTCATCAAATACTTGGCCACGAGTTATGTTTCTTACCGCTCTCCAAACGATATCTCCACCTATTAATAAATAAGCAAGGACGAATAACGGAATTGTTACCATTTGTGGTAAGCCCGCTAATGCAGCAATTGCTGTCAAAATTCCGCCGACCACTAATCTCCCTACCATCTTTTTCACATTTGCTTCACCATGATCATGACTATGCCCGTGGTCATGACCGTTCTTCTCTTCACGAACAACTTTCACGTCTGGCTCTAACTTTTGAACGACATTTGTTATATTTGCTACAGTCGCTTCTAGTTCTCTTTTATTCGCAACTTCTACTCGTAGTTTCTTCGATACGAAATCAACAGTTGCTTCTGAGACAGCTGGCATTTCCTTAACTTTATTTTCAATTTTCATTGCACAGTTCGCGCAATCTAAACCTTCTAATATAAATACTTCTTTAGCAATTTTATTTTTTTGTTCTTCTTGCACTTTAATATGCGGTTCTAATTTTGTAACGAGTTGTTTTGCTTCCGTAACAACTTCGTTTTCTTTATTTTGTGCCGCTTCTAAAATCATTGTCTTTGTTGCAAAGTTTACAGAGCAAGAATTTACTCCTTCTATATTCCCAACACCTTTTTCAATTTTCATTGCACAATTCGCACAATCTAAACCTTCTAACATCAGTTTCTTTTTCACTAACGCTTCAGCCATCGTTCTCCCTCCTCGCGTTCTTTTTATTCTTCTTCGTTTACGTGTTCAAACGCTTGCTCGAAGATATGAATTACGTGCTGGTCAGCTAACGAATAATAAACAACCTTTCCTTCTTTACGATTCTTCACAAGTTTCGCTTGCTTTAACACACGAAGCTGATGCGAAATAGATGATTGTGTCATTCCTAATAAATAAGCTAAATCACAAACGCACATTTCAGCTTCAAATAGCGCATGTAATATTCTCGTACGTGTACGGTCACCTAATACTTTAAATAGTTCTGCTACTTTACTTAAACTTTCATCAGTTGGAATTGTTTGTTTTACTTGCTCTACAACTTCTTCATGAATTATCGTTTGAGAACATGTCTCTTGTGGTGTTTCTACTTTATTTCCAGCCATTATAGCTCACCTCTTTAATTGAACATATGAACAATCATTCATATATCTTATACTCTTATTATATGAGCGCCTACTCATATGTGTCAATGAAATCTGATTTTTTTTTATGAACTTTCCGTTCACATTTTAATAAGTCATATACATATTTTTCGCATCCTCTATATTCTCATACAAAAAAGGATGCACAATTCGCACACCCCTTTTTACTTACTTTTCATTTTCACCGCATCCACAATTAAAGAAACAAATCCTAACTGATTATCCCGATTTCTATGGTCAAAACGTTTCGAACGATAAATAAATCCATCTTTCTCATTCCAATCATTATAGTGAAACTTACCATTCTCATCACAGTATTCTAAGAGCCTCACTTGAAAACCTGCTGATTCAAACATGGACGTGATTGTTTTATAGTTATGAACAATTTTATGGCTTGCTGCAGGATGATCTAATGGACCAGGTCCACCTACTTGTACCCCTTGCTGATATTCTTCATCTGGAAAAAATGCATCTGGTACTGCACAACGAATATATCCATTCTCCATTAAAAACTCATAACAAATTTTTGCAGCTTCAATTCCTTCTTCATATGATAAATGCTCCCATACATGTTCTGCCAAAATTACTGATAAAGAATTAGGTTGAAATTTATCAAGCCAAGTTTCTCTCCGTAATAAATTTAATTCTTCTTCATTCGTATGTAACCAACCAGGGTTATTATTATAACCCTCTGCTCCAACTACAACTTTTGTTTCTTCCATTTTTCTCCCACCCTTTTTTCATATTCCGACATAAAAATTCAACAAAGTAATATATATTCCCTTTATTTCAACAAAAGAAAAAGCCTTGCGCGCTCCCTAGACGCACAAGGCTTACTATACTTATATCCCTTTTAATTAAGCTTTTAATTAGCTTGTTCTAAATTATCCTGCGAACTTCCATCGTCTTTTAAATGACTATGTTTTTTCGAATAAACAAAGTATACAGCTACTCCAATTGCTAACCAAGCACCGAAGTACATCCATGTTTTTAATGGTAGATTTACCATTAAGAATAGACAACATGCAATCGAAATAATCGGCAAGATCGGTACAAGTGGTACCATAAATCCACGTTGTAATTTTGGATGTGTTTTACGAAGAATAATAACTGACACACCAACCATCGCAAATGTTAACAACGCTCCAATATTCGCTAAATTCGACAATTCTTTTAAATCGATAAATCCAGCAATTAAAGCACTACCAATTCCTGTTAACCAAACTGTAAATGTTGGCGCTTCTGTCTTTTTATTAATTTTCGCGAAAGATTCTGGCAATAAACCGTCACGGCTCATCGCAAAGAATACACGTGTCGTTGCATAAATGTAAGCAAAAATTACTGCCATAATACCAATTACAGCTCCAATTGCGATTACACCTGCTACTTTATCTTGTCCTACAACTTCTAACACATATGCCATAGCTTCTGGTACATCTAATTCTTTATAAGAAACCATACCCGTCATAACGAGACAAACTACAACATAAATGATTGTACAAATGACTAACGAAGCGATAATACCAATCGGTAGATCACGTTGCGGATTTTTTACCTCTTCAGCAGAAGTTGCTAATGCATCAAATCCTAAGAAAGCAAAGAATACTGCTGCTCCCCCCGCGAAAACTCCACTTAAACCGTACGGTGCAAATGGTATCCAGTTTTCTGGTTTCACGTAGAATACACCAACTGCAATGAATAAAACAACGATACCAATTTTAATTAATACCATTATGTTATTCACGCGTTTACTTTCTTTCGTACCTCTTGATAATAACCAAGTTATAACTAATGTAACGATAACTGCTGGTAAATTCACCATACCACCTTGAGACGGAATCGTTAGCAGTGCTTTTGGAATTTCAAGCCCTAATCCACTCACTAAGTTATGGAAGTAACCAGTCCATCCGCCAGCTACTGCGGCAGTCGTTACAACATATACGGATAGTAATGTCCATCCCATTAAATGAGCTACAAACTCACCAATTGTTGCATATGAGTATGTGTACACACTACCTGAAACAGGAAGTGTAGAAGCAACCTCTGCGTAACATAATGCTGCAAATCCACAAACGATGGCTGCAATCATGAATGAAAAAATAACTGCTGGACCAGCATCTCTTGCTGCTACTAATCCAGTTAATACTAGAACTCCTGTACCAATTATCGCACCAATCCCTAGCATTGTTAGGTCAAATGCCCCTAGCGTTTTCGTCAAAGTTTTACTTTTACTTTCCCCTAACAATTGCGTAACGGATTTCTTTTTAAATAGGTTGGCCACGATGTATGCCCCCTTTTGCCAAGAAGAGCTAAGAGATCTTCACTCTTAGCTCTTATCATGTTGTTTTATATATTGTTCGATTTTGTTTTGTATAATGCTTCTATTAGCAAGATACTGTTTCTGCTTCTAATAATTCTTTAGCACCTTTGTACTCTACACCGTGAGCTTCTGCAACTGCTTCGAATGTTACATAGCCATCTAATGTGTTAATACCTTTTAGTAATGCAGAGTTGCCTAGGCAAGCTTCTTTGTAGCCTTTGTTAGCAATTTGTACTGCATATGGTACTGTTACGTTTGTTAATGCAAGAGTTGATGTACGTGGAACCGCACCTGGCATGTTTGCAACTGCATAATGAACAACGCCGTGTTTTTCGTAAGTTGGGTTATCATGAGTTGTAATACGGTCAGTTGTTTCGAAAATACCACCTTGGTCAATCGCGATATCTACAACAACAGAACCTGGTTCCATTGATTTAATCATTTCTTCTGTTACAAGTTTTGGAGCTTTTGCACCTGGGATTAATACTGCACCGATTACAAGATCAGACTCTTTAACAGCTTCTGCAATATTGTAAGGATTAGACATTAAAGTTTTTACTTGGTTTCCGAAAATGTCATCTAATTGACGAAGACGTTCTGCACTTAAGTCGATGATTGTTACATCCGCACCTAGTCCAACTGCAATTTTAGCAGCATTTGTACCAGCTTGTCCACCACCGATGATTGTTACTTTACCACGTTTAACCCCTGGAACACCTGCAAGTAAGATACCTTTACCGCCTTTGTTTTTCTCAAGGAATTGTGCACCAATTTGTGCAGCCATACGACCAGCTACTTCACTCATAGGTGCAAGTAATGGTAATGAACGGTTTTCTAATTGTACTGTTTCATATGCGATAGAAACAACTTTTTTCTCGATTAAAGCTTTTGTTAATTCTGGCTCTGGAGCTAAGTGTAAGTATGTGAACAAGATTAAGCCTTCACTGAAGTGTTTGTATTCGCTTTCAATTGGTTCCTTAACTTTCATAACCATTTCCATATTCCAAGCTTCTTCAGCTGTATCAACAATTTTTGCTCCCGCTTCAACATACTGAGCATCTGTGAAACCAGACCCTAAACCTGCACCCTTTTGAATGAATACTTCGTGATTGTTACGAATTAAATGTACAACACCTGCTGGTGTCATTGCCACACGGTTTTCGTTGTTTTTAATTTCTGCTGGTACCCCAATACGCATAATGAAATGCCCCCTTATAATTAACAGAAAAAAGAGATTCTTTTTTCTTTTTGTAATAATTAATAACTTATGTCCTTATTCTAGCATAACTTAAAAGTTATGAAAACGCTAACATATCATTTTCCTAAAGTTTTTATATTTAGAATAGTGTAAATATATAAAACATTGATTCTATTAGGGGTTTCGTGTCATTCCATTATCTTTCACTCTATTTTTATTATACTGCTTCAAAATAAACAGCAATCATTTATTATTTGACAATAATTTAACAATGTAAGAAACCTAAGCGATAACGTATACATATACAGTTATTACTTTACTCAATACTTTAGAGATATATTCTTTTCACAAAAAAACAGCTGCTAGCATTTAGCTAGCAGCTGGGTAACTTATAAATAACTTAGAAAATAAATCATCTGTCGTTTCAGTAATTTTATCAAACAGATCACTTTCTTCCGCTTCTTGCTCTTTTAACATCTTAATTGTTTCACGTGCATCTTCAGGGTAATCGGTTATGATACCATCTACGTTTAACTTATAATATGCCTTTAAATTTTCCATATCATTTACTGTCCATACGTAAATTGGTTTGTTTAACTTCCTTGCTTCTTTTACTAATTTCTTATTTAACATATATTCTTCTGCTACGTAAAAGTCAGCCTTCACATTCTTTAAGTTAGCTCTACTTGCATACAGTATATACCCTACTTTTATATCTGGATTTGCACGCTTAAACTCTTTAATAAGTGGATAGTGTAACGTTTGAATTACACATTGCTTCTCAAATTCATTATCTTTAATCGTTTTTAAGACTTTGTTTACAAAATCTTTTTCGCCCCCATGAAGCTTCACTTCTATATTAAGTTTGATTTTGCCATTTGCTAGCTTAATGATTTCATCAAGTGTACTTATTTGTCCTGAAAGTCCATCTTGACTAAGGGTAAGCTGCCTTAACTCAGCCATCGTTAAATCTGACACATGTACATTGGCATTTGCGAGACGTTTCAGCTTCAAATCATGTATAACCGCTAGCTCACCGTCTTTCGTTTGTAATACATCTATTTCAGCGTAGTCTGCTTTTGCATCAATAGCACCTTGCACAGCTTCTTTCGTATTTTCTACGCCTTTTGATATATACCCGCGGTGCGCCATAATAATCGGTTCTTTATACGAATTTGAAAT
The DNA here is from genome assembly GCF_051915185.1 of Bacillus cereus group sp. MYBKT14-1. NCBI lineage: Bacteria > Bacillati > Bacillota > Bacilli > Caryophanales > Bacillaceae > Bacillus > Bacillus cereus group sp. MYBKT14-1. Next base: position 65,061 of record NZ_JBQAEF010000010.1, on the reverse strand, counting down.
AAACGTTACAATGAAGGCAACGACCATTCCCGCAGTAATAATTCCTACAATGTATACGCCAATGAATTTCCAACGATGTTTTTGGAAGAAACATTTATCTGCTTTCGTTTTCGAATAATCTAATCCTTCTTCTAATAAAACATCCTCAACTGGAACCTTTTGTAAGTATAATCGCGTAATCGCCATAATATAAAATGGCGTCACGATAAAGCTGAATAAATACAATGTACTCGTTAAAAATACAGAAATCGTTGATTCAGCTAATAATGCAAATGTTCCTTTCGGGTTTGTAAATTCATAAACACCCCATAGGCACAATAAATACATTCCTAAAAACACGACATATACAATTCCAATTGAGATAAAAAATCCTACTAAAAAGAATAGTACTTTAAAAAAGCTTTCCTTTACTAAAGTTGCACTTTTACGTGCTGCCACGCGAAATGGTTTTTGCTCTAAAACAACAATAGGTAGAACGAAAATCCATCGAAGATTCAAATACGCGACTACAGCAAAGAACGTGTAATAACCAACTTGCCCCATCGTTGTCTTAAACAGTTCTCCTGTAATAAAGTTAGGAATTTGAATTTGCGGGATTAATGCCGTTTCATATCCCATATTTAAAAGAGGCAACAATACGACAGCATATAAAATAAATCCTGGTAAGCAATATGTGAAAAGAGTAGGTAAATACGTTACCGTTTTATATAAAATCGGACGTAATTTCACCTTCTGTCTTTTATGAGCGAAATACGAAATAATAATAAGCACCGCAAATTCTGTAAAGATAAGAAACAGTGCTAACAATGATAAAATTACGATTGCTAAGATGCCATAAGGCGTCTTTAAAAACGCTAATAATTCATCATTTGTCGCATTTGCATAACCACCAAAATACAATAATTTATTAAAAATGATTCCAAATAGTGGAACAAACACAATCGCTGCTAATAATTTATAAGCAAGTTGAAAAGTTAATACATTCCAAAAAGCAAATTTAACTGTTTGAAAGGAATGTCTCATTACTCCTGGTATAGATAGTTTTTTACGGTGTTGCATATATTCCTCCAAATTCTAAAACGGTATTTGAGATGGATTCCATATTTCCAGTTCTAATCCATCTTTTTAATAATAATATATTCCGCTTAACATGAACACTCTTATACATATAATGAAAAAAGTGATGGCTACTTCCCATCACTTTTTCATCTATTCTATTTTTTCTCTAACCCTTGTCCAAATGCTTTCAAGAAGCTAAAACCGAATGTAATAGCTCTATTGATATCTGGATCTTTTAATACTTTAAAGAAATCCATCACTTTTGTTTTTTTACCACTATTTAATTCGTCTGTTGCAAATTGCAATCCTGTAACTAAACTTGACGTAATTTGCTTCGTTATTTCTGGGTCAACTGAAGATAACGCTTCTCCTGCCCCCATCATATTGTTTAACGCATTTTTAACGGGTTCACGATTTAATTGCTCCACAGCGATTTTTGAAACATCTTCCTTCGCAGCAAGTAAACTAATTGCCGCATCTAATATACCAGCCTTCTGCAACTGTGCTAAAAGCTGCATCGTTTCTTCTACTGCTTCACGATTATTAGATAGCTCATTTAGAAGTTCATCTGCTACTTGCTGTTTCTGTTCTTCCTCTGTTACAACTTTCTTTTTAATTACAGTAATTTCTTTCGCCACTATCTCCGCCCCCTAGTCCACAAGTGATACGTATTGTTTTCTTTGCCATTTTTGCTGGATTTCAACACCGTTTTGCGGATTACGCTTTTTATCTCTCGGGTTTGAAGATGGTAACGGACGCTTCCCTTTTTCACGTAATACACGCATCTTTACCATCGTTTGTTTGTACGCTGGTGTACACGTATAAAGATCTGTCGCCGTTCCAGTTAAAATATTGATTGCCTCTTCATTTACCGTTGCATGCATCGGTAAATATAGCTCTTTCCCCGTTACACGATCTGTAACAAGTGCCTGTACTTTAATTTTCCCAAATGGTGATGCTAATTCTACAAGACCACCATCTTTCACATTGCGCTCTAGGGCAAGTTCAGGCGAGATTTCAACGAACACTTCAGATACTTTAGATAAAATACCAGCCGATTTATTCGTCATATTCCCTTCATGGAAATGTTCTAACATACGACCATTATTTAAAAGTAAATCATACTCATCTGGCGCTACAACTGGTGGTACCCATTCATCTAATGATAGACGAGCTAGTTTATCTGGGAAGTTAAATCCGTCCACATATAATAGTGGTGTATCGCTACCATCATGGCTACCCCAACATAAACTATTCCATCCTTCTAAACGATCGTATGTTGCCTGAGAATATAAAGGTGCAAGCGATGCAATTTCATCCATGATTTCACTTGGATTTTCATAATTCCAGTCCCCGCCAAGTGCACGAGCTACTTTTTGTAAAATCCACCAGTCTGGCTTTGAATCACCAAGCGGCTTCAATACTTCATATAATCTTTGAATACGGCGCTCTGTATTCGTAAATGTTCCCTCTTTTTCTAAGCTTGGTGCTGCCGGTAAAATAACATCAGCAAAACGAGCTGTTTTCGACAAGAACATATCTTGAACAACAAGGAAATCTAAATTCGCTAAAATATGTTGTACATGGTTGGCATTCGAATCTACTAAAGCCATTTCTTCACCCATAACATACATACCACGTAGTTTTCCTTCATCTGCCGCAAGTAACATTGCAATATTATTTAAGCCTGGTGCTTTCGGAATTGTAGTACCGTATGCTTTTTCAAATTTCGCACGGAGCGCATCATCTGAAACCGCTTGGTAACCTGGAAGCCAGTTTGGTAATGTTGCCATATCACAAGCGCCTTGTACGTTATTATGTCCGCGTAATGGATATGCTCCTGCACCAGGACGACGATAATTACCCGTAACAAGCAATAGATTTGAAATTGCTGCTGAAGTTGTACTTCCTCCAGTATTTTGCGTTACACCCATTCCCCAAAGTACACAAGTACCATCTGCTTCATATACCATACGAGCCATTTCTTTCAGATTTTCTTTCGAAATCCCCGTAATTTCTTCTGTATAATCAAGCGTATACTTTTCTACCATTTTGCTATATTCATCAAAATTCTTCACATTTTCAGCTATGAACTTTTTATCGTGCCAATCTTGATCAATAATATATTTCGTAATACCAGCGAGCCATACATAATCAGTTCCTTGGCGCGGATGAATGAATAAATCCGCACGCTCTGCCATTTCATGTTTACGAAGGTCCGCCACAATTAATTTTTGGTCATGTAATTTATGAGCACGTTTTACACGCGTTGCAAGTACAGGATGTCCTTCTGTTGGATTTGCTCCAACGATAATGACAAGGCCTGCTTCCGCAATATCCTTCACTGTTCCAGCGTCCCCTCCCATACCGACAGTTTTAAATAAACCATCTGTTGCTGGAGATTGACAATAACGGGAACAGTTGTCTACATTATTCGTTCCATATATTTGACGGGCTAGTTTTTGCATAAGATAATTTTCTTCATTCGTTACTTTCGAAGAAGAAATAAATCCAAATGCATCACTTCCATATTCTGATTTAATATGCTGCATATTGGATGCAACAACTTCAAGAGCCTCTTCCCATGAAGCTTCAACAAACATATCTCCTTGGCGAATTAATGGCTTTGTAATACGATCTTCACTGTTTACAAAATCCCATCCAAATTTTCCTTTTACACATGTGGAAATACCGTTAACCGGCGCATCTGAAACAGGCTGTACTTTCAAAATGTGGCGGTCTTTCGTCCATACTTCAAATGAACAACCTACACCACAAAATGTACAAACTGTTTTTGTTTTATTCACTTTCGTCTTACGCATCGCAGCCTCTACTTCTGAAACTGCTAAAATACTACTATATCCAGGCTCTACATCCTTTACAAAATCAATCATCGGATCTAACACATCTGGTTTCAATCCAGTCATGAATCCGGCTTCACCCAGCATTGTTTTTTCCATTAACGCATTACATGGACATACTGTTACACACTGTCCACAACTTACACAAGATGAGTCATTTATACTTACACCATTGTCCCATATAACACGTGGACGGTCTAAGCTCCAATCAATCGATATAGTTTCATTCACTTGTAAGTTTTGACATACTTCTACACACTGCCCACAAGCAATACATTGATTTGGATCATATCGATAAAATGGATGTGACATATCCACTTCACACGCACTTACTTTTGGCTCATACGGATATTTCTGTTCCTCAATTCCCATCATATGTACTGTATTATGGACTTTACAGTTACCATTATTGTTATCACAAACGGTACAATACAGTAGATGATTCTCTAATATTCGATCCATTGCCTCAGTCTGTGCCTCTTTTGCACGCTGGGACTGTCTTTCGATATGCATACCGTTCTCTAATTTCGTTGAACAAGCACGCAATAACTTTCCATTTACTTCTACAATACACGTATCACAAGTTTGAATTGGATCTACTTCTGGTACATGACAAATTTGAGGATGTTCCAAATTACTCTCGTTAAATAATTGTAGTATCGTCTTTTCACCTGATGCAGAAAATTCTTTACCATCGACGGTTACACGGACTGTCTGTTCTGCCATAGTTTCCCCTCTCCTTACAACCAACTGTACAACACAATTATGAATCCGTTTTCAAAACCGCATTACTGTACATATTTTTGAAACGCTCTACCAAATACTTTCTTATGAAGTCGATTCTAGATGTTATAAGGTATAACTACGAAAGCTTGAAAATATCACTATTCTACAGTTCTATTATATCGTACATATACAATAATAACCAAAATAATCTGTGATCTTCTTGTTAATAGGTGTTTTTATTTTTCCCATTGTTTTATGATAAATGTGGGAGAGAAATACATATAAAAGGGGAATTAAATATGGGGCCTACGCAAGAGACTTATACAATTGTACGTTATCAATCTGGTACATTTTCAAAACAACTTGACGAGATTGTTACAGAATCTCCTATTACTATTAAATTGAATGGTGAAGAATATGTAACAGTCGTATGCACACCAAATTATATTGAAGATATGGTAATTGGTTTTTTAATTTCTGAGGGGATTATTTCTTCCTATAACGATGTTGAAGAAATATGGGTTCAAAAAGATAACGGAATTGTCCATGTAAAATCATCAAAAGTGAATCCGCTCTATCAAACTTTATATAATAAACGATACATCACTTCTTGCTGCGGAAAAGGTAGACAAGGTTTTATTTTCGTAAACGATGCGGCAAAAGCAAAAGACTTACATGATATACATGTAAAAATTACTCCTGAAGAATGCTTTTACTTAATGAATACGTTACAACAATCTTCCACTACCTTTCGCCAAACCGGCGGTGTTCACAATACCGCGCTCTGTGATCGAAACAAAATCCTCCTATCAAGAATGGATATTGGCAGACATAATGCATTAGATAAAATATATGGTCATTGTTTGCGCAACGATATATCTGTTAAAGGAAAAATTATCGCATTTAGCGGACGTATTTCATCTGAAATTTTACTCAAAGTTTCAAAAATCGGATGTGAAATTGTTCTATCTAAATCTGCCCCAACAAAACTAGCATTGCAACTCGCTCACGATTTAGGCATTACAGTCGTAGGATTTATCAGAAATGAATCCTGCAATATTTACACACATCCACATCGAATTGATGGTTATCAATCGAATAACTAAAATAACTCCTCAATTGAGGAGTTATTTTAGTTATGAAAATGTAATATATTAAAGACTTGAATAGTTAATAAAGTTAATATATAATTTCATTACATATTAAAAAACAAAACATTGTAGCATATATCTTTTCATTCTTTTACAAATTAAAAGAGACTGCTAACAAAACACATACACACTCTTATAAAAGTAATGGATTTATTTTATTTGAAATCGACCAAGGAGGTTACAACTATGGAAATTCGCTTATTAACGACAGAGGACGCAGAAATATATTTAAAAGTTTGTATGGAAGGTTTAACGAAGAACCCGGAAGCTTTTAGCTCTTCCTATGAAGATGTTTTGAAACATGAGGATCCTGTAGCTGCTATGGCAAAACGATTAAGCAATCCGGATAAGTATACTCTAGGGGTCTTCAAAGATGATGATTTAATCGGCATTGCTACTTTAGAAACAAAGCCTTTTATTAAACAAGAACATAAAGCAAAAATCGGTTCCGTTTTCGTTTCCCCAAAAGCGCGTGGCCTTGGAGCAGGACGAGCTCTTATTAAAGCAATTATTGAAAATGCCGATAAATTACATGTAGAACAACTTATGCTCGATGTTGTAGTTGGTAACGATGCAGCAAAAAAATTATATGAGTCATTAGGTTTCCAAACTTACGGCGTACAAGAGCGTTCATTAAAACATAACGGTCAATATTGGGACGAGGAACATATGGTTCTGTTCTTAAATGATTAATACTTCAATATAGTTTTCCAAAAGCATCTTTTTATTAAGAAAGATGCTTTTTTCATTACAACAATGTAATCTTCATGTCACCTTTATCGATCGTACCAAACCTTTCCATTCATTATACTAAAAATATAAAGTGAAACTTTACTCAGTGGGGAACTACATCCCACGCTGATCGCATGTACTTGATATGTAGAGGAGAATGTGACATGAAACAAAACAAACGAGCTATGCTTTTAATATTTACTACAGCAATTGTAACTTCTGGATTAGCAATTTTACCTTGGTTTATTATATGAACACTCCCCCTAACAATGAAAAAAGCTGATTGCTTCTTAAGAAGCAATCAGCTTTTTTTATATTATAAAATCCCCAATATTTTATTTACGCAACTTATAATAATAACCATAGATACGGCAACGCACATGACAACCGTATTACGATCTTGCTTTTCTTTTTTTGAAATTTCTTCTTTTGAATTCATGTGTATGATCTCCTTTTAAAAAAAGTGTGAGATAGGAAATTTTTCTTATCCGATGCGAGGTGAATACGAAAACCCTCTCTATCTCACATACACAATAGAATGGAATTGTCATTTTATAAATAAAATGACATGACGTTATGTCGCAACATAGGGTATTTTGTGTCGCTACGTTTTCTATTATAAAAAATAGTTGTGCAAAACTAGTGCATTTTTTATGTCAATTACTCTGAGCGAAAAAATCAGCCCTCCATTCAATCACATAAAAAGAGTTTTTTATTATTTTCATGTAAACTATACAAGTAGAATGAACAGTTTGGGGTGCACAAGATTATGGTAAAAATTTTATTAGTAGACGATGAAGAACGTATGTTACGATTATTAGATCTGTTCTTAAGCCCTCGCGGCTATTTTTGTATGAAAGCTACCTCTGGCCTTGAAGCACTAAAATTAATCGAACAAAAAGAATTCGATATTATTTTATTAGATGTTATGATGCCAAGTATGGATGGATGGGATACTTGCTATCAAATTCGTCAAATTTCCAACGTTCCTATCATTATGTTAACAGCTCGCAACCAAAACTACGATATGGTGAAAGGCCTCACGATGGGCGCAGATGATTATATTACAAAACCATTTGATGAGCATGTATTAGTCGCACGAATCGAGGCTATATTACGCCGTACAAAAAAAGATGGCTTTGTTAGTTTCAATGGTATTGAGTGGGATAAAACGAAACATACTGTCACAGTTTATGATGAAAAAATCTCATTAACTCCTATCGAATTTTCGTTACTCGGACTATTTTTACAAAATACAAACCGTGCTTATAGCCGAGATGATTTAATCGAAAAAATTTGGGGCTATGAAACAGATATCGAATATAGAACAATTGACTCACACATTCGTAATATCCGTGATAAACTACGCAAAAAAGGATTTCCGATTGAAGATTACCTAGAAACGGTCTATAAAGTCGGATATAAATGGAAAAGTGAATAATTACTTCGGTCAGTGGGAAATCGTATACCACTGACTCTTTATTATGAATAAGGTATGGTGAAAAAATGAGTAAACTTTCCCTTAAAATTGGGACATACTTTTTAATATTAGCTTTATGTATTGAAACAATTGCTTTCGTATCTTTTTATAAAAGCCTTTCAAAAATGCGTATTGTAGAGGAAACAGATGCTCTTTTAGAGAAAGGTAATCGCTATAGTAAAAAAATTAAAAGCCGCGAGAGACGGGATGAATATTATAAAGAAATGAAACACGCTGAACATAATAAAAATCCTAAACGTCCTGTGTACCCTGAGTTCGATATTACGAATGAGGCTGCACACTTAGTTGAATCGGAATCAATTTCTAACTCCGATATAGCTATCATTATTACTGACCATAACGGCAAAATTATTTCCACCTCAGAACCCGTAACAAAAGATATGCAAAAACAACTTACTTGTAAAACAGAAACTGTCCCAGACGGCGGATTGGTCGTTGAAAGGAACTGGAAAAAATCAAAGTTCATCACAACAGTAAGCCCACTTAACACAACAAAGTTTCAAGGAAAGCTATATATGTTATTAAAAACATCTTTCCTAGAAAATATGTTACTTAAACTCATGAACCAATTTCTTATCATTAGCGTTTTAACAATTATTTTAACAACAATTTCTGTCTTTGTTTTTTCACGCGTTATTACAGAACCACTTGTAAAAATGAAGAGAGCGACAGAAAAAATGTCAAAATTAAACAAGCCAATTCAATTAGGTATTAAACGAAATGATGAACTCGGAAGTTTAGCAAAAACAATTGAAGATTTATCGAGTGAACTTACGTATATGAAAAAAGAGCGCAATGAATTTCTCGCTAGTGTCGCTCATGAACTATTAACTCCATTGACCTATATGAAAGGTTATGCGAAGGTAGCAAAGAGAGACTCTTTAACAAAAGAGGAGCGAGAAGAATACTTACAAATTATTGAGGATGAAACGGATAGTGTAACCGATCTCGTCCAAGATTTATTTATGCTTGTACAATTAGAACAACACCAATTTGTTATAAAAAAACAAAAAGTGCTTCTTCAGCCATTTTTAGAACGAATGGTTGAAAAAACAAAAACAACATTAACGAATAAGCAAATGCAACTTCATGTATATTGCAAAGATGATTTAGAAGTTTGCATAGACGAAAGACGTATGGAACAAGTTATGTTAAATTTATTACACAACGCTTATCAACATTCGCCAGAAAACACATCCATTACGATACGTGTACTCATGGAAACAGATTCTTTTACAATAAGTGTACAAGATGAAGGTGAAGGTATTCCTGAAGAAGATATCCCGCATATTTTTGACCGTTTTTATCGTGTTGATAAATCCAGAACACGAGCTACAGGTGGAAAAGGCATCGGGCTAGCTGTTGCAAAAGAAATTGTAGAATTGCATAACGGTTCTATTCTAGTAACAAGCCAATTAGGAGCGGGAACAAACTTTATAATCGAGCTCCCTTTTGAATAATATGCGTGTGAAAACACCAGTAGTAGTAAACACTACTGGTGTTATTTTGTTCATAACAACAGCTCATATAAGCTAAGCTTTTGAAATTATTCTTATTTCAATATAAAATAAAGGTACATTTGCAAAGATTTGGAGGGTGATATAATTGGATATCCATGTATTAACAAAAGACGAAGCAGAAATTTACTTAGAACTTCGCGTAGAAGGATTAAAGCAAAACCCTGAAGCATTCAGCTCTTCTTATGAAGATATTATTAATAAAGAGTGTGCGATTGAATATAAAGCACAAAAATTAGCACAAGATGAAAACTATACGCTAGGTGCATTTAAAGATGGAAAATTAATCGGGGTTGCAACACTGGAAACGAAACCATATGTAAAACAAGAACATAAAGCTAAAATCGGTTCTGTATATGTATCTCCAAAAGCGCGCGGACTTGGAGCAGGAAAAGCACTTATTAAAGAATGTCTTGAGCTTGCTAAATCTTTAGAAGTAGAACAAGTTATGCTTGATGTTGTTGTTGGCAACGATGGAGCGAAAAAACTTTATGAATCATTAGGTTTTAAAACATTCGGTGTACAAGAACGTTCATTAAAATATAACGGACAATATTGGGACGAAGAGCATATGGTCTTATTCTTAGATGAAAATAAATAATAAAAAACATCCTCATGTTTGGAGGATGTTTTTTACTTTATTGTAAACCATGCCGTGTGTAATAATTGAATCGCTTTCGCAATTTCTTCCTCTGATAATATCGCAAACCCAAGTAAAACTACATTTTCAGGTGCAGTATCGTCTTTATAGTACGTAGACACAGGATATATTTTGATACTATGTTTCGCAGCTTCTTGAATTAATTCTTCTTCCCGCATTCCATTATGCACTTTTAATAAAATGTGTAATCCTGAATCTTCTCCTATCACTTCAACACGATTAGAGAAATACTTCTCTATTTCAAAAACAAGTCGATCTCTCTTCTTTCGGTAGACGACACGCATTTTATGAATATGTTTTTCCCAATAGCCTTCATTTAAAAATCTTCTAATCACTTCTTGGTCCATTCTTGAAACACTTTGTGTATAAAATAAATATTGCTGTTGATACTTTTTAATTAATTTCTTCGGCAACACCATATAGCTCATCCGTAGCGATGGTAATAATGCTTTAGATAGCGTCCCCATATAAATAACTTTCCCCTCTGTATCTAACCCTTGCAGCGCCGGTATAGGCTTTCCAGAATAGCGAAATTCACTATCATAATCATCTTCAATAATATACCTGCTCTCTTCTTTCTTGGCCCATTGTAAAAGTTGCATCCTTCTCGTAATAGGCATAATCATTCCATACGGAAACTGATGGGAAGGTGTAACAAATACAACATTCGCATTGCTATTTTCTAAATCCGCAATACAAATTCCATCTCTATCTAAAGATAACATTTGGACTCTTGCTTCTCCCTGTTCAAAAACAACCATCTTTCTATGATACCCTGGGTTTTCAACTGCATAATTGCTTCCCTTTAACAATTGAAACAATAGTTTCACTAATATTTGTGTTCCCGCTCCTAATACAATTTGACTAGCTGAACAACGTACACCTCTAGATTCATACAAATAATTCGTAATCTCTTCTCTTAAGCTCGCTTCTCCTTGAGGGTGTCCTAGAAAGAGAAGTTCGTTATTATGCGGCTGCCATATTTCATTTACAATTTTCCGATACATATTGAATGGAAAAGCATTTGTATCAATTCCTGTTTGTGTAAAATCAAATTTATAACTCTTCTCCTGAAACGGTACTTCTTCTATTCTATCTCCGCTATCCTCTATATGAACCATTTGCTCAATCTTGCATACAAAATAACCTTTTCTCGATATCGACTCAATATAACCTTCTGCCAGTAATTGTTCGTACGCTGCCTCTACTGTATTTTTACTTACTTGTAAATGTATCGCTAACTTTCGCTTAGCCGGTAATTTCGTAAAAGGGACAATCGATCCATCTTTAATTTCTTTTTTTATATACTCATACAATTGCACATACAATGCCTTTTTACTATTCATATTTAAATTAGGCGTTAATTCTAACATAATATCTGACCCCTTAATAAAACTAAAATCTGATACTTTTTACAGTACCAGAAGTTATATATAATTCCTTTTATCATGTCACACATAAAAAATCAAATACTGGAGAGGAGAAACATGATAATGAACAATGGTAGACGTATCGGACTCATTATGATTATTACAGGGGCTACATTATGGGGATTATCTGGTCCAATGATTCAGTGGCTATTTCAACATACTAATGTATCCTCAATTGATTTTTTAACAATTCGATTGTTGCTTGCAGGAATATTTATTTTGTCTTTCTTACTTATAAAGAAACAAAACATATTTCAAATTTGGAAACACCCTAGATATTCTATACAACTTATTATTTTCTCTATTCTCGGCATGCTCGGTGCGCAATACGCCTTTATCGAAACGGTTCATATTAGTAATGCAGTCACAGCAACGCTATTTCAATTTCTAGGTCCTGTTCTTATTACCATGTATGTTGCATTTGAACAAAGAAAATTCCCTGCTTCCATGCAACTATTCGCAATTATAGCCGCGCTAATAGGAACATACTTTATTATTACAAATGGCTCAATTGAAAATATTGTTTTATCCAAAGAAGCTATTATTTTTGGACTATTAACAGCAATCGGATTTGCATTTTATACCCTTCATCCGGCTTCTCTCATTAAAGAATGCGGGACAACTGTAGTAATTGGTTGGGGGATGTTAATCGGAGGAATTGCACTACTTATTTATAATCGTTCATTCGGGTGGAATCAATTTTCACAAACCCTTACACTAAAAACTTTTTCTATGCTTATTCTTATCATTATTAGTGGTACCCTTTCTTTCCTTCTATATATCGGTAGTCTTAAATATTTAGCAGCAACAGAAACAAGCATTTTATCTAGCATTGAACCCCTTGTAGCTGCCATCGTTTCAATCACTTGGCTAAATGAATCTTTTGGAACATATCAATTATTAGGCGGCGTATGTATCGTTCTGTCCGTTATTTTTTTGACGATGCCTCAAAAAGAAACCGAACCAACCTATACAACGGAACAAATATAAAATGAAACTTTAATTAGTGGGGACTATCTCCCACTAATTATTAACCTACACCAATCGGGCTTTTACGGGATAAAAATGTCAAAAGAGGTCGTACAAAACTTACGACCTCTTTTTATACTTTAAAGGAATTGTCCCGCCTTCTAGCAAATACAATTACACTAACAATAAAAACTAGGAGTGTGGCACCATGAAAAAAATCGGAACTATGCTACTTCTCTCCTTCCTCATCACTGGATGCACACAAACGCAATCGGATTCAAAAGAACAAAAAAAAGACGTAATAGCAACGTCATCCACTCAAGTGAACGCACCTTCCTTCTTTCACCTTAGTGTTTTAAAAGATGTAAATTGGGAAGAAACACCTTCTTTCGTAGAAGGAAAAATGCCTTTAAAAGGCATCGAAGGTAAAGTCGCAATGGCTGATAGTCCTATTATCGCAAATGAACAAAATGAAATAATGTGGCACTTTCTAGATTCTGAAATACCAACTGGAAAATTGTCTATTATTGCGCTAAAACAAGGATCTGTAACTCCGACACAAGTACTCTTTCCAAAAAAAACTTCCAAACAAACTTGGACTACTTCAAATACAATCGATTCTACTACAAACGAACTCCCTCTCACTATGTCACTACCTTCATCTGGATTATGGTTATTAAATATATATGTGAATGAAAAATATTATGATCAGTTTGTAATCACTGCTGAGTAAAGTGACAAAAATAAACCACTTTCTTACAACAATGTAATTTCTACGTCATGTACTTCGATAGTTGAATTATCTCTCTTCTCTTATACTTAAAGTAAGAAATGAAACGAGGAGAGATGAGAGATGAAAAAAATGATAGAAGTGATCGTAGCAGTAACTGAGGTTTTAGTGAATGGTAAACAAGTTGCAATGGAATTAAATAAATAGTGAAGAAACATAAATAATTCTACACTTCTTCATTATTTTGATTTCTTATCTCAAAAAAGCAGTGCCTTTTAGGCACTGCTTTTCGCTATTAATAACGTGGTATTTTCGTAATTTGTGCCACGCCTGAATCAATAGCTGCTTTCGCTACTGCTTCTGCAACACTTGGAACAACTCTTTTATCTAATGGATTCGGGATTACATAATTCGCATTACGTTCTTCATCAGTAATGATGTTAGCGATCCCATATGCTGCCGCTAATTTCATCTCTTCTGTAATATCAGTTGCGCGCACATCTAACGCACCGCGGAATATTCCGGGAAACGCCAATACATTATTTACTTGATTCGCATAATCCGAGCGTCCAGTTCCTACTACAGCTGCCCCAGCCTCTAATGCATCCTCAGGGAAGATTTCTGGAATTGGATTCGCCATTGCAAACACAATTGCTTTCTCATTCATCGTCTGTACAAGTTCTTTCGTTAATACGTTAGGAGCAGATACGCCAATAAAAATATCAGCTTGGTGAATTGCTTCTTTTAACGTTCCACGCACATGTTCACGATTTGTCTTTTTTGAAACTTCAATTTGTGCTTCGTTCATCCATGTTTCACCTTCACAAACAATACCTTCTAGGCTAACTAACGTAATGTGCTTTGCACCAGCCTTTAATAATAATTTTCCAATTGCAATTCCTGCCGAACCCGCACCGTTAATAACGATTTTCACATTATCCATTTGTTTGCTAACAACTTTTAATGCATTAATAACAGCTGCTAAAACGACAATAGCTGTTCCATGTTGATCATCATGGAATACAGGAATATTCGTTTCTTCTTTTAATCGTTTTTCAATTTCAAAACAACGCGGTGCTGCAATATCTTCTAAATTAATCCCTGCAAATGTAGGCTCTAAATTTTTTACAAGGGTAACGATTTCATCTACATCCGTTGTGCCTAAACATAATGGGAAAGCATCTACATTCGCAAACTTCTTAAACAAAATACTTTTTCCTTCCATAACAGGCATAGCCGCTTTCGGTCCAATGTTTCCTAAACCGAGTACCGCTGTTCCATCTGAGACAACTGCCACCATATTGCCACGTGCTGTATAGTCATACACTGTTTCTTCATCTGCCGCAATTGCTTTGCAAGACTCCGCTACACCTGGTGTATATGTCAGACTTAGATCATCCGCTGAATTTACTTCTACTTTACTTGTAATTTCAATTTTTCCTACTAATTCTTTATGCAATAACAATGATCTTTCATTAATTTGATTTTCTAACATACTTATAATCTCCCCTTAATTTGACAAGCTAGCTATATGAATATAGCTAGCTTGTTTGATCATGAAAACATTTTTAATAAAATTGTCGCTGTTACAACCATTGCTGCCCCGCCTAAACGAGTCGAAATTTGCGCAAACGGCATTAATTCCATTCGATTTGAAGCTGATAAAATAGCAACATCTCCAGTTCCACCTAAACCACTATGACATCCAGTTACAATTGCTGATTCAACCGGATACATTTTCATCACTTTCCCTACAAGGAAACCTGACGCTACCATTGTAAGAACAACTGATGCGCACACGACAACATATCCTACTGAAAGAACTGCTGCTACGTCTTTTAGCGGAATATATAGTAATCCTAGTCCAACCATTAAAGGCCAAGTTAAATTCTTCGAAATGAATTTATATAGATGGAATGCTCCTTGCTCCATTTTTGCTGGCATTAATTTAAAGTATTTCACAAGTGCTGCTGAGAAGATCATAATGATTGCCCCAGGAATACCGATGAACTTAGAAGCAAATCCTCCGAAGATGAAGAATGTACACGCAATTAATAAACCTGCTCCCATTAATGAGAAGTCAATTGGCTTCTCTGTATTTTGTTCTTTTAATAACTCGGATTGATTATCTGTTTTTACTAATACACCGTTACCACTAAGCTCCGGTTTCTTCTCACCTAAACGCTTCATATACCCTGCACTTACAATTGCGAACATATTTCCAATAATAGCTGCTGGAATAAGCTGTGATACAAACGTCGCTGATGATTCATTTAAAATATCACTATAAGCTAGCGACAATGGTAAAATCCCTTCCCCGATACCACCACTCACAATTGGTACGATGATAAAGAAGAATGTGTGCTTCATTTCAAATCCAAATAATGAACCGACCAATAACCCTACTGCTACAGAAGCTAACGTCCCTACTACTAAAGGAATAAACATGCGAACGAAACCTTGTACTAACACTTTACGGTTCATTCCTAAAATACTTCCGACTACTAAACAAGAAATATATAAATATAAAAAGTTCGATTTTTTCATTAACATAGTCGCAGCTTCCATTGAAGCTGGATTCATCCAGTTAAAAAATACAAGTAATGATGGAATAAATAACGAAAGTATTGCTGGACCGCCGATATTTTTTAAAATTGGAATTCTCATCCCAATATCGCCTAAGAAAATCCCCATGATCATAATAACTGCAAATCCACCAATCATATCTGCTGGCAATTTATTATATACAGATGCCCCATAAATAATAGCAGCCAATACTACATATAACGGTAAAGGTATAACACCGATTTTTACATTCATAATTTTAGAAGCGAAAGATTCTCTTTGTACTTCATTTCCTTCAGAAAATGATACCGCTTCCACATTCTTTTGAATTCCCATATGGCACCCCCTCGTTTTCTTAATAACAATATTAAAACGCTTTCAATAGTAAAAATAGTTTTTGTAAGTTTTGTAATTGATTTTGTAATTAAAAAAAGTATAAGCGACTTATATTAAGTCGCTTATACGTAAAACTCTATTTTATTTTGGTCAATACATCTTAATTTACTCACCGGTCTCCCTACATGTTGATACACCATTTCGTTTTCTAACACTCCAATTTCTGTCAAAAACATTACATACTTTCGAATAGAAACTCTTGAAACACCAACTAATTGCGCCATTTCATCTGTTGTAAACGCTCGTCCATTCAACGACTCGATCTTCTTCCAAATTAATTGCATCGTTTGCTTCGTTAATCCTTTCGGAAGCTCTTTCATGACAGTAGGTTCTCTTTTTTCTTTTTGCAAAATTAACGAATCTAATTCCGATTGACTAATTTTTTGTTGTTCTTTCATGAAAGTAAGTTTTTCTCGATATATAGTTAATGCTTCTTTAAATCGTTCAAATGTAAATGGTTTAATTAAATAATCTACTACGCCATATTGTAATGCTTTTTTAATACTCCCCATATCATGTACAGCTGAAATCATCATAATATCGATTTCTTTTTCTTGGTTCCGAATATACATTAAAAGCTCAAATCCAGTCTCTTCAGGCATAAAAATATCAAGTAATACTAAATCTACTCGTGATTCCTCTAATACTTCTATCGCCGATTTTACCAAATTCACTGCTTGAACAAGTTCAAATCCTCCTACTTGCTCTAAATAATGCTTATTTAGCATTGCTACCATCGGGTCATCTTCTACAATTAAAACTTTAATCATATTTGCCTCTCATCCCTACCTTTAGGTATTTCAATTGTTATCGTTGTTCCCTTACCTACTAATGAATGCATATGAATTTCCCCATTTATTCGCTGTATACTTTCTTTTACAAGATACAAACCATAACCGCGGTTATCTCCCTTTGTGGAATAACCTTTCGTAAATAATTCCTCTATTTCTTTTTCTTGTATACCTTTTCCCGTATCTTGTACTGTAATAGTTAGTATATCCCCATGTTTTATCTTAACTTCAACTCGCTTCTTTTCACAATTCGTAACTGCCTCTAATGCATTATCAATTAAATTTCCGACAATCGTAATAAGTTCATGAGTAATACTTTCATCATCTATTTCCGGCATATAAGAATCTTCACTTATAATTAATTTTATATTTTTCTCTCTAGCATAGCTGAGCTTCCCGAGTAAAAAACCAGCAAATACTGGACTTTTTATTCTTTTCATAACTCCACCAATTTCATATTGATGCTCTGATACCATGCCGCTTATATACTTCTGTAATTCTTCATACTGCTTCATATGTGTAAGCCCTAATACGACATGCATCTTATTCATAAACTCATGAGATTGTGCCCGTAATGCTTCTGCATATAGTCTAATACCAGTTAGTTCCTCTGCTAGTTTTCTAATCTCTGTTTTATCACGAAATGTTGCAATTGCACCAACTATTTCTCCTTTTACATATAAAGGAACTCGATTCGTCACAATCGTAATTCCATAAATATTTTGTTCTTCGTTTAATTGTACTTCTCCCGTTTGCAATACTTCTTTTATACGTGAATTTGGCATATACAACTCAACATCTTTACCGATAAAATCTTCTTCAAGTCCGCTTTTTTTAAATAGACGTTTCGCTTCATTATTAATTAATGTTACTCTAGCCTCTTTATCTACAGCAATAATACCTTCCTTTACAGATTGTAGCATCGTATTTCTTTCTTCAAGAATTTTTGCTATCCTGTGCGGCTCAAGACCGAATAAACTTTTCTTTATATGTCTAGCTAGCAATATTGCTCCTATAATTCCGACTAATACACCAACTCCGACACCAATATAAATGATATGTCTACTTTCCTTAACTCTCTCTTTTACATTATCTGCTGAAATACCAACAGCCACAGCTCCAAGTTGTTCACCTGTTTCAGAAAATATTGGTACAAACACTCGCATGGAAATACCTAAAGTTCCTTCTGCTAACGATACATGTTCTTTTCCTTTCAATGCAGGCCCTTCATCTCCCCCAATAAAATGATGCCCTATTTTTTGAGGATTTGGATGTGACTTTCTTATTCCATTCATGTCCATAACTACAATAAACTGAACACCTGTGTTTTGTAATATTCTATTTGTATACGTTTGGATTGCAGAGGTATCTGCTTTCCCAACCAAACCATCGATTACAATCGAATCATTCGCCACAATGTGTGCAATTGTTTTTGCCTTCTCTGCTTGGCTATCCTCCGTCGTCCGTTCTACATTATGACTAATTAATATATCTGTCACAAGTAAAGAAAAAATTACAACTGTACAAACTAACAATGTAATTGTTTTCCATAAATTCCATAGTCTTCTTCTTTTTTTCATCCCGTTAATGACTCCCCTAATTGCTGAATAGAAAAATAAGTAAGGTGATATTATTTTCACCTTACTTATCTGCTGTTATTATACTTTAAATTTACTAGTCATCGCTTGTAGTTCTTCTGCCATCTCAGCTAAGTTTTGCGAAGCTGAACTAATTTCCTCCATGGAATTAACCTGTTCTTCTGTTGAAGCTGCAACACTTTGCATACTAGCTGTATTTTCTTCTGCAGCAGCTGCAATTTCATCAATAGCATTTGTCACTTCATTTGCATCTCCAGCAATTCTCTTCGTTGTTTCTACCATTTGATTAACTTGAGAAACAATATGTGTAGTAGAACTTAAAATTTCCGTAAAACTTACTTTCGTTTTTGTTACAACATCAAGGCCCTGTTGAACTTCTCCATTCACATTATCCATCGCCTTAACAGTATGTTCAATATCCGCCTTAATTTCTGCAATTAAATTTGCAATCTCTCCAGATGACTCTCCTGATTGCTCTGCTAATTTTCTAACCTCATCTGCTACAATAGCAAATCCTCGTCCCTGTTCACCTGCTCTTGCTGCTTCAATAGCCGCATTTAAAGCTAATAAGTTTGTTTGAGTTGCGATGTTTTGAATTGCTTCAGAAATAGCTCCTACTTGCTTTGATTTCTCATCAAGCAGTTTAATAATAGCATCTGACTCGGATACCGACCTAGAAATAGACTGCATTTGTTTTGCAGTTTGTTCAACTAAATCTTCTCCCTCTTCAGCTCTTTCTCGCGCATGTAATGAGGAAATAGAAATTGACTCTGCGCTTCCAGTTACATCTTGAATTGCTGTATTTACTTGTTGCAATGTAGCCGCACCTTCTTCAACACCTTGACTTTGTGATTCAGCCCCACCTGATACTTGTTCCATTGCAATTGTAATTTGATCTGTCGCATCATTTGCTTGCTGTACGCTCGCTGTTAACTCTTCTGCCGATGCTGCAACATGTTCTGCTGAAAAGCTAATTTGGGTAATAACATCTTGTAAAGACGTAGACATTTCATTAAATGAATTCCCTAATTTCCCTATGTCATCCTTGGAATGGATTGTAATTTTCTCTGTTAAATCTCCCTTACTAATTTTATATGCCGATTCAGCTATTTTTCGTAATGGCCTTGTAATAGACTTTGTAATGAAATAAATTAATATACTACCAAATGCAATAGCGATAGCAATGACAATCAAAGTCTTATAAAACACTGGACTGGCAGCTTGGGTAATTTCTTCATCGAACATAACTCCAACTACTTTCCAGCCCGTTTTCTCATTTGTTGCAAAGATTAAATTCTTTTTATCATCTTGTTCTGTATAAGACACATTTCCTTGTTTATCTTCATAAATTGGTTTAATCCAAGGATCAGTAACTTTTGCACCTGGTTTTCTAGATGGATGACTAACAATTTGCTTATTTTGATCTAAAATAACTGCATAACCTTTTTCACCAATGTTAATCATTTTGGAAATTTTTAAGATGTTATCTAAGTTTAAATTAATTCCTATAACACCTTTACCATCTTTTACTTCTTTCGCAATCGTCACTACCATATTTTTTGTAGATGCTGACTGATATGGCGCAGTAACAATTACTTTCCCTTTATTTTCATGTGCTTCTTTATACCAAGATCTATCTGTTGGATTATACCCATCAGCCATTTGAATAAATGGTTCTCTTATAAACTTTCCCGTCTCTGTTCCAATATAAATACCTTCTACTTCTGGATGAAGCTTTATATATTGTGCTAACTTCGTTCTTACTATTTCTTCTTGTCCATTTGGATATGTATCCTCTGTTAAGATGTCTGCAAAGTACGTCGCATCAACAAATTTCTCTTCTATATTTTGAGAAATAACAGTATTTAAAATCGAAATATTCTCCTTTGCTTTATCTGTCATTTGATGTTCAAAATTTGTTTTGGCAGTTTGATATGAAACACCACCGATAATAATTCCTGGTATAGTTAAAATAATAAAAAATGAAATGATTAATTTTTTATTGATACTCATACATTTAACCCAGTTAAATATTTTTTGCATAATAAGCCTCCTTTATGTAATGTGGATACTTGTGTCATTTTATACAATTAACATATATAAAACAATATATAATGATAACATGTAATTTTTTCGTCAATTATGCATTTTTGCATATTCACTCCTTATACGTATTTTAATCATAAAAATAAGAGAACTTTAGCATTATATATACTAAAGTTCTCTCATTTCTTAACAGCTTCTACTCTACAAAACTTCTCTTATAATCCTCAAATCTTTACCCTTCGCCTTATAGTCATATTACTAAAACTCTTCGTCCTAATTTATTTGGCGCTCTTTACATAACTAATTGCCTGACTTCCCATTTGTACCCATGCCTGTTCAAAGGTTTCTCTCGGTACTTTTACATCTAAGCTATCCTCAAGTGGATCTCGAATATATACAGATTCCTGATCATATCCAATAAGTACAACACAATGTTCATTATACGTAATAGAAACATCTCCACTATTTGTTTCCCATGTAGTAAATTCATCTTCATCTAACGGTACAAATGTTGCATTCGTAATCATAACTACCGGTTGTCCTGCTTTTACACTCTTATAAATTTCCTCTATATTCTTCCCTGTTAAGTCTACAGCTTTATTAGGTAAATATTTTTCCGCTAACTGAAAAAGTGGCCCATGATATACACCATATCCCGATTCAGAAAATGTATAAATATTACCTACAAATCCTTCATTCGGATTCCCGCGCACACCATCATCTATAAAATCAACTTTTTTTATTTCATTTGCTAATGTCATCTTATCCACTGAAACACCAGCGTATTGTAACATCATCGCTAAGCTTGTCACTTCACAGCCTCTATCCAATTCTGGTAACTGCCGAATTAAGGGAACATTTGATAAGATGACTTTTTCATCGTTATTACTAAACTCCGTTTCTTTTCCTCTTTGTATATTTGAGAATGTAAACTTCTCTATATACTTTGGAATTCCATTTGTATATACACTCCATATTACTGCACCTAGTAAAGCTATACATATATACCACTTCAATTTTCTTATCGCTTTCACGTCCTTATTAATTCGTTAAATAAGAATAAAATGCGTCAGCATCCGTTCGTATCATCGGTACAAAATTTAGTTCTTTTCCTTTTTCAGGCTGATCTTTTTTTATCTTTTCCGCTAACTCTTGAATATTCATATTCATTTTATCCATATTAAGCTCATCTGCCATTTGTAGCACCTTTTGTTCATTAATTTCTCTTAATATTTGATATATATCTTTACCATACAAATCAATATGATATTTTTTTGCTTCTTCCTGTACTTTTTGTTCGTACACTTCTTGTGCTAACTCTTCAATTTCTTTTCCTTTTTGAGAAATGTCTAACTTTCCTGCTTCTTCTCTTACTTTCTTTCCGTAGATTTCTTCCGCGATGTCTTCGATTTCTTTTCCATCTGTCGAAATACCTAATTTATCTGCTTCATCTTTAATTTTAATCGCATTAATTTGAGTAATTAAATCTACAATTGATGTATTCTCTATAGATATACCTAGCTTTAACGCTTCTTGCTTTACTTTTGTTTCATAGATTTCTTCTGACAGCATCCCAACATCTTTTCCTTCAATCGATATGCCTAACTGCTCTGCTTCCCTTCCTACTTCTGTTTCATGAATTTCTTTTTCTAGTGTAATTTGTTCTTTTCCTTCCGTTTCAATACCTAGTTTCTCTGCTTTTTCTTCTGTATGCACTGCATGTATCTTACCATTGTTCAATTGTTCTTTACTGCGCTGCGTGTAATCTGTCTTTCCTTTTTGTGTTTCAGAAGGAGAGGCACCCCCTAATATACTTAAACTCATTACTCCAATAGTGAATACCGTTATCATTTTCTTTTTCAAAATTAATTCCTCCCTCTTATACTTTCTTTCCCATCATTCCCCTAGTTTTTTTAATACTATACATACATCTCATCGCTGCTTGAGATAACATTATGATTGATAAACCCCACTCACATACACCTAATCTCTTCTTCATGTAACGAACTTTCTTTATGCCATACATAATATAAATAGTTTCTTAACTTTCCCTTAAAAAAAGACGACCTTGTAAAAACAAGGTCGTCTTCTTACTTATATTTTTTGGTTTTTAGGGAAAATCACTTCAAAACAAGTGCCATCTCCCCATTTGCTCTCTACTGATATTTTTCCGTAATGCTTTTCTACAATCCAATTTGCGATTGAAAGACCTAATCCAGCTCCTTCTGACGTACTTCTTGCTTTATCCCCTTGATAAAAACGATTAAATAATTTCGGAATATCTTCTTCTTTCACTCCTATCCCGTCATCTTTCACCTGTATGCGAATTGAACTACTCGTTTGCGTACAATCAATTTGAATATGCCCACCTTCGTTTGTATACTTCATCGCATTATCTAACAGTATGACCATCATTTGATGAATCCGCTCTCTATCAGCCATAAAAGATACACCACGTTCTACTTTTAGCATCATTTCTTTTTCTTGATAAGAAGCAATCTCTTTATATGGAGCTACTATTTCTTCTAACAATTTATCAAGTTCAAATGTTTTCTTATCCATCTCAATTTGATTAGAATCAGAACGTGCTAGCAATAATAAATTACTAACGAGTTTCGATAACCGCCTACATTCTTTTGAAATTGTAGAAATATCCATCGCTTTTTCTTCTATCGTAGCGGATGGTGACTGGAATAAAACATCCGTTTTTGATTGAATAACTGCAAGTGGTGTCCTGAGTTCATGTGATGCATCAGAAACGAATTGTTGCTGTTTCTCCCATGAACTTTGAATAGGTACAAGTGCTCTACCAGCTAGGAAAAAGCCAATACCTATCGCACAGAGGCTTCCTATGCTACAACCTATAACGAGAATTAAAAATAAAGTATTTAACATTCCTTCTTCCGCTGTTATATCTCGCACGATTTGAACTATTTCTCCATCTTTTTGAAGCGAAAATGCTCTAAAATATCGTCCTTGTACTTCAATATCTTGTAACTCCTCTAATTTTTCGGGAGAAAAACTTTCCAAATTCTCTTCAAAAATAGAACGGAATTTACGGTTATCGCCCTCTATTTTCACTATTTTCCCATTCCAAGTTATTCTAGTTACTCGCGGATCTCCAATTTGGATATTCTCCATGCGTTTTCTTGGTGGTACTTTAACATCTAATTTTTCTCTATACTGAGCTATCATTTTTATAGATTGATCTACTTCACTATAAATACGCTTGTATGTGTACGAATAAATAATACTGCCTAATACGCCTATCAAAATGATAAATACTAACGAATTTATTATAGTCAATCGAATGCGCGTCTTCTGAAACATGCTTCCCTTTTTCATTGTTCTTTTAATATGTATCCAATACCTCGAACGGTTTGAATATCTTTCTGATAACCGAATGGCTCTAATTTTTTACGTAAATGATGCACATACACTTCTACAATCGCTACTGTCGTATCTGAATCAAATCCCCAGACGCGATCAAAAATTTGTTCACGCATTAAAATCTTTCCGCTATTTTGAACAAGGTACTCTAGAAGCTCATATTGTTTTAATGATAACTTCATACCTTTTCCATCTACTTGAACATCTTTATCTTTTCCGAACAATTCAATGCCTTTATAGCGAATTGTTTGCTGCGTTGTTAAACTACCACTTCTGCGTAGTAAAGCACGAATTCTCGCTTTTAATTCAGGGGCCTGAAATGGCTTAACAATATAGTCATCTCCACCAAAGTCCAATCCCTTCACCCGATCTTCTAAAGAATCTCTCGCTGTCAAAAACAGGACTGGTGTTTCAATCTTTTCATCTCGTATTTTTTGAATCACTTCAAATCCGTCCATCCCTGGCATCATCACATCCAGCAAAATTGCATCATATATATTTTGAAGAGCTAAAAACAATCCATCTTCTCCATTTATTGCCGTATCTACTTCAAATTCATCACGTAAAATTTGTACGATAGACTCTAATAACGAAGCATTATCTTCTACTACAAGTAAACGCATGCTCTCACCTTCCATCAAATAGTTCAATTCTATTTATTATTACATTTCTTCTCTTCATAACAAAAGAATGTAGTTACATTACGTAATTTCATTTTTAACTATTTCCTTCTAAAATTTTGAAGTTTTATTATAAAAACTTTGTCTTAAATTTAGCTTAATAAAAAATTGAAAGAAATAAGATTCCTCTTATCTCTTTCAATTTTTTATTACATATACCTTTTTACTCGGCAACTCTAAACAATTTAGCTGACCGCCATACACAGCCCCGCCATCAATCCCAATAATACGATTACTACCAAAATACACTCCGCAATCCTCACTACCATGAAGCGTTTTTGTTTCCGTATGCCCAAATACAATAACCTTTTCACCGCTATATCCATTATGAAATTCATTACGGATCCACATTAATGTATATGGTTCAGATTCAGAAACTCGTTTCATCGGTTCAACCCCAGCATGTACAAATATATACTCTTCTGTTTCAATGTAATGATCTAATTCTTGAATAAACTTTATATGTTCCTCTAATACACGAGAGTGTAAAATCGGTTTTTGGAAGTCTTTCTCATTAACCGCAATATCTTCTTCTACAAATCCATAGCTATATAATGTCTTATCTCCACCATTTCTTTTTACCCAATGGTTCCATGAACGTTCCTCATTTGTCCTTAACGCCTTAATCATCATATCTTCATGATTTCCTTTTAAAATGAGTGCTCCCTCTTTTTTCAATTCTCTTACCTTTTCAATTACAGCACGCGCATTTGGACCACGATCTACATAATCTCCCAGTAAGATTAATTGATCCTGTTTCGCATCATATTGAGCTTCTTCCAATAAATGTTCGAACTTTTCTATCTCTCCATGAATATCACTAATAACAAGAATTCTTTTCATATTATCCCCCCTCTTTCTAATTATAGTTCAAAACGACAGAAAGTTCAGAATTAAAATCAAGCATTAACGGGCAGTAAGCCCCCCACTGATTACAGTTTCACTTTATTACAAACTAAACTATTATCCTTACAACAATGTAAGTCTCTTGTCATCCAATTCGATAGTTGTAATTACTGTATTTCCTTATACTGAGAGTAAGAAATGAAACAAAAAATAAGGAGAGATGAGAGATGAAAAAAGTAATGGAAGTTGTAGTAGCGGTAGTAGAGGTTTTCGTAAATGGTAAACAAGTCGCAATGGAGTTAAATAAATAATGAAAAGGACAACATTCACTCTAGACCCTTTACTCATATAAAAGAGATAAGACTTCATCATTTCTTTGATCCCTTATCTCCCTATAAAGAAAGCCGTATCCCTTTTAAGGATACGGCTTTCTCTTATTTTTGACTCGTACGAGCTGAAACGCTAATTGCTCTATCTGTTGCTTTGGCAGCTTCATCTAACGCTTCTTTACTATTCTTCCCGTCATACATCGCTTCTAATGCTTTTACAACTGCATCTCGTGATTCTGGGAATACACTAATTAAAGCCCCTTGTGTTGCTGGAGATTGCTTCGTCGTTTGCAATTGATCTACTGTTACTTTCAACTGTGGATATTTTTCATATTGCTCTTTTACTAATGGCTCATTATATGCATCTGGATTAATTGAGAAATAACCTGTTGCAGTATGCCATTTTGCTTGTACGTCTGGCTTCGTTAAATATTTCATAAAGTCCCAAGCACCTTGTTGCGTTTCTTCTGAAACCATATTCGTCATCCATAATGATGCTCCACCAATAACAACACCATTTTGTTTCGAATCCTCAGGATACGGAATATATGAAACACCTACATTAAACTTAGATGCATCGATTAAATCACGAACACCTGCTGAAGAATCTAAATACATAGCAACTTGTCCAGATTGGAACGCGGCACGAATATCATCCCAACTTGCTCCATACTTTCCAAGTGCGCCAGCTTTATTTAAATCATCTAACATTCCAAATACTTTCTGTCCTTCTTTACCGTTAAATACCGCCTTCTTTGCAGCATCTTTACGGCCGTTTTCGTTATCTACATATAAAGCACCTTGTGTCGCTAACAATTCTTCAAAGAACCAACCGTAGTTAAGCATGGAGAATCCATATTGTTTTACATTTCCGCCTTCTTTAATCGTTAACTTTTTCGCTGCTTCTTGTAATTCCGCATATGTTTTTGGAGCTTTCTCTGGATCTAAGCCCGCCTTTGCAAAAGCATCTTTATTATAAATTAATACTGGTGTAGATGAATTAAATGGCATAGAATACATTTTTCCATCAACTGAATAATAATTTGTAATTGCTTTTTCTAATTTTGACGTATCGTACTTATCTTTTTTTATCCAGCTATCAATTGGTGTGATTTTTTTGCTATCAATCATATATTTCGTTGTAATTTCACTCGATTGAACAAGAGCTGGCGCTTCTTTCGTTGCAGACATCGTTCTAAATTTCGTTAAAGACTCTTCATATGTCCCTTGGAACTCTGCCTTTATCTCATATTTATTTTGCGACTTATTATAGTCTGCAACAAGACCATCTAATACTCCTTGTGTTTTTCCACCCATCGCATGCCAGAAGCGAATTACAGTTTTATCACCATTTTTTTCAACAGGTGCTACTTTTGCCTGTACTTCAGGTTTTCCCTCTGTTTTACTATTTGAACAAGCTGCACTAGATAATGCCATTGTTGCTACCATTAATAGAGCAGCACCTTTTTTAACTAGACTCATTTAAATCTCACCTTCTCTTAGTTATTTAATTGCACCTTTTGTTAATCCTTGTTGTAATTGCTTTTGCCCTAAAAATAGTAAAATCAATGTTGGAATAACGATAACCGTAACACCGGCCATTACGCTTCCCCAATCAGTTGCAACTTCTTGAGACTGAAGCTGCTTTACACCGATTTGCACTGTTCTTACTTTTTCATCAGTGGTCACTAAAAGTGGCCATAAATACATATTCCATGTTGTTAAAAAGCTATATACTCCAAGCGTAATAAAACTCGTTTTACAATACGGTATTACAACGCTGAATAAAAATCTTATATTTCCAATCCCTTCAATAAAAGCAGCTTCTTTCAGTTCATTCGGGAGTGTCATAAAATGTTGACGTAACAAGAAAATACCGAAAGCTGTTGCAAAAAACGGCACTGTCATCCCGGCGAAACTATTGATCCAGCCAAAGTTTTGAATCGTTAAAAAGTTAGGCACCATCGTTGCTTCCCACGGAATAAGCATCGTTGAAATAAACAGGAAGAAAATTAAGTTTCTCCCTTTAAACTGAAGAAAAACAAAAGCATAAGCTGCTAAACTTGATACGATAAGTTGTCCAATCATAACGACTGTCGATACAATTAAACTGTTATATAAGTATGTAAAAAGCGGTACTTTTTGAAAAATATTAATGAAATTATCAAAAGTAAACTGGGTCGGAAATAACCTTCTCATTTGAATATCGTCTGGTGTCATAAAGCTTATTAAAAATGCATACAGTACAGGAAAAAATACCATCACTGCACTAATAATGAGTAGCATGTATAATAGGAAATTTTGTTTCCACTGTTTAACAATCATTTATAATGCACCTTTCTCTCAGCAAACTTAAATTGAAGTAATGTAGCAACGAAAATGAAAACAAATAATACCATCGCTTGTGCACTTGCTGTTCCAAATTGATGATTCACAAACGCCTCTTTGTAAATCGAGTACACAATTAAATTCGTTGCATCATTTGGTCCACCGTGCGTTAAAATATCAATTTGTCCAAAGCTTTGGAACGCACTAATTAATGTTACTGTTACAATAAAAAATAAAGTTGGTGATAGCATCGGTAATGTAACACGGCGAAGCTTATATAAATAACTAGCACCATCTATAGATGCACTCTCATATAAAGACGTATCAATATTTTGTAAACCACCTAATATAACTAAAAATGCAAAACCTGTATTCACCCAAACTGTTGTAACTGATACAGAGAATAGTGCCCAGTCCGGACTCGTTAACCATGCGATTGCAGGAAGGTTCATAGAGGCTAATATATTATTAAATAATCCTACACTTGGATGAAATAAAAATAGCCAAATCACTGCACTAGCAGCTACTGATATTCCCATCGTCGAAGAAAACAGAACTCGGAATAACCCAATACCTCTTACCTTTCCATTTGCAATCAATGCAAGAAACAAAGCAAATATAATACTCGTAGGAACTGTATATAAAACAAATAATAAAGTTGATTTTATACTTTTGTAGAAGGCTGGATCAGAGAATAAATATTGATAATTTTCTAAGCCAACGAAAAGATTAGCTTCTCCATGTATATCGGTTAAATAAAAACTATAATAAATCGTCCTAAACAATGGATAGAACAGAAAAATCGAAAATAGCAAAATAGATGGCGCCAAAAACAATAATCCTATTCTTAAATCTTTCGTTCTCTCCCATAATTTTTTCTTTTTTGACACCTTTGTTTGAACTGGTAACTTACTTACTTCGATCATTATTTCGCCACCACTTTCAACTCTTCTTCACCTACCACTTTTAAGCGTTCATTCGTGTTTTCGTTAAAGAAGCATAACTTTTCTTGCGAGAATAATAATTTTACTTTGTCACCTTTGTTCAGGAGTAACTGTCCGATAACTTTCGCACTCCAAGTTGTTCCATTTACCGCAAAGTTCAATATAGATTCATTCCCTAATACTTCTACAGATTGCAACGTCACTTCTTGTCCCTCCTCAGACAGTGCAATATGCTCAGGGCGCATGCCTATGCGAATTGTTCCTTCTGGTAATTGCTTTAACTGTCTAATAGATAATGGAATTTGCAATTGTCCTATATGTAATACACCTTTTTCTTTATTTACTTCCCCATCATTTATATTCATAGAAGGAGAACCTATAAAGCTTGCAACAAATTCGTTTGCTGGTTCGTTATATATGTTAAGTGGTGTTCCAACTTGCTGTATACTTCCTTTATTTAAAACCATGATACGATCACCCATAGTCATCGCTTCTATTTGATCGTGGGTAACGTAAATCATCGTAATTCCTAATCGCTGCTGAATTTCTCTAATTTCAATTCTCATTTGCGCACGTAATTTCGCATCCAAATTCGAAAGTGGTTCATCCATTAAACAGATTGGCGCTTGACTCACAATTGCCCTGGCAAGTGCAACACGCTGTCTTTGTCCGC
The DNA here is from genome assembly GCF_051915185.1 of Bacillus cereus group sp. MYBKT14-1. Taxonomy (NCBI): domain Bacteria; kingdom Bacillati; phylum Bacillota; class Bacilli; order Caryophanales; family Bacillaceae; genus Bacillus; species Bacillus cereus group sp. MYBKT14-1. The sequence continues at coordinate 35,138 of NZ_JBQAEF010000010.1, read as the reverse complement.
CTGATAATTGGCCTGGTTTCATTTTCACATACTCTTTCAGTCCTACCATTTCAATAGCTTCCATTAATCGCTTTTGTCGCTCTTCTTTTTGTACTTTTCTTACCTTAAGTCCAAATAAAATATTTTCTTCTACAGATAAGTGTGGATATAATGCATAATTTTGAAATACCATTGATAGATTACGGTCTTTCGGCTCTAGATCATTTGCAACACGTTCATTAATAATTAAATCTCCTGAAGAAATCTCTTCTAAGCCAGCGATCATTCGTAATAATGTGCTTTTCCCGCATCCCGAAGGTCCAACTAAAACAAAAAATTCACCCTTCTTAATATGAACCGATACGCCTTTAACCGCTGTCTCTTCTGCATTTTTATATACCTTTGAAACATTTTTCAATTCAATCACAAGGTTGCACTCCTTTTTTCTTCTTGTATCCATACTTCATAATGACTTGTTGAAATCGCACTTGCTCCTGCACGAATTGCAATTTCCGCATCTTCTCGCGTTTGAATCAGCCCTCCTGCAATAATAGGAAACTCTATTTCCTCTACTAGCTGCTTAATAATAGAAGGCATAATCCCCGGCATAATCTCTACTGCATTTGGTTTAGTCGTTTTACAATTTTCAATTGATTTAGTAAGAGATAAAGTATCTACAATAAAAATACGTTGAATTGTTTTCAATCCAATTTTATTAGCATTTCGAATTGTTGAACCCTTTGTTGAAATAATACCTTGTGCCCCGATAACATCTTGAATATACAAAAGCGCTTCCTCTGTATTCGTATTTAAGCCTTGTATAAAATCACAATGAAGAAATACATCATGTTCATGTTTCTGCAATTCATATACACGCTCTGGTAATTCCAGCATTGAACCAGTCATAAGAAAAACTGTTTTCGGCAATTTTTTGTATGCTTTGTATCCTTTCCAATCCTTTATCATCGCAATATAAGGTTCTTTAAACATTTATTCCACCTAACTGTTCTATTTTTATCCAAACTAAAAACACCTACTTACATAGAACGCCTTTCTCCTTATTTGAACTCTAAGGAATAGAGCACACCTAAGAAAGTGGCACATTATATGTAAGTGGGTGTTCTCAAATGTTCTCTACCCTAGTTATTTTGTTACCTTTACTATATTACGCATTTATTAAGTCAGTTTTGATAGATTGTTAATTAGGTGTTAATCGAATGTTAATATTCACCATATCATTATTTACATTAATCTAGATATTAAAATATAAATAAATAGAACGAAACAATACTTAAAATTCAATCAATATGTAAATTCATTCCATAGTTAATGATTTTTAGTTTGCTTGCCACTGCTTGCAAACTAAAGTTATCCCAAGCAGTACTATAAAGTGGAATGCGCCTTTTCTCTTGTATTGATATGGCCCAGGCTGTAACAACATCAGTACCATATCCGTTCCCTTGAAACTCCGCTAAAGTTTCCACACTTGCCTCAGCAGCTACGGGCGTACTTCTGGCACTGCAACAAACAGAAACTACTTTTTCATTTTTTACAATTGCCAAATAAGGTTGCCTCCTTATTTACTCCATTTACCATCCATTCATAATCTATTTTTCATGTTCAAAATAAAAATCCCATTCAAATACACATTACTGAATCCATCATACTAACTGATTTCTTCATTCTGTCTATCTAAATGGGATTATTTTTCGTTTTTTACTCTACTGGTTGTTGTGGCTGTACTACTTCATTCGCTCCAGCTACCCTCAACATATTTACAATATCTTTAAAACCTCTTTTTTCAGCGTATTGCAGTGGCGTCAGATGTTCCTTGTTAGCCATGTTTACATCTGCACCGTGATCAATAAGTAATTGAATTACTTTCTTATGGTTTTCACTACCATTTCCTAATACAATTGCTTCTAATAACGCTGTTCCACCACGTTCATTTTTATAATTCACATCAATATCTGTATGCTCTAATAATTCTTTAACAACCTCTACATGGCCACGCTCAGATGCAGAAATAAGTGCTGTCCCACCTGACCTAGTCGTTTCTTTCGTATTAACTCCTGCATTAATTAATACTTTTACAATATCCGTATATCCTTCTCTACTTGCATAAAGAAGTGGATTACTTTTTTTCTCATCTTTAATTTCAATATTAGCACCTGCACCAATTAATGCTTTAACTGTCTCTACATGATTTTGGTACGTCGCTGCAAGGACAGGCGTTTCTCCGTTGTCACCTTCTACGTTTATATTCGCTCCATCCTGAATCAACTTCATAGCTGTCTCTGTGTCTCCAAGAGTAGCTGAAAGTAACAACTGTTTGTCCATTAAATTTATACTTTTCTCTTCTTTAGATTCTTCCTGTTCTTTATGCTTCTCTTTTTTCTTCTCATTTTTCACATGAACCGGTTTCGATTCTGGTTCTTCTTGCTTATCGCAAGCCACTACCGTCATTAAAAGTCCTAATAAAATACATAATAAAATTTTTTGTTTTCTCACAACTACAGCTCCTATGAAAGATAATGTTTTCTTAACCATTCCTCCATCACATACAATAACTCTTCTTGAGTACATTTATCCATAAGCCCTTTAGATTCCTTCTTTAATCGGATTATCTTAAGCTTATACTATGTTTCTCAACCTATTGAAATGATACGCCTGATGGCCCCATCATTAACATTATGAAGCAATTAGTTTAGCACGTTTTTACCGCATTTGTATACATTTCTAAAAAGTACATAAATGATTGCTTTAGGTTACTATATTCCATTGTAACCGTTCTGCTAAAAATTTTACACCTTTTCTATATTTGCACCTGAGTAATAATAGAAAAAGACAACTACATAGTTGTCTTTTTCTATTAATGATGTCCACCATGATTTCCTGCTTTCGGTTTCCCCATCATCTCTTTATTCATTTCCCATTTATGCTCTGCTAGCTCTTTATACGAAAGAACTTTCCCCTTATAGTTAGATACAAAGCTCTCTGCATCTTTTTTATTTTTAAATGAAATGACATTATAAGCCATCGGTGTCGTTATTGTTTTATCATATACGTAAGTAGCGTCTTCTAACGAAATCCAATCTTTCGAATCATAATCTCGGACAAATTTCTCTTTCGTCTTTTCATCTGAGTTGATCTCCATCCATTTATACATACAACCGATATCATCAAACTTTAACGCTTTTCCATTTTCTAAAATAATTTCTGTTGCAAATTGATTATCTGTTACCCCAATTTGGCAAATATCACATTTATCATGTTTCTCATCAATGGAAACAGCTGCTGTTTCCTTTTTCCCACACCCGACTACCGTAAATACGAAACATAAACATATAGCAAGTACGACATATTTTACTTTCATCAATATTCCTCCCTAGAAACCGTATACTCCACGAAAAGAATACCAAAAGGTTGTGTGAGATTTGTGAAAAAACAATGTGCTTTTTGTAATATAGGAAACAAAAAAAGATGTGTAGTTATTTCTACACATCTCTCATCACTCGCAACCTGTAATTAACAAATCATCTTCTAATTTAACTAATAATGTATCCGCACTAATTTCCTGTCCAACTTCTACATTTACCAATCTTATATTTCCACTAATCCCGACTGCAATTTTTTTAAGCTCACCGTCATTTTTTCGGATCATCAGTAATTTTTCCCATTCATATACGTAAGAAGATTCATTAATAAAAATCTCCTCTACTTTTCCTTCATAAGAGCTATAAATCTCTTCAATTCTCGTTTTCATATAACATCTACTCCCTATTTCACACTTCACTATTTTCATCTTATTCTACCATTCTTACGAGAAGCAGCTTACTTTTTAAAAATTCAAATTAACTACCGTGAACAAAATGAACAAAATAAAAATTATGCTTCTAATGATGTTATTTTTCAAATTATTTACCATTTGAATAGATGCTTTTATTATAAATAAAAAACCTTTTTCTGAATTTTTATTCTATTTTGAAAGCGCAATCATTCTTTTGAGGGGGAAATTACATGTTAGCACTACTTGGATTTGCGATGGTATTTGTCTTTATGTTTTTAATTATGACGAAACGTATGTCAGCGCTAGTAGCATTAATATTAATTCCGAGTGTTTTTGCATTAATTGGCGGATTCTATGCCGATATGGGGCCTATGATGTTAGAGGGGATCCAAAAATTAGCACCTACTGGTATTATGCTTATGTTCGCTATTTTATATTTTGGGATTATGATTGATAGCGGTTTATTCGATCCTGTCATTAGTAAGATTTTAAAATTTGTAAAAGGAGATCCTTTAAAAATCGTTGTCGGAACGGCTATATTAACTATTATCGTTTCTCTAGATGGTGATGGTACAACAACATACATGATTACAGTTTCCGCAATGTATCCACTATATAAGCGCCTTGGAATGAACCCCCTCATATTAGCTGGAGTTGTTATGTTAGGGGCAGGGGTAACAAATCTTACACCTTGGGGTGGACCCACAGCTCGTGTTATGAGCGCACTTGGGCTTGAGGCTTCCGAATTATTTACACCTCTTATTCCAGGAATGATTGCTGGTGCAATTTGGGTTGTTTTCGTTGCCTACTATCTTGGAAAAAAAGAAAGAAAACGTTTAGGAATTATGGATGTACAGTATTTAAAACAAATGCAAACAATGGATGAGCAAGCTGCAACTGTCGAAGCAGCAGTGCATAAACGCCCTAAACTTCTATGGATTAACTTTTTATTAACCGCCACATTACTTGTCTGTCTCATACTAGAAGTTATGCCATTACCTGTTTTATTTACAGTCGCTTTTGCTATCGCTGTTATGATTAACTATCCAAACTTAGAGCAACAGAAAGAACGTATTGCTTCTCATGCTGGGAATGTATTAGCAGTTGTTTCTCTCGTATTTGCTGCCGGTATTTTCACTGGTATTTTATCTGGAACAAAAATGGTAGATGCAATGGCTAACAGTGTAGTAACTCTTATACCAGATGCACTTGGACCACAATTGCCAATTATTACAGCACTTCTCAGTATGCCATTCACATTTTTCATGTCTAATGATGCATTTTACTTCGGGGTATTACCTATTTTGACGAAAGCTGCTGCTACTTACGGAATTAGTGCAGCTGAAATGGGACGTGCTTCCTTACTTGGGCAACCCGTTCACTTATTAAGTCCTCTTGTCGCTTCCACTTATTTATTGGTCGGAATGGCAAAAGTTGATTTCGGTGAACATCAACGCTTCACTTTATTGTGGGCCGTTGGAACGACAATGGTTATGTTAATTACCGGAATTGTAATTGGGATTATTCCAATATAAGATGCAAAAAAACAGTAGAAGGAATAAAATCCTCTACTGTTTTTTATTATGAAGAAACAAGAAAATAACGTCTCTCGGGTCTCCCAACACTTCCATATATTAGCTCTGCGTGGACTTTCTTCCCAGATATCAAATACTCTAAATAACGCCTTGCAGTTGATCGGCTTACGCCTACCATTGAACTTAGCACCTCTGCTGTAATCCCTTCTTCATTAACTGTTAACATATGCTTTTTTATTTTCGCTAAAGTTAAAGGATCTATCCCTTTCGGGGCATATTCTATTTGATCTCCCTTCACCCCTCTTTGAGACCATAAATATTCAATTTGCTCCGTAGATAATTGATTATTTTTCTTTAACTGTATAATCTTTTTTTGATAGCCTTCCAGACTTGCTTTAAATCGGTCAAACATTAGTGGCTTTACGATATAATCTGTTACTCCGCCCCGCAGGGCGTGCCTCACTACATCTGTTTCCGATGCCGCTGTAATCATAATAATATCTGTATCGTGCAAATGATGCCTAATATATGTGACAAGTTCCGTTCCTTGCATATCAGGTAAGTACACATCTAATAAAACAAGCTGTGGCTTCACAAGCTCTAGCCATTCTTTCGCTTGTTCTCCAGTCGTTGCCGTTCCAATTACTTTAAATCCCTCAATTTTCTCAGTAAAACGACGATGAATGTCAGCAATCCGAATATCATCTTCTACAATTAATACTTCTATCTCCTCACCCATTACTATTCGCCTCTCTCTTTCGGTAGTGCAATAATAAATAATGCACCACCTAAATCCCCTTTTTCAATTGCAATACTTCCATTTAAATCTTCTACTAACTCTTTCACTTTTGCTAATCCATATCCTCGCTCTCCTCCTTCTTTCGTCGAAAAGCCTTTATAGAATATGCTAGTAATTATTTCATCATGAATCCCTTGCCCTGAATCTTCCACTTCAATTAATATTTCTTCTCCAATATCAGTTACAAACATCCTTACTTTCTTATCATTCTCTTCATTTTTTTCAATTGCTTCAAATGCATTCGTAATTAAATTTCCTAAAATAGAAACGACATAATTACTCTCAATATGTGGACTTAATTTTTCTAAACCACTTTCTCTATCTAGCATAAAATCAATCTTCAACTCTCGTGCTCTATTATAAAATCCAATTAAAATTCCACCTAGCCATGGATTTTGAATCCGCTTCATAATAAATTGAACAAAATCTTGATATACCGCTGTTTCCTTATGAATAAGCTCTAAAGCATCTTCGTATGATTCTAATTGAATAAGACCTGAAAGCGTATACAATAAATTATTATATTCGTGCGCTTGCGCTCGTAATGCCTCTGTATATTGCTTCGTCTGAGATAATTCTGCTGTTAACTGATCCATTTCAGATTTCAAACGTAAGCTCGATACAACGCCAGTTACTTTATTCTTTACTTTAATAGGTAGACGGTTCGCAATAACAGCCTGTCCTTTTATATTTAATTGGCGATCAAACTGTTCTTCACCAGTTTGAAGTACATCTAGTATCGTTGAATTAGGAATTACATTTAAAATAAATTCCCCAATAATATTTTGTTGTTTATCTAGCGAAAGAATATCATAAGCTGCTTGATTGACTAAACTAATCATGCCATTTTTATCGATTACAATAATCCCTTCACGTACAGATTGAATCACTGTACTATGCTCTTCATATAAAGATGAAATTTCTTCTGGTTCCATCCCGAACATCATTCTTTTTATACTTGCCGCTAAATATATAGAGCCAATTACTCCAATTAATAGCCCTATTATTGTAATCCAAAATACACGCTTTCCATACACTTCTACCGCTCCATGAATATCAGCCATTGAAAATCCAACAGACACCACACCAATGATTTCATTTTCCTGATTACGGATTGGAACTTTTCCGCGTAATGAAGGGCCTAATGATCCAGTTGCTTTCGAAACATATGATTTTCCTTCTAATAAAACGCCTTTATTATCTCCGCCAACCATTTTTTCTCCTATTTTATCTCGTTCAGGATGCGCATAACGAATCCCCTCTTTGTTTCCAACTACAATGAAGTCAGCCTCTGTATCCATTCGAATTTTTTCTGCGATTGGCTGAATAATAGAAGCTGGATTTTCTTTTTGAAAAGCTTCCTGAATTTCTGGTATCGCGGCAACTGTTTTCGCAACATGCAAAGCCCGTTTCCCAATTTGCTCTTCTACCGTTTCAGATAATATGTAATAAAATAAATAACTCGTTAGCAGAAGTACCACTAAAATAAGTGTACTAATAGTTAATGTAATTCTCGGTTGGAGTTTTAATTTTTTAAATTTCAAAACCATTCCCCTAACATGATTAAAGATAGAATTTAAAGAATATACAGTCTCTTTAATTATACTTAATCATAACACGGTTACTCTATATTTCTTTCTTTTTCTCTTCATAAAAAAAGAAACGAAGTAAAATTATTACCTCGTTTCTTAATATTTGTTATTACACTTTAAACTTACTAATCATCTCTTGTAATTCTTCTGCCATTTGTGATAAATGGACTGCTGCTGCATTTATTTCATCTACTGAAGCTAATTGTTCTTCTGAAGAACCAGCAATATTTTGAACGCTTGCTGCATTTTCTTCAATTGTAGCTGCAATTTCATTAATAGATGCACTTACTTGTTTTGCATCTACCGTCATTTGTTTTGCTACATCTACCATGCTATCAATTTGTACAACTGTATCATTTGTAGACTTCAATATTTCGGCAAAGCTTTGCTTCGTTTCATTTGCAACTACAAGTCCTGATTGTACTTCTGCTCCAACTTGATTCATAGAGCTTACTGTTTCTTTTATATCAAATTGAATCTCTTTCACTAGTTTCCCAATTTCCGTAGAAGACTGTCCTGATTGTTCTGCTAGCTTTCGCACTTCATCTGCTACAATTGCAAATCCTCTTCCTTGCTCTCCAGCTCTCGCAGCCTCAATTGCCGCATTTAACGCTAATAAATTTGTCTGTTCTGCAATATGTTGAATCACTTCAAGGATTGCTCCAATTTGTTTCGACTTATCGTCTAACAAACCAATGATTTTGTCTGACTGTGAAACAGACTCATGAATTAATTGCATTTGATTCACAGTTTGTTCAACTAACTTCCCACCATTTTCAGCTTTTTTCTTCGTATACATAGAGGCTGTAGATACTAATGAAGAACTATCTGCAACACGCTGAATTCCTTCTGTAACTTCTTCTAACAATGTTGCTCCTTCTTCAACTTCTTTCGTTTGTATTTCTGCACCACTTGATACTTGCTCTATCGCCTGTGTAATTTGTTCCGTTGCTTCGCTTGTCTGCTTCATACTAGCTGTTAATTCTTCTGAAGATGCCGCTACATGACTTGCTGAAGTGTTTATATTGGAAATGACACTTTGTAACGATGCAGCCATCTCGTTAAAACTTTCTCCTAGCTGTCCAATTTCATCTTTAGAATGAACTGTAATTGACTCTGTTAAATCACCTTCACTAATCTTCTTCGATGATATGACAAGTTGTTTTAACGGTTTAATAATAGACGCAATTATGAAGTAAATTACAATCCCACCGATTATTAGTGAAATTCCAAGAACAGTTATTGTTTTATAGAAAATAGGTTCAGCCGCTTCGATAATTTCTTTGGAAGGCATAATTCCTGCTATTTTCCACCCAGTTTTCTTATTCGTTTTAAAAGTGATATTGCGATCTTCACCATCTAATGAATAATGAAAATCCCCAGCTTCCTGTTTATACAATTCTTTACTAAGTTTCTCTTCTAATTTCTCTCCTGGCTTCATTTTCGGGTGCGCTACTACATTTTTATCTTGATCAAATATCGCTACATATCCTTCCTTACCGATATTAACCATCTTAGAAGTAGTAACAATATCATTAATGATTAAGTCAATCCCAAGAACTCCACTTTTATCCTCGTTTTGTTTTGCTAGTGTAATAACAATATTTCCTGTCGTTTTTGACTTATATGGAGCAGTTACAATTACTTCTCCGCTTTTCTTCACTGCCTCTTTATACCAATCTCTTTCTGTAGGATTATATCCATCTGGCATCTGAATAGCTGGTGATTGAATGAACTGTCCATTACTAGATCCTGTATAGATTGCTTCCATTTCTGGATGCAGTTTATTGTATTCTTCTAGTTTATTTTGTATGTTTTGAATTTGATCTGCTTGGTAACTTGATTGTGTAAATAATTTCGTAAAATAAGTTGCATCTATTTTTTTACTATCCAATTCCTTATTAATTACATTATCCAAAATTTTTATATTATCTTTCGCCGAGTTTAAAATCGTTTCATTAAAATTCGTCTTCGCCTGTTGATAAGACGTCCAACCAATTACAATACTTGGAAGAATTAAAATAATAATAAATGATACAAGTAACTTTGTTTTTAAACTACTACTCCTTAATTTCCCTTGAAACATACTTCTACCCCTCCATACCGTTTTAAATGTAATTAATTAACATTTAATCTTTCTATAAAAATAATACGATTTAAATGTATCAATGAGACTCTCTATCTTTTTATACATCTAAAGAATTGATACATATCTTTTTCATTCTATATAAATTAAATAATTAAAACAATGTATAAAAATGTATATTATTCGAAATATTATAATTCATAGGAGAACCTCTAGTATTTCACTTACTAGAGGTTCTTTCCACCTTACTATTCTTTATCTACTTCTTTTTTCTCATCTTCTACTACAGATACAACAGGTTTATCGCTTGATAATTGTTGTACCGCTCCTTTTCCTGCAAATCCTTCTAATAGCTCTTTTAAGTCAATGCCAGAAGAAGCTTTTAACGTTTCTTGCATCGTTGCCATTAAATCAGTCGCATAACCCGCAACTTTTCCGGCCCCGCTATTTTTACCACCGCCGCCTGTATCGACAACTGTGATTTTATCAATATTACTAAGCGGACTTGCAACTTCCTTCGCATAACTTGGAAGCATTTTAAGAACCATATCCATAATTGCCGCTTGACCATATAATTCAAATGCTTCAGCAATTTTTTGTTTCGCTTCTGCTTCTGCTAAACCTTTTAATCTAATAACATCTGCTTCTGCTGTACCTTGCGCTTTTTGTACTTCCGCTTTCGCTTGACCTTGCGCTTTTTCGATTTCCGCCTTCGCTAAACCTTCCACACGTACTTCTTCCGCACGAGCTCTCGCTTCAGCTTCAATCTTATATTGATCCGCATCTGCCTTTTTAATTTGTTTTACTTTTTCTGCTTCTGCTGATTGCTCAACAGCATAGCGATCTGCATCTGCTTTTTTCTTAACTTCTGCATCGTATTGCTTTTCACGACGCGCAATCTCTTTTTCTTCTAACTCGATTTGCTTTTCACGCTCAATGATTTTAACGCGCATTTGCTCTTCTGTAACACCTTGTTGTGCTTTCGCTTGTTGTAATTCGTAAGAAAGATCCGCATCTGCACGTGCTTGCTCTTGTTCTCTCTTATAGGACTGTACTTTTAATTCTTTATGTTTTTCAGCTTCAGCGATTTGTGCATCACGTTGATATTCTGCTTCTTTTGCCTCTTTTTCAGCACGTGCTTTTTCAATACGTGCTTCTTTTTCACGCTCTGCATTTGCAATTGTTGCATCACGCTTAACTGTCGCAATTTGCGGCTGACCAAGCGCATCTAAGTATCCGTTTTTATCCATTATTTCTTTAATTGTGAAAGAAACAATGCGAAGTCCCATCTTCTTTAAATCTGTAGAAGCTACTTCATGTACCTTTTGAGCAAATTGCTCTCTATTACTATACGCATCCTCTACTGTCATAGAAGATAAGATTGCACGTAAGTGACCTTCTAAAACCTCTTTTGCTTCTACTTTTAACTCTTCTGTTTCTTTTCCTAAATATTGCTCAGCTGCAGTAGATACTTCTTCAATTGTAGAACCTACTTTAATAATAGAAACACCATTTACTGTAACTGGAACACCTTGCTTCGTATACGTATCACGTGTACCAACCTCTAATTTGTAGTTTAATAGGCTTAAAGGCTCTGCTCTTTGCATAATTGGAACTACGAAAGTACCGCCCCCGCGGATAATCTTAATCTTCTTTCCATCATCAGTGGTAACAACATTCTTTCCTCCACCAAGCCAGTTCCCTGTAACAATTAACGCTTCATCTGGACCAACCGTACGATACTTCGTAATGAATACTAAAATGAGTAGAATTAAAATTGCCAGTAAAACTCCACCGATAATTAATGGAATCGTCATGTAAATTCCCCCTTATAATTTTGGTTTTTTTAAAGAATAAGCGATGTTTTGTACAAGTAAAACACCATCTTGGACTCCCTCGATAATAACCTCTGTTCCTTGCGAAATATCTTTTTTTCCAACAGTTTTAGCTGGGATTGCATTACTTCCAAATTGGGATAAAATTAATACTTCACCAAATCCTTCTGTAGGAATTGTCGTAATGACTTCTCCTTTGCAACCGATAAATTCATCCATACGTTGTACGGTATTTTGTTCTGCTTCTGCAATCGGTTTTAAAATTAGTATTTTCATGATGAAAACACCGATAAAAGATATAGCAAATGCAGCCCCGAAAATAGTAATACTATTAAAGGAAAATAAGTACTCTCCTATATAACTAAGCCCACATAACATGGCGAAGAAACTAAGTAATAAAGTAACAACGGATACAGATCCGCCCCCAAAACTAAATATCGATTCAAATATATCTCCAAAGAAGATATAAATAACAGTGAGTATAGTAGCAATAATAAATCCATATAAATAAATTGTTTCAAGTGGATAACCAAACAAGACCATTTCTTATCCCCCTTTCTTAAACAATCCCTTTTTTGTTATGTGTATGCCCCACCTCTTTCAAAGATTATAGTTCTTAATTTTCAGTTATTTACTCTTTAAAGAAAAGCCTGTAAAACAGGCCCCTAAAAAAGAACAGGAGAAACCTATTGTGACAGGCTCCTCCTAGAAAATAACCGATATATTATATATCTATATAATATACTATTTTCCACAAAAAGTAAAGTTAAACATACATTGGAAAATCACTTATTTTCCCCCGATTGGTGTGGGCTAATAATCATTGGGGGATGAATGATTAAAGTTTCACTTTACTGATAATGAGTACGTTCCATCGCCATTATCATATTTATATACATACAAGTAATACTTGCCTGGTTTTGCATTAAATTTCGCTTCTATATGATTCCCATTGGCTTGACCGTAAGCTGCATAATTTTTCATATCTGATTCATGGTGAAGTACCCATGTCATCCCAATTCCATACTCATTTAAAACAGAAATGTCGATATCTTTCGCTGATGCTACATTAAATGTATAAACATCAGTGTGGTCCCCGCCAATAAGATTACCTTTTATCGTACTATTTAGCCCGATACGATTTGCTTCCTCTGGACGATTATTTGGTTCTGATTCTGTTAAACTTCCATCTTTAATCGTAACAGTTGTTTCGCTTCTGCTCTCTTTGCCTTTATCATCTTTTACTCTTAACGATACTTTATAAGAACCTTCTCTTTCATATACATGTACTGGATTCACTTCTACACTTGTGCTTCCATCTCCAAATTCCCATAAATAAGAAACAATTTTTCCATCTTCATCGTTTGAGCCATCACTTTTAAATTGAATTCCCTCTTTTACAAGACCGCTATAAGGGCCATTTATATTAACCGTTGGAGCTTTATTTTCTCCATCATCTTTTGCGATTCCATGGAAGACTACATCATATTCAAATTCATTTGAGCTATTCACACGATAATTGACGAAGTATGCTGTAACAGTTTTGTAGCCACTCCATTCTTTTTGCGCCAATTGTTCTAAAGATTCATTTACTCTTTTACTCATTGCTTTCCAATCTTCTGATTCACCTTTTGTGACACTACCTGTATACGTACCTTCTAATGTAAATGTATTAAAGAATTGAGAATTATGTTTTGTCATTTTTGTATCATTCATAGGCAACGTATCACTAATTTCTTTTTTCACTTCAGTTAACGATTTCGGTGCATGTTCAGCTAAATAATCATCTGCTACTTCCGGTACATTATATTTATCTTGATTATCAATTAACTGCTGCATATACTCTTGATACTCTTTATTTAACTTAGGATCTTTACTTAGATTTTCACGATATGCATCATAATTTTTCACGTCATTCGCACGAATCAAATCTTGAATTTTATCAAATGTTTCAAACTGATGCGTATATAAGTAAGACTGCAATGCGAACGAGTAATTATAGAAATCCCAAGAACCGTATTTAGCAAATAGTGTACGCTCTGCTGTATAACGGCTTGCAGGATCAGATGATAATCCGCTAATTATACTCTTTCTTGGTACAACGTTATTCGTACGAGTAGATCCTGCGAAAAACTCTGCATTTCCTTCTTGGAACCAAGTTAGCCTTTCATTTTGATACATATCTCCTCTTCCAAATAAACCAGGAACTTCATATCTCCCTTGCAAATAATGAGTAAATTCATGACGGAATAACTCTTCTAAACTATAAATACTTTGCTCTGGTGTACGCTCATATGTAAAGAATGTACCTGTCTCTTCAATATAAATTCCACCGTTGTTTGTTTCATATCCATACAATTGTCTATTTAATTGGTACTCTTCTGGACTGTTATAAATTACGATCGTTAATACATCATCCGCATTTCCTGGCTCTAACGCTTTGTCATTTCCAATTACACGGTGATACTGTGCCTTTACTTCCTTCGCAGCCCAATATAGTCTCTTAATTTTTTCTTCTGATACTTTATCTCCTGTTTTGAACACAATTGATCCATCGTCGAATGTATACGTTTTTGGTAGGTATTGCTCTTTTCCTTCTTTACGTATTTTCTCTAAATCTACTGTATTCCCGCTATAATCTTTACCATTATAATTTGTTGTAATTTGTTCTACCGCAACAAAATACGGTTCACTTAAGCGCGGGTACATATGCATTGCTTGTGTAACAACCTCTAATCCTTTATTTGGATTGCTATGAAACTTCCCTAAACGGCTAGCAAAATAAATGCCATTATTAACGAGCCATTTATTTTCTGGCGTTACTTCATTTAGAAGAGCAATACGATTTATTTCATTAATAAACCCATCTACTTTTCCATACCACATCGTTTCATTCGCTTCTTTACGAGCCTCAGTTAAGTACGACTGCATATCATAGTCAATACCTTGCATAATATCGTATATTGCTTGTCCCTTCATTCGATCATTTACATAAGTAGTATAATTATCATTGTATTGCTTTAAAATATTCGATGCATATTGAACCGTTTCAACATCGCTTGAAGCATTACTAATTAATTTACCGTACGCAGATACGACTGTATCTTGTTCAACTGTACCAAGCTTAAAGTTTGGATTTTTTGCGATTGCTTTTAAAGCAGGTAAACATTTATCCTGGAAGCTTCTTTCATTTAAGTCGCTTAATTCACTATTATAAAATGCAAGATAAAAAGCTGAACGCAGCACTTCAGTAAACGTTTGAATTCCTTTTGAATCATCTTTCGTAAATGTACTACCTCTATGAGCTAATTCATCTATAATGACTTGCATTTTTCCTTTATCTTTATAAAAAGCCTTTGCATCTTCATTAAACTGGAATAAGTCTGTAATTTGGTGCCATTTAATACTGCCTAACGTTTCAACTAATTCTTGGTTATTCATTTTGTTTAAATCAGCCATTGAATAGCTTTCTTTAACCTGCTTTACTGCAGTTTTCTTCGTAATAGATGCTGGTCGCTGTGAAAAATCTCCTACTTTTAAACGTTCTTGAAATGATAAAGTTTCATCAACTTTTGAAATATGTCCAACTTCATCTACCGACTTTTCAATTCCAACCGGTTTCGTTTTTAACACGTTATACGGTACTTTTTCTTCCGCTGCTGCATGAGTTTGAAGTGCGCCTAACGATAAAGCCATTGTACTAATGCTAAGCATCACTTTATTGATCTTTGATTTCTTGTTCATATCCTTGCCCCCTATTTTAATATTCCATTCAAGAATTTAACATAAAATATGGATGTAACAATATAAAATGCAATATTTCATATTATTTCTTCCTATAATTTGTACATATCGTGAACACATTGCTCTTTACCTACCTAAAACAAATTGCATCCTTTCACATTATAAAAAGGAAATTTTTTGACAATTAAAAACTTAATTGTTATGATTATTATAATTGTTAACTTTATTAAATAAGGGTGGGATTCTATGATAAAAAAAGAAAACAGTGTATTTTATATCTCCTTCTTGCTAACAACATTATTCATCATATGGGGAATTACCCCGGTAAGTTGGATACAAGGCTATGATTTACAAAGTGTTACCTCTTCCTTAAATTCATTTATCCTCAATAAATTTGGATGGTTTTACTCTCTACTTATGACCGCAATGATTATTTTAGCCACTTATTTAGCATTTTCTAAGTACGGTTCTATTCGTCTTGGTAAAGATGGAGAAAAGCCAAAATATAATTATCCATCTTGGCTATCCATGTTGTTTGGGGCAGGAATGGGAATTGGACTCCTTTTTTATGGAATCGCTGAACCGATTTCACATTTTACAGATCCGTTAACAGGAAAAGCAGGTACAGAAGAAAGCGCCAAACTTGCTATGCAATATTCATTTTTCCACTGGGGACTCTTTCCGTGGTCACTATACGCAATGGTCGCTTTAACAATTGCATATTTCACATTCCGCAAACAAAAAGGTAGCACTATCGGGGCTACAGTTACTCCATTATTTAATCGATCGCAAAATTCCCGTATCGGAAAAACAGTTGATATTTTAGCTGTTTTAGCCACAGTATTTGGCATTGTACCATCTGTTGGGATTGGTGCTCAACAAATTGCTGGAGGACTAAGCTATTTATTCCCTTCCATTCATAACACTTTACTTACTCAGCTCGTACTTATAGCTATCTTCGCTGTTTTATATTTAACAAGTGCACAAACTGGCTTAGATCGTGGGATTAAATATTTGAGTAACTTGAATTTCTCTCTTGCAGGTATTTTACTCGTCTCTTTCTTACTTTTAGGCCCAACTGTATTTATTATGAAATATTTCACATCTACACTCGGTTCTTATATCGGGGCTTTACCTAGTATGGGATTAAATTTAGGAGCATTTAGTGAAAAATCTTCTTCTTGGATTGAAAACTGGACTATTTTCTATTGGGGATGGTGGATCTCTTGGTCTCCATTCGTCGGCACATTTATCGCACGTATTTCTAAAGGACGCACAATAAAAGAATTTATTTTTGGAGTTGTATTAGTCCCAACTCTTATCTGTACATTTTGGTTTGCAGTATTTGGTGGTACCGCAATCCATATGGAAATGTTCCAATCGCTTGGAATAGCTGATGAAATTGCAAAAAATGGTACAGAGATTGGATTATTCGCTGTTATTTCACATCTACCATTCTCTACATTTTTAACGATTATCGGGTTAATTTTAGTAGCCACATTTTTCGTTACTTCTGCCGATTCAGCAACATTTGTTGTTTCAATGCAAACGAGTAACGGAAGCTTATCACCGAAAAATAGTTTAAAACTTATATGGGGATTAACAATCGCGATAATTGCCGCTATTTTATTACAATCTGGAGGATTAAATGCACTACAAATCGCAGCTATAATTGCTGCGCTACCATTTTCTATTGTAGTCATTCTTATGGTCACTTCGCTCTTTAAGGAGCTGCGAAAAGAAGATGTTAATTTGCAAACGAAAGAAATTCCGAAAAAAATAAAAAAGGTTATGTAACGATTAGCACCTCTTTTAAATAAAGTATTCGGCCAATAAATTAATCCTGAATTCCTTATTAATAAAGGCGGGAAAGTAAATTAAATAAACCCCATTCGTATGAAATATAATTTTCATACGAATGGGGTTTTATTCTATCTCTTATACAAAAGACACCATCATATGCATGTTTCTAATAAAACCGCCATGATAATGTCTTCTCAAAAAAGCTAAAATTAATTATATATAATAATAAGATTAAACGTTATTTATTTCTTAAATAATCTCTTTCTAAATACGAACATACTTAGTGCGGAAAGAACAAGTGTTAACCCAGAAAGTAAAGTCGATGTGCTAGCTTCACCGCCTGTTGATGGTAAAAATTTCTTGCCTTCCTCTGGCTTATTAGTATGTTGTTTATTTAAAGTGTCTGCTTTTCTTCCCTCGTTTTCAACAACTTGATTATTCCCTTTTGGCTCTTGATCCAATCCTGTTACTGATTCTTTTACTTCTTTCTTTGGTTCTTTCGCTTCTTCAACTTCTTTTACCGGCTCTTTTACTTCTTCTTTTGTACCTTCAACTTCTTTTACCGGCTCTTTTACTTCTTCTTTTGTACCTTCAACTTCTTTTACCGGTTCTTTCACTTCTTCTTTTATACCTTCAACTTCTTCTTTTTCCACTATATTCTGTATAACTGTTCCGTTAAACCTGATGCTAATTTCATCAGAATCTAAATCAAATTTATACACCTTTTCACCTGGGGTACTCCATTTTATTACTCCGTTATTAAACGTCCCTCCCTCACTTACCAATTGAATATTTTCAATACTTTCTCCTTCTAAATCATATACAGGAATTTGAATTTCTTCGTTTATTTTTGCATCATTTAAAATGATATTTTGTCTTCCAACATCAATTGTAAACCACTGACCTAATTGTATTAATGGCCTTACATCACGAATCTCATTTCCAGCTAAATTTAAGCTAAATAAGTTTAACATGGAACCAATAACCATTACATCTTTAATATGATTGTCCGCAAGATTTAACCACTGTAAATTTTCCAATGAAGATAGTGGTGTTATATCTTCAATTTGATTATGAGATACATTCACATTATTCAATTGTTTCAAGTTTGAAATGAACTCAATATTTTTCAGACCTACTCCTTCTAAAGTGAGGTTTTCTAAGTTCGTCATGTACTCTAAACCTGTTATATCTTTTATCTCATTTCCTTTTTCTTTAAATATCTCTAGTTTTTTAATCTGTAATAAATCTTCTTTTGTGATAGGGGCGTTTAAATCCTCTCTACCTAAATTCTCTTTATTAATATGTTGTTGTAAAGTTTTATCGAGAATTACATTTTGACTTTCTTTTTGTTTTTCAACTATATTCTGTATAACCATGCCATTAAATCTAATTCTACTTTCAGTAGAATTAGTATCTAGTTTAAATTTATATATTTTTTCTCCAGGACTATTCCATTTTATAAATCCGTTATTCAGAGTAGCCCCCTCACTTTGTAAATTAATATTTTGAAGTGGCTCTCCTTTGAGGTTGTATACTGGGATTTTTATTTCTTCATCTACGCTTGCTTCATTTAAAAAGATTTTTTGTCTTTGAATGTCAATTGAAATTCGCTTACCTAATTCCTCAACAGGCCTTACGTCAGAAATTTCATTTGCTCCAAGATTTATCTCATGTAAATTTGTTAAGGTGCTCAACGGCGATATATCAGAGATATAATTCTCTTCTAAATTCAGCACTTGTAAATTTCCTAATTGAGATAATGGTGATATATCTTTTATTTCACTATCAGAAATTTCTAGTTCAATAAGATTACTCATTTTACTAATAGATTCAACATTATTAATTTTATTGTTCCCTATCCATAATAGTTCCACATTATTTAATCGATCAATTCCCGTAAGATCACTGATTTGATTATTTGCTAAGTATAATTGTTTCATAGTTGATAATATAAATAATGGCTGGATATCTTTAATGTTATTACCGATTAAATCTAATGTTTTAATTTTTTTCATTTTACTTAATGGTGTAAGATCAGAAATTTTATTATCTCTTAAAAAAAGCTTATTAATATTCTCTAACTGCTCAATTGGGTGAATACTTTCAATTGAATTAGACGTTAAATCAACGTACTTCAAACCTCTCAATTTCGAGATGGCTGATATGTCTTTTACATTAGACTCTCGTAACGTCAACTTCTCTAAATTTGTCATATACTCTAAACCAGTTATTTCATTTATTCCTTTACCAGAATAAATGGATAATGTTTTAATTTGTAATAAATCTTTCTTTGTGATTGGCGCATCTACATTATCTCTATTTAAGTTATATTTATTAATATATTTTTGTAATTGCTTATCTAATATTACATTTCCGTTCTCATCTTGTTGTTCCTCTTTATTTTCCTTTTGTTTTTCTGGAACTTTGTTCTCTAAATTCAATGTATTTACTTCAAACTGTACTTGGTACTTATTGTCATAGGCCATTGTTGGAATATAAATATGCATCCGCATATTATACCTTTTCCCTAATTCCCCTACTTCAAACTGAATCACTTTCGTTCCATTTTTCTTTTTATCTTCTGATAGTACTTTCACATCATGAAACACATCTGGATTATGAATATCCTCTGTTTTCAAGTATTGAAAGAAATCACTATCACTTAACGTTGCTGTTACAATTTTCTTTCCGTTCTCAATTGTTAATTTCGGATCCTTTATATAAACAGCTGCCATAGACTCTTCATTCGTTTTATCTTTATACGCTTTAATTACAGCGTCATATGTACCATCTTCTAAACCTTGTCCAGTTTTATTCGCCTCAATTGCTACTGCCGCTAAAGCAGGTGTTGAATAAACAGCAAACGGAAGTGATAACGCCGCCACTATAATCATTGCATTTATACGTTTTCTTTTATTTTGTTTCAACTTTACATCTCCTCCGAAATATATAATTCGAAATGTAATCATTTCTCGAATAAATGATAATGATTTTCATTATCATTGTCAAATGGAAAAATAAAAAGTTTACAAAAAAATAACCTCTTTAAAAGAGGTTATGCCATTTTCTCACCTGATTCTTCTCTAAAAAAGCTTTTCATCGCATGAAATACGTCTGCTTTTTGCTTTAAAATATAGTATCTAAAGTTTTCATCTTTAATATTTTTATAGGCTGACATGAGTGTACTGTGGCGGTTGTACTGATTCACTTCCCCATACCCAAACATATTACACTTCTTCATTAGCTCTTCAACAAGCTTTACACATCTAGCATTATCTGATGTTAAATTATCACCATCTGAAAAATGGAATGGATAAATATTATAGCGGTCTGGTGAGTATTTATTATCAATTAGCTCGAGTGCTTTTTTGTATACAGAAGAACAAATTGTTCCGCCACTTTCTCCTTTTGAGAAAAACTCTTCCTCTGGAACTACTTTTGCCTCCGTATGATGGGCAATAAATTCAATATCTACTGTTTCATACTTTGTGCGTAGAAATCTCGTCATCCAGAAAAAGAAGCTCCGTGCCATATATTTCTCCCATATTCCCATCGATCCACTCGTATCCATCATCGCTAATACAACAGCTTTTGAATCTGGCTTTAACACTTC
Source organism: Bacillus cereus group sp. MYBKT14-1 (assembly GCF_051915185.1). Classification (NCBI taxonomy): domain Bacteria; kingdom Bacillati; phylum Bacillota; class Bacilli; order Caryophanales; family Bacillaceae; genus Bacillus; species Bacillus cereus group sp. MYBKT14-1. Next base: position 14,359 of record NZ_JBQAEF010000010.1, on the reverse strand, counting down.
ATTCCAAGTGCGGAACTTTAAGTCTTCTTGATGAATCGGATGAAAAGATGCTTTACCACTCATCGCATTTCGTTTATATGCGGATATCATTGTTCTTTTCTTATCGATATTTCCCCATAATCCTGTTTTTCTAATGTCATTAAATTCAACATGTTCAATCCGGTTTTCATCCATTTCTTTTCTCTTTAAATTAGGCAGTTCTAATTCTCTGAAAAACGCTTGCTCTAATTCTAAAATAGAGACTTCAGCTTCATAGTAATCTTCCCCAGCTGCATCTCCTGCTCCTTGGCCTTTTCCTGGCCCTTTTTGTTTTTGACCACCTGATCCATCTCTCGCAACGACATCACCAACTTTGCTGTCACCATTTCCTTGCCCAACATGTTTATTTTTATCATAATTGTATCTAATCTTATATTCATCTAGAGAACGAATTGGTATTTTTACAACATCCTTGCCATTAGACATAACTATACTTTCTTCTGTTACAAGATCGGGTAAATTATTTTTAATTGCCTCTTGTACTTTTTCTTGATGGCGCTGTTGGTCGTCATATCCTTTGCGATGGAGGGACCAGTTTTCCTGTGAAATTGTATAATTTGGTTGATTTTCTTCGCCCATTCCTTTCCCTCCTTACTGTAATTGTCTTCCTGTATGAACAGCAATCTATAAATTCTGTTCTGTAATGTGCAAGCTAGAATGTTTGAAAGGTAACTGCCCACAGAAAATCATCCCATAAACATTTATAACGTTTTTCATACAATACCCCGAGCATCCTAAACAAAATTTTGCCACTCACATAATAGAAAGAAATATTCAGCCACTGATAAGAAAGAAACACAATGCATTGTTGCACATATTTTTACTTTGCAACATATTGTATTGTGTTGGCTTTTTTCGTATGAATGGTTGGTTACTCTATCATATGCATATTGTAAAAATAATTGACAATAAATTCATGAAATTGCATCTTAATTTATTACATTTGGACAAGGTATGACACTTTATACACATATGAACGGATAATAAAACGCTGTCCCGCAAAATACAAGAGACAGCGTTTTGTTATCAAACTATCTGTTTAACAAGCTACCTACATAGCGTAGTAATTCGTTTGCTGAAGAAGAATTATAGCCGTGCTCATCAATTAAACGCGCAACAACATCATTGATTTTCTTAAGCTGATTTTCGTCCGGCGTTTTCGTTGATGTTGTAATTTTCACTATATCTTTTAAATCAGCAAATAGTTTTTTCTGAATCGCTTCACGAAGACGTTCATGTGAATTATAATCAAAACGTTTTCCTTTACGGGCATAAGCAGAAATGCGAATTAAAATCTCTTCACGGAACGCTTTCTTAGCATTCTCTGAAATTCCAATTTGCTCTTCAATTGAGCGCATTAATTTTTCATCTGGACTCATTTCTTCTCCTGTTAACGGATCACGTAATTTCGATTTATTGCAGTACGCCTCGACGTTATCTAAGTAATTATCCATAAGCGTCTTAGCTGATTCTTCATATGAATAAACAAACGCTTTTTGTACTTCTTTCTTCGCGATTTCATCGTATTCTTTTCTCGCTAATGAGATGAAGTTCATGTAACGTTCACGGTCTTCATTACTAATGGATGGATGCTGATCTAGCCCATCTTTTAAAGATCTAAGTACATCTAACGCGTTAATAGATGGTACCTCTTTTCGAATGATTGTAGACGAAATTCGGTTAATGACATAACGAGGGTCAATACCCTTCATACCTTCATCTTGATATTCACGTTGTAATTCTTCTACATCAATCGCATTATAACCTTCTACCGTTTCTCCATCATACAAACGCATCTTTTTAATTAAATCAATATCCGGACGCTTCGGATCTTTTAAACGAGTTAAAATAGTGAACATTGCTGCAACGCGAAGTGTGTGTGGTGCAATGTGAACATTCGACACATCACTTTCACGAATCATTTTTTCATAAATATGCTCTTCTTCACTTACTCGTAAATTATAAGGAACTGGCATTACAATAATTCTTGAGTGCAATGCTTCATTTTTCTTATTTGCTATAAATGAGCGATACTCTGTTTCGTTCGTATGCGCTACAATTAATTCATCTGCTGAAATAAGCGCAAATCTTCCCGCTTTGAAATTCCCTTCTTGTGTAAGCGATAATAAGTGCCATAAAAACTTCTCATCGCATTTTAACATCTCTTGGAACTCCATCATTCCTCGGTTCGCCTTATTTAATTCTCCATCAAATCGATACGCACGCGGATCTGATTCTGAACCATATTCTGCAATCGTAGAAAAGTCCAGACTACCTGTTAAATCTGCAATATCCTGTGATTTTGGATCAGACGGGCTAAATGTACCAATCCCTGTACGGCGATCTTCAGAGAAGAAAATACGCTCTACAACTACATCCTCAATTCTTGATCCGTATTCTTGCTCTAGACGCATCACATTTAATGGTGATAAATTCCCTTCAATTCTAACACCATACTCATCAAAGAAATCATCTCGTAAATGATGTGGAATTAAATGCAGTGGATCCTCATGCATTGGGCATCCTTTAATTGCAAAAATTGCTCCGCGATCTGTTCTTGAATATGTTTCTAATCCTCGTTTCAACATTGTAACTAACGTTGATTTTCCTCCACTAACAGGACCCATTAATAATAAAATTCTTTTTCTAACATCTAATCGTTTTGCAGATGGATGAAAATATTCCTCTACAAGACGTTCTAGAGCATCCTCTAATCCAAAGAGCTGATTACTAAAGAAGTTATACTTTCTTCTACCATCAACTTCTTCAATTCCAGCGTCTTTTATCATATTGTAAATGCGAGAGTGTGCTGTTTGAGCCACCCATGGTCTTTCTTTCACAAGCTCCAAATACTCCGCAAACGTACCTTCCCATTGTAAACGTTCTTCTGCTTCTCGGTGCTGTTCAATCTTTTTTAGAATATCCATTATAGCTCCTCCCCCATCTCCTTGTTCAATCGGATTATTATAAAAGGTATGCTAGGATGTCCTTAAACATTCTTTAAATCAAAACGAAATATATAATAGCACGCTAAAATTCTCTCCAAAATTCAAAGAAAATTCTGTATAATATAGGTATTAACATTTTTACACTGCTATTCATTATAAATAAATTCTTTTCTTCTAAGAACCTTACATACATTTTGGATAATAAATAAAACTCATAAACCGAAAACAGTAAGGAGGATATTAGTATGAAATTATTATTAATTTTAGGTGTATCACTCACATTTCTTACAGCTATTTTTACATCCGGTTACAATGACAAACCAGGTACACATAAAAAATGATGTGCTTTTAGCACATCATTTTTTTATTTATAATACATATTTTCCATATCATATTTGGATAGTGGTCGGCTATAATAATAACCTTGTACAAGCTTCACATTCTTTTCTTTCAAAAACTGTATTTGCTCCTTTTTTTCTACTCCTTCTGCAATTATATTCAATTCTAAAGTATGAGCTAAATGAATAATTGCAGCTGTAATATTCGTATCACGTTCATCTATATGTATACCTTCCATAAAAGAACGATCAATTTTTAAAGTATCAATTGGATATGTTTTTAAATAACTTAAAGATGAATAGCCTGTTCCAAAATCATCTAAATGAATCTTTAAATTTTGTTCTTTTAATTGTAGTAACACTCTCTTTGATATATCTTTATGTATAAGAGCTCCTTCTGTAACCTCTATCGCTAATAAATGAGCTGATACATTGTACTTATTTAAAGCCCGTGTAATCATCTCTATTAATGTAATAGAACGAAAGTGTCTAGCTGAAATATTAACCGCAATTGGGACCACTTCATATCCTTTATTTAACCATTCGCGCAGTTGCTGACACACTTGATTTACTACCCATTCATCGAGCTTAATAATAAATCCTGTTCTTTCTGCCAACGGAATAAATTGGTTTGGAGAAACAAATCCTAATTCCTTATTCTCCCACCTTATTAAAGCTTCCATACTAGCTATTTTTTTCGTTTCAATATTAATTTGTGGCTGATAATATAAGAAAAATTCATTTTTTTCTATAGCACGATGTAACTGGTTTTCTATTATAAACCTTTGTTCACGCTCACAGTCTAATCCACTACAATAAAAATGATAATGTCCTTTTCCTTTTTCTTTTGCTTTTTCTAAAGCAGCATCGACCCTCTGAAATAGTATTTTTTCATCTTCTCCATCTGCTGGAGCCATTACAATTCCAATTGATGCACTTAAATATATATCTTCTTCTTCGATTACAAAATATTCACTAATATTTTTCAGTATGCTTTTTGCAACTTCCTCTACACATTCTTTCGTTATATTTTCTATCAACATAACAAATTGATCATCGTGTTCTCTAAATAAGTGCATATCTTCTATTTTTAGATTGCTTAAACATTCTGTAACTTTTTGTAATACTTTATCTCCCTCTTTATGACCAAATGTATCATTAATACGATGAAACTCATCTAAATCTATAAATACAAGTGCAAAATTTACACTCTCATTTAAAAAAGTATTTAACTTATTTGTACATGAAATTCTATTCATTAATCCCGTTAACTGGTCATAGTAAGCTAAATATTCTGTTCGCATTTCGTTTAATACTTGCCTTGTAACATCTCTCGTAACAATATAAACCCCAACAATTTCACCTTTCACAATAATCGGGATAGTTCTCAAAGAAATATATAGCTCGTACCCTTCTTTATGAACATATTTCTTTGAAACAATTTGTTTTGCTTTTCCTTGCATCGATCCCTTAAATAGAATTTGAAAATCTTTTTCATATTCTTTATTAATGAATTCAAAAATAAATTTATTATTTAATTCCTCATACCGATATCCAAATATTTCATACGTTGCCGGATTTGCATATGTAACTCTCCCTATAGAATCTATAGATATAATTGAGTCATTATTATATTCCAGTAACGACTTAAATAACATTTGTTTTTCCTCTATCTTTGTCTTCTCCTCAATTTGAGCTGTAATATCTCTTGTAATGCAAATAACAAATTGACATATTCCTTCTTCGTCGCAGACAGGATTAAGTGAAGATTCATAATGTATCTCACCTTTTGGTAAATTGACTACATCACAAAAGGTGTGTGCTTTCGCTTCTCTCACTACTTTTGCATATTGCCTTTGCAATATCCCCGCTATATCTTTTGGTAATACTTCTGCAAAAGTTTTTCCATAGCACTCTTCGCTTAACCTAGCATAATCCATTCCTATTTTATTCACATACATATATTGAAACGTTTCATTATCAATAACTTTCAATATGAATACTAAATCTTGAATAGCATGTAATAATCCTTGTCTAATTAAATCCATATCTATCATACTTAAAAAGGTATTTTGATTACTATATTCTTCCTTCATATTTATCTCAACCCGTCTTATCTATTTTTAATCATATATCCCATTCTATATGATTATGTCCTCTCTTTTAAATGTATGATTATATATTATTTTTATTTTATAAAAAAAAGTCGCCATATGGCGACTTTTAATAAACGATTTCTAAATCTAATCCAGGGTAATTTTGTTGACGGAACGCTTCATAAATTAAAATTGCTGCTGTATTAGATAAATTTAATGAACGTACTTTATCTGTCATTGGAATACGTAAACAATGATCAAAGTTTTCTTCGATTACATTAGCTGGTAAGCCGTTTGTTTCTCTTCCAAATACAAAATAGTAATCCTTCTCACGCTTGCTATAGTCAAACGCTGTATGAGCTTTCTCGCCATACTTTGTTAAATAGAAGAATTCACCGTCTTTATTTTTTTCATAAAATTCTTCAATTGAATCATAATACGTAATTTTTACGTGCTGCCAATAATCTAATCCTGCACGCTTTAACATTTTATCATCCGTTGAAAATCCAAGCGGTCTAATCAAATGTAATTCTGTTCCAGTTGCTGCACAAGTACGAGCAATATTCCCTGTATTTGCTGGAATTTCTGGCTGATATAAAACAACATGTACTCCCACGCGATATTCACCTCTGTTTTTTGTCTACTACGTATTATACCACTTGAGCGAAAAATCTCTACCCATTAATAATATGAAAGAATTTATATTTCATTTGTGGTGTATATTTACTAGAGTCTTCATAGTTCCAATAACGTCGACGGCTATTCGCTGAATGTGCATTTACAAGCGGCATACCATCTGCATCTTTTGCTACTACAATCGTCGTATGATTCCATCTTCCGTCATCCTCGAAATCATAAGCAATGACATCTCCAAGAATAAGTTCTTCTGGCCTCTCTACCGCCTCTGCTCGAAGTCCTGTTGTAGCACCTGACAAATACCAATAAAAAGAATGTGCAACAGCCCAGCTCCAACTCCACTGATTCTCCCTTTGCCACCATCCTTTACGAATATTAGGATACCCGTTCATAGGTACTTCTCCAGTATGAAGACATTGAGAAATGAAATTCGTACAATTATCAGGGAAATTACGATACATAGGATTCCGGTCATCCCACCAACGCTCTGCATATTTCACTGCCTCTAAACGATTATACTGATAAGAACCGTACTTCTCTTTCGTAATATCCCTTTCTAATGTCTCACCCATTCTAATTTCTTCTGACACTTCAATAGCAGAATCGCCTATAATTCGACTATTATTTAAACAAACTCTTCGTTTTAATTGTTCCTCTTCAATATAAAATAATTCTTTATGCTTAATTAAATATTTAAAATGTATTTGATAATCAATTTCTTGATGGTCATTACTATTTAATTGTCTAATGAAAGAAACATCCGCAGTTGCTTTCACTATATGTGCACTACGCCTTTGAAACAATTGTTTCTTTCTCAGTGCCATTTGTAGTAAATCCTCAGCAATACCATCCACATTCGTTCTTTTCTCCGTTATATATGCTAAAAATTGTTGTACTTGGTTTTCAATCTTCGTTTTTACAACCATTCTGTCTCCCTCCCATATTACAATATGAAAAAGGGAAATATTATCTACTCTTTTTTCTGTGCTAACAATTCAAGCCCGCGATTCATTTCATGAAGCACTTCTTCATCTTTCTCACGTTCCATCGCTTTCTCAATCGCTTCGCCTACTCCATCTCCGCCAATTTTCCCAAGTGCCCATGCTGCCGTTCCGCGTAGTACCGGTCTTGGGTCATCTTTCATAACACCAATTAAATCTGGAATTGCCGATGCTTCTTTAAAATGTGCTAATGCTAAAATCGCATTTCTTTGCAGTGGCTTTTTCCCTCTCCATGACCCTGACATAACCCCATATTTCTCTTTAAAATCACGATTACTAATTGTTAAAAGTGGCGTTAATAATGGTTTAACTAGCTCAGGATCCGGCTCCATCTCAGGATGATTATGAAAATCCATTCCTTTATTTTTCGGGCAAACAGTCTGACACGTATCACATCCATATATACGATTTCCTATTTTATCGCGATATTCTTCAGGTAGGAATCCTTTCGTCTGTGTTAAAAACGCAATGCACTTCTTCGAATCTAACTGTCCCCCCTGTATTAAAGCACCGGTAGGACAAATATCAATACATTTCGTACAGCCTCCGCATTGATCTTCTATCGGCTTATCTGGCGGGAATGGAACATTTGTAATCATTTCCCCTAAGTATACGTACGAACCAAATTCAGGTGTAATAATAGAGCAGTTTTTACCGCTCCATCCAATACCAGCACGCTCTGATACAGCTCGATCACTTAATTCACCTGTATCAACCATGGACTTCACTTCTATATCGGGAAGTTTTTCAATTAAATATGCCTCTAATTTTTGCAAACGATCTCGTAAAACAAGATGATAATCTTGTCCCCAAGAAGCACGACAAAAAATCCCACGGCGTTCTCCACGCTTACTTAATGGTGCATTTTTTAATTTTGAAGGATATGCTAAAGCAATCGCAATAATTGATTTAGCACCCGGTAATAACAGTTGCGGATTCGTTCTCTTCTCTATATCAGGCTCTTCAAATCCAGATTGATAATTTAATTGTTGTTGCTGGATTAAGCGCTGCTTTAATTCCTCAAAAGGAGAAGCGCTCGCAAAGCCTATTTTATCTATGCCAATTGTTTTACTATACGCAATTACATCTTGCTTTAATTGTTCAAAATCCACTCTTAATCGCCTCCTCAGATGAATCCACCCCTTATGTAACCACTCTATTGGTTAGTAATTCACGTTTGGAATACTATCATTTACTTCTATTTTCGCATGTAATTATATTTTTCAAACATTAAAAAACGCAATGCCTCGTTTATCTCGGAAACGAAACACTGCGTTGATCACAATTTATAGAAAAACTTTTAATAAAATTTGGAGCGGGTGAAGAGAATCGAACTCTCGACCAGAGCTTGGAAGGCTCTTGTTTTACCACTAAACTACACCCGCAAATATGAATTACATATAAGATATTAGAATAACTTATGTAAAATAGTATAGCATGTAAAAAAAGTAGAGGCAAGAATTTTATCGAAAAAAGTCGAAAAAGTGATGAGAGACCTCATCACTTTTTCAATTCTTTATCAATTGCCTTCTTCATACTATCAAAATCAGGATTTGCAAGATTTCCGTTTACATATACAGAAGGAGCACCTTGAACTTTTAATTTTTGAGCACGATCTGAATCTTTACGTACTTTTTCTGTAATTTCTTTACTGTGTAAGTCTTTCTTAAATTGCTCTACATCAACTTTTGGAAGTTTCTCTTTCACAATGCTAAGAAGCAAATCTTCTGTAATCCATTCTTCCGTATCTTTCTTTTGATTTTGATAAATCTCATCATAGAAAATCCAGAATGAATCTTTATCTTGTTTATAAATTGCTTCACCAGCTGCTGCACCTAAATCTGAGTCTTTTCCGATAAATGGGAAGTTAATAAAATATAACTGCACTTTGCCTTTATCGATATACTCCTCTTTTAATCGAGGTAATACTGTTACATCCCAAGTACGACAAGCAGGACATTTAAAGTCTCCAAATTCAACTACCTTAACTGGAGCATCATCTTTCCCTAAAGATTGTTGCGTAGAATAAGCAAACATCTCATTCCCTTTATCTTTTTTGTCATTTATGATGCTATACGCAATTGTTCCAATTACAATCAATACTGCGATAGAAAAAACTATACCAAGAGCCATGAGTTTATTTGATTTCATATACATTCCTCTTTAAATTCATATTCTGTATACAGCATTGTACACAATACACATAATATCAACACTTATATACGTCACGCAATGAACACGCTCACATAAATTACAAAAACACAATAATTGTGACGATATTGTGTCACAATTTGTCACAATTTATTCAAAAAAAGAAGCTCCTCTGTAGGAACTTCTCTTAACTTACTGCTTTTTTACGCGCGCTATTTAACATCGACTGCTCTATTTTTATATCATGACGAATTACCAATTTCTCACTAACTGCTTGAACATACTCATCATGGCTTATATAGCCTTCTTTCTCCATTAGTCTCAAAACGACATTACGTCTCTCTACTGCTTTATCATAATTTTGGGCAGGTGAGTAATAAGCAGGTGCTTTTACTACAGCAGCCATCATTGCACTTTCAGCCAACGTTAATTGGTTCACCTTTTTACCGAAGTAAAGGTTTGCTGCTTTTTCAATTCCCCATGCTCCTTCTCCATAATAAATATTACTTACATATAATTTTAATATTTCATCCTTTGTAAATGTGCGTTCAATTTTTTTCGTATAAAAAATCTCTTTCCACTTCCGAGAAAATGTACGTTCATTCGTTAAAAAGGCATTTTTAGATAGCTGCTGTGTAATTGTACTTCCTCCTTGCACGACACCACCAGCCTTTATATTCTCAACAGATGCCCTAATAATTGCTATATAATCTAAACCGTTATGATGATAAAATCTTTTATCTTCTGTCGCAATAAATGCATGTGTTAATGATTCTGGCACCTCTAACTTAGCCGGTACATGTAATTTACTAATATCACTTTTCTCAATCATTACATTTCCAATGAATAATAACGTACAACTTAACAATAATAATAATATAATGGCTTTATAAAAAAGTTTAGTCATTGGATTTAATGCAACTTTTTGATGATAGTTCACCCTAGATAATACTCGTTCTTTCATCTTGAACACCTCTTTTCCACACAGCATATAACTCTTACTTTAAGAATACATTGTTGTAAAAAAATATCCCATCGATTTCTCTTACACGTACCTTACATCATTGTAAGGTATAAAGTGAAACTTTAATCGGCCCTCATTAATCAAGCTTACTGCCCAGCAAATAGTTGGATAAAAAAGTATTGTATCACAGTCTTTTTTTATCTACTATTCATCTGAAATATTGAATATAGATTATGTTAAAGTACGAATAACCAATAAAAGAGAAACCCTTAAGACTATTATATTTTCACTTTACACTTTAATTATATCATCTACAAATATATATACTTTTGACTATCTAGTAATCTAAATGTATATAACATATAGATTTATTATACAGAACAAACGTTCCCTAAATCAATACTAGTGCTATTATTATTTTGACCTTTTTCTTAAACAGTATACAAAAAAAGAGTAGTGATTCGAATGTATCTCAAATCGGCTACTCTTTTCTTTACAATCTTCCTATTAAATTATACGGCTGTACTTCCCACGTTTCATACGGAATAAAATGTGTTGCTCTCATTGCATCAAGTGTTCTGGATTTCATATGAGGACGCGTTATATACTCATCTATGTTCTCTTCATTTAAATCAACAAATTTAGCCTCTTGTATTTCTTCAGGTTGAATTTTTATTTCACCACTTATATATGCTACTTTAAAAACAACAGCTAGAATATGCATAGAAGTATTATAATAAACGCCTGTAATTCCGATAGGCTTCACCGTTAACCCTGTTTCCTCTTTTATTTCCCTACAGACAGCTTGATCGAGCGCTTCGCCTTCTTCTACCTGTCCTCCTGGCAACTCCCACGTATCAGCTCGCCAGTGCACTTTTGTTAATAACACTTCATTTTTTCCATTTGTTAAATAACCGGCTACAGCAACGATATGCTTTGGTGTCTTATGTTCCATATTAAGCCTCCTAGAGATAATGAATATTTTATATATCCCTATAATCATATTCCCTACCTACAACAAAATACCTTTAATACTTCATCACCTTAATTAACTTCATAAAAAAGACCCTATCCGCTAAGCGAAAAGGGTCATCTATCGTATTACTCTCCTAAGTCTACGTTGTGATAAACTTGTTGAACATCTTCTAAATCTTCTAATGCATCAACCATTTTCTCAAATTGTGCTTGAGCATCTTCAGGAAGTGTTACATCACTTTGTGCAAGCATTGTTAATTCTGCAACTGTAAACTCCTCAACGCCAGCACCTTTAAGTGCAGATTGTACTGCATGAAATTGATCTGGTTCAGCATACACGATAACAGAATCTTCTTCTTCTAGAATGTCACGTGCATCTACATCTGCTTCCATTAAAATTTCAAGAACTTCATCTGATGTTTTACCTTCAAGGCCGATAACAGCTGTCGCATCAAACATGTAAGCTACAGAACCGTTCACACCCATATTACCACTGTTTTTGCTAAATGCAGCTCGTACATCTGCTGCAGTACGGTTTACGTTATTTGTAAGTGTATCTACAATAACCATAGCTCCATTTGGTCCGAATCCTTCATAACGAAGCTCGTCATAATTTTCTTCTGAACCGCCTTTTGCTTTTTCAACTGCACGATCAATAATTGTTCTTGGAACATTGTATGTTTTCGCACGCTCTAATACAACTCTTAGTGCTTGGTTTGATTCTGGATCTGGCTCGCCTTGTTTTGCTGCCACATAAATTTCACGCCCAAATTTCGCGTATATACGGCTTGTATTTGCATCTTTTGATGCTTTTTTGTCTTTAATATTGTTCCATTTACGGCCCATACTTTCCACTCTCTTTCCCGTTTTAAATCTACATAAAAATATTAATATGAAATATAATGTGTGTTCAACACATTTTTAAAAGAAATATAAAAAGTTCATTTTTGATTCATATTACAGACATAATATAAATCACTATCATTTTGTTCTTTCGACAAGTTATATTATACATGAATTCCTACGTTTATTACGAATTTTAGAAGCACATAGTATAATTTAACAAAAAGACTCTAACATTTCTGTTACAGTCTTTTTATATTGCCAATAAATATTTCCATATTATTCCCATAATTGTTTTCTATTGTTGTATAATAAAAATAGGAAAAAATTTGAAGAAAAGATGGAGGGTGAATTATGACACATTCAAAAGACAAAAAATCACATGCTTTTAAAGGAATAGGAGAAAAATTAAACCCAACTATCTATCAAGTGAGATTCATGAAATTAGATGAACCAATTCGATTTGAGTCGTTTCCTGAATTAAAGGAATTAAGAGACTGGTTGAGTACTTCAACGCACATGTGGTCATGCGACTCAACTATGTACAAATACAACAGAGAAGAGTTTGAAAAGAAGTTCTTAGAAATTACGAAATTAACAGCTGATCATGTACTAATATCTACTGGTGGCGTCGGATTTAACTTCATGTCACCAGGTTGGAGAAATTCTCTATAAAATAATGAAATTATATAAAGGGATAAAAATTTATCCCTTTATTGTTTTGTAGCTTTCCCCAACTGTATCGCATGTACTAAATGAATAAGTTTACCTTAATCATTTATAACCATTTCACCAACACACCATTTTGCTTATTTTATAGTGTGATGAAAATATAAAAAGACTCTACACATTTGGTGTAGAGTCTTTTATTACGCCGTTCATGATACCGATGGTCGGGGTCGAACCGACACTCCCGAAGGAACACGATTTTGAGTCGTGCGCGTCTGCCAATTCCGCCACATCGGCACAAAAGAAAAGGCGGCAACCGGATTTGAACCGGTGATAAAGGTTTTGCAGACCTCTGCCTTACCACTTGGCTATGCCGCCATATAAAGTTTTATTGGAGCGGAAGACGGGATTCGAACCCGCGACCCCAACCTTGGCAAGGTTGTATTCTACCACTGAACTACTTCCGCAAAAATGGCTGGGCTAGCTGGATTCGAACCAGCGCATGACGGAGTCAAAGTCCGTTGCCTTACCGCTTGGCTATAGCCCATCGAATTCTTACTTAATTATATGTAAGTATCCATTAGATTATTTGTAATTTTTAAAATAAAAATGGGGCGACTGATGGGAATCGAACCCACGAATGCCGGAGCCACAATCCGGTGCGTTAACCACTTCGCCACAACCGCCATGTTGTGTAAATATATTTGGCAGGGGCAGTAGGAATCGAACCCACACTGGAGGTTTTGGAGACCTCAGTTCTACCTTTAAACTATGCCCCTATGTAAATGGTGGAGGGGGGCAGATTCGAACTGCCGAACCCGAAGGAGCGGATTTACAGTCCGCCGCGTTTAGCCACTTCGCTACCCCTCCGAAACTTACATGGTGCCGGCTAGAGGACTTGAACCCCCAACCTACTGATTACAAGTCAGTTGCTCTACCAATTGAGCTAAGCCGGCGTATTTTATTAAAATAAATGGTGGCTCGGGACGGAATCGAACCGCCGACACGAGGATTTTCAGTCCTCTGCTCTACCGACTGAGCTACCGAGCCTTATTAAAATGGCGGTCCCGACCGGGGTCGAACCGGCGATCTCCTGCGTGACAGGCAGGCATGTTAACCACTACACCACGGGACCATTTGGTTGCGGGGACAGGATTTGAACCTGCGACCTTCGGGTTATGAGCCCGACGAGCTACCGTGCTGCTCCACCCCGCGATAATACTATTCATATAAAATTTATATGGTGGAGGATGACGGGATCGAACCGCCGACCCCCTGCTTGTAAGGCAGGTGCTCTCCCAGCTGAGCTAATCCTCCAAAGTGGTGACCCGTACGGGATTCGAACCCGTGTTACCGCCGTGAAAGGGCGGTGTCTTAACCACTTGACCAACGGGCCAAATATTATAAATCCTATGGCGGAGAGCAAGGGATTCGAACCCTTGATACGCTTGTGACGTATACACGATTTCCAATCGTGCTCCTTCGGCCAACTCGGACAGCTCTCCAATGGCTCCGCAGGTAGGAATCGAACCTACGACCGATCGGTTAACAGCCGATAGCTCTACCGCTGAGCTACTGCGGAATAATATTGCCTGGCAACGTCCTACTCTCACAGGGACAAGGTCCCAACTACCATCGGCGCTAGAGAGCTTAACTTCCGTGTTCGGTATGGGAACGGGTGTGACCTCTCTGCCATCAT